>CAZWFJ010000014.1:0-34227 GCA_964633135.1 uncultured Puniceicoccaceae bacterium | reverse complement strand
GGGAAGATGTCGATCTCGCCGGAGGAGGCCTCGCGGGTGCTGGAGGCGAAGGGGAGGCTGCCCCTGGCCGTCTTGCTGCGGGGCAAGGTGTTGTACTTTGTGGACGGGATGATCCTTGGCTCGGAGAGCTTTGTGAAGGAGCAGTTGGCAAAAGATCCCCCCGGGAAGCGGGAACCGAAGGCGCACCCGATGGAAGGAGGCGACTGGAGGGGACTCGCAGTGGCGAAGGGAATCCGGAAGAAATTGTTTGGGTAGAGCGTAGAAGCTGAATTTCTTCTTCCCCGGGTATCCAAGCTGGGCTGAGGCGAAGCCAATAGGCTCATCGCGTTCTGATGAATTTGCGGTGCCTTCCGATCGGCATCGAAAGGTTTTGTTTGAAAACATGAAAAAAATACCCTTTGAATCATGGCCTTATGCAGATCATCCGCTCTATCAACGAAATGCAATCGACCTCGATCAGCAATCGGATTAAAGGCCGATTGATAGCCTTGGTGCCGACGATGGGAGCTCTTCATGAGGGACATGCCAGCTTGATCAATTCGGCCCAAGCAAATGCGGACATCACAATCGTCTCTCTTTTCGTAAACCCTGCGCAGTTTGCTCCCAGCGAGGATTTTCAGGAATATCCGCGTGACTTCGAAAAGGACCAGGCCTTTTGCGAAGCGAGAGGTGTTGACGTGCTTTTCGCCCCGGACGAGGAAGAGATCTACCCGAAGAATTACTCAACTTACATTGAGGAAAGTTTTGTGAGCAAGGGACTCTGTGGCATTTCCCGCCCCCATCATTTCCGCGGAGTCACGACCATTTGCGCAAAATTGTTCAACATCGTCCGCCCTGATGTAGCGGTATTTGGTCAGAAAGACGCCCAGCAATGTGCCGTAATTCGCAAGATGATTGCCGACCTCCACCTGCCGATTGATTTGGTCGTGTCGCCAACTGTGCGCGAGGAGGACGGTCTCGCAAAAAGTTCCCGTAACCAATATCTCAGCCCCGAACAGCGCAAGGATGCCGGCCTGATCCACAAAGCCTTGACTGAGGGAAAGACCCTGGCAGACCAGGGAGTTCAGAGCGTAGACCGTATCATCGCCGAAGTCACTCATACCCTGAGCACCAGCCGTCGGCTTCGGATCATCTACGCCGCGATCGTGGATAAGCAGCTGATGCAGCCCGTCAAGGAGGTCCGCTCGGGAGAATGCCTGATCGCGGTTGCTTGCTGGCTTGATCAAGTGCGCTTGATTGACAATATCGAACTTTGACCCCGTTTTCTGATCAACCCTTTTCCAATAGCCATTGAACACCTCCGAATTTGACGCCGTTGTCGTCGGCAGCGGGATCGCCGGCTTGAGTATTGCCCTTGGACTCGCCTCGCGTGGACGTTCCGTCTGCATCGTGACGAAAAAGGACCGGGCTGAATCAAACACGAATTACGCTCAAGGCGGCATTGCCTGTGTGACCTCCAGCACCGACGATTTTGAATCGCACGTGGCCGATACCCTCGAAGCTGGCGACGGGCTTTGCGACCAAGAGGTCGTGCGTCAAATCGTGAAGGAGGGTCCAGCCCGGATCAAGGAGATGATCGAGATCGGCGTGGAATTTTCCCAGCTGGACGACGGTCGCGTTTCCCTGGGGAAGGAGGGCGGCCACTCAAAGCGCCGGATTCTTCATGTCAAAGACATTACTGGGCGCGCGATAGAGCAAGCGCTTCTTCATGCCATCAACGAAGACCCCCGCATAGAAGTTCGCGAGCACTGCATGGCTATTGACCTGATCACCACCCGCAAGCTGAAAAAGTTCGGCTTTCAGGCGAACGGTGAAGAGAACCGCGTGGTGGGGATTTATTGTTTCAACGAGACTGACCGGAGCGTGTTCGCCCTCCACAGTTCCTCCATTCTCCTGGCCACTGGCGGTATCGGACAGGTCTACCAGTTCACCACCAATCCAGACATCGCCACAGGCGACGGAGTGGCAATGGCCTACCGGGCAGGTGCCGAAGTTCGGAATCTTGAATTTGTCCAATTCCATCCGACCGCTTTCTTTTCCAGCGACGGGAAACGATTCCTGATCAGCGAAGCCATCCGGGGCGAAGGTGCCATACTCCGAAACAGTGCTGGTGAGGCGTTTATGAAACGGTATCATCCGCGAAAAGATCTCGCCCCCCGCGACGTCGTTGCCCGCGCCATTGACTCCGAGATGAAGCGGTCGGGAGCCGAGCATGTTTTTCTCGACATTACCTCCCGCTCCCGCGAAGAACTGGAGAAGCGCTTTCCCACCATCTACGCCCACTGTCTCGCCAATGGCTTGCGCCTCGAGAAGGACTTTATCCCCGTCGTTCCCGCTGCCCACTATCTTTGTGGCGGGGTGACGACATCGCTCTCCGGGGCGACATCACTCAAAGGTTTGTACGCTTGCGGCGAGGTCTCCTGCACGGGACTTCACGGTGCCAATCGCCTCGCCAGCAATTCCCTTCTTGAAGCCTTGGTCCTCGCCCATCGCGCCGTTCATTCGGTCGATGGATTCCTCGCGGCCAACCCGGAGAAAATTTATGACCTTCCACCCTGGGTCGACGGCAACGTGACCGACTCGGACGAGCGGGTCATCCTTTTTCACAACTGGGGTGAACTCAAACGGACCCTCTGGGACTATGTCGGTATAGTTCGAACCACCAAGAGACTTGAGCGGGCGCGGGCGCGAATCCAACTCCTCTCGCGGGAGATCAACGACTACTACTGGAATTTCCGGGTTGAACCCATGCTTCTGGAACTCCGCAACATGGTCCAAGTCGCCGATATCATGGTTCAATGCGCCCTCCAGCGCAAGGAGAGCCGAGGCCTGCACTACATCCTCGACTACCCGACCCTTTCGCCGGAAGCTCTCGACACGCGTGTCCTCAAGTAATGTCAACTGGCGAAATCCCTAAAATGTGCTCGCCCCGGTTCTTTCCATGATCCAGTAGAGGACCTTTCGCAAAGTGGAGGGATCGCGAAATTCGGCAAACGGAACACTGGTCACAAGGCTGCCGGCCACTTCCCCTGAACTGCGCATGGATCCGCCAGTCCAGACGAGCGAAAAATACTGTCCGGCGTCCACGAAGACTGGACTCTCTTTCGGCCCTGTCACGCTAACGGAAGTCTCGAGGTTAAAGTTGTCCAAATTCCGGCGGGTCCAGTTGGCTGATCCCAACACCAGGGAACTCTGCCCGTCGCGGAATTGGAAAAAAGCCATCTTCGAGTGGAACTGCTCACCGCTGGTCCGATACCACCGAACCTCGACGCCCCGGTCCGAAAGCCATCCAGCCACTTGGCGATTCGGTATCCCGTTTTTTTGCCGCCCAAAGGCATCCTTGTTTGGATCCAGCAGGAGCCTCACCCAGGCGCCACGATCCACCGCCCGGGCAAGGGAATCCCGTAGATCCATGTCCGAAAAATAGAAAAGAGCCAGATCTGCCCGATCCCCCCGTTCGAGCTGCTCAATCCGATCGAGCAACTCCCTCTTGATGGCCTTCTCGGTCAGCACCACCCCGGACAGGCTTCGGTCATCCACTTCCTCATCCTCGTAGGCATTTTTCAAATACCTATCGACTGCCTCTGGAAAGCCCTCTCCGGTCGTCATCCTGTATACGGCCTCCTCCGAGCGGATGAGGTCGGCGGCCAGTGACCCCTCAAAGGAAACGGCCACATTGCCATGGAGCGCGCTCGCGCTGTGCGGATTGGCGGAAGTTACAAGCCCCCGGAGGCGACCATCCTGAGTCGCGGTCACCAGTGCCTTGCGATGATTGGCCTTAAAGTTCAGCAGCTCCAACAAGGCCGCCAGCCCTACCCTACCCTCGCCGATCGGATTGGGAACCAAACTTCCTTTCGGCTCGCCCCACCATTGCAAGAATATCCGCCACACGGGGGAAAAGATCAGATTACTATCCCGAAGCTGGCGGAGGTCGGCCAACACCACCTCGATTCCGTTTGCCCGGAGAATGTCGAAAAGAGGTTGCTCCACTCCACCGTAAAGAGTATTCAGACGGTCTGAAATTAGAATGATCGGCATCTGGGGATTTCGGTCTCTCGCCGCGACCAGCGCATCCACAAATCGCTGCGACAACGAGACGCCTTTCTCCTCGTCCGGCTCGCCTCCGGCGAATTCGTTGATCAGAAAAAAGTCGGCTACCACAAATCCATCGGCACTCCTGATCTGCTGAAAGATCTCCGCGAAGATCTCCTGTCGGACCCATGGTTCCCCGTCCGCAGTTGTAGCAGTAACATCACTGAGAAATCTCACTTCCTCAGGAGCCAAAGCTCGGACAGGACTCCGATAATCCAGACCATCCGCCAACGGTTTTCGCGCTTGATAAAAACCGAACAGCCCGACGAGGAGCAAAGTGATGAGAAGCACCATGAGCATAATCCGCATCGAACAATCGTGCTGGAGGGGACGTTTAAACTCCAGCCACAAAAATCGAAGACTACGAATCCTTTGCGGTTCGAGGACCTAAGCCCCAAGGACTCGCGCCAGGCCCAGCCCGGAAAGTGCGGCACCTTCGACCCTTCCCCCGCCAAAGGCATCGCCTGCCATTCCCATGCGGTACTCCTCGTTCCAGAAATATCCAGATCGCCAGAACCGCTTGGGCAGGTTGAAGCGCCATCGGTGGATGACCGCCGACCTCACCTCCGCATTCAAGTGCGGAGCCGCGGCTTCGAGCAGCAAGGGCAACCGTTCCTCATCAGGGGAATCCCAATACTTGCGGGCAAAAGCCGCCGAGCTATGCACTGTGACCGCATTCACTTCCGGGGAGATCCCTTTTCGGGTATTGTCCCCGATCCAAAGAACTGTCTCTCCGTCCACCTTGATGCCGCCCGGATCCGGCATGCCGCTTGGGCCATTCAAGACGAGCAGGCCCGTTAAGCACGGTTCATAATCAATCCGGCAGAGTTCCGACCAGTCGTTCTCCGGGAGGGAAATCCCCGAGTTTCGTAGCAATTCGACAGATTGTGGCACCGGGGGAGTCAGGATCAGAATATCGGCGTGATAAGACTTCCCCGATTCGGCCAAAGCCGCCCACCCGGAAGGGGTCCATATCGTTGATTTCAGATGCACGGATCGCTCTACATCCAAGCCCTCGCCGAGTGCCTTTGCCACATCGGTCATCCCGGTGATTCCACAATAACGGGGATGTCCCTCAGGAGAGCTATCCGAAGGTGCCCTACGAAACCACTCCCGAATCCATCCTCTTTCTTTCCACTCCGAGACCCACTCTCCGAACTCCTCCGATCGCACGGTCATGAATTGCGCTCCGTGATCCAGACGCGCTCCCTCCATCCGCCGGGTCGCCATCCGACCGCCGAGGCCCCTGCCTTTCTCGACGACCTTTACTATGGCCCCGGAACGATGAAGCTGAGTCGCGGCCAGCAAGCCTGAAATTCCGGCTCCGACAACAAGAATCTTTTTCCCTTTCACCTGCACGGCTCTGAGCTTAATTCTTCTGGAACATCTCCGCAAGTGCCACTTTGAGTTTCGGGTGGTGGAATGGATATGACTCGTTCTCCAGAACGCCGGGCCGCGCGTCCACCCCATGCAGCAGGGTTGAAGTTCCCATCTCCCCAAAAGCCAGCCGAATTGCTATCTTGGGAACCGGGAGGATGGCGGGGCGATTGAGGGCACTCCCCAGGGTTTTCGTGAAAACTTGGTTACTCACGCACTCAGGAGCCACCAGGTTGGCCGGGCCGGAATGGGTCGAATCAAAAAGCAAATGGGAGCAAGCCCCGACGTAATCCTGGAGAGAAATCCAGGGAAACGGCTGTTCTCCCGAGCCAACCCTTCCCCCTATTCCCGCCTTGAAAACCGGCAGTAATTTCGCGAGAGCCCCCCCATCCGGGGAGAGAACGACGGCAGTTCGCAACATACAAACCCGTGTCGCGAATCTCTCCGCCTTGCAGGCCTCTCCCTCCCAATGCTGACAGACCCGCGACAGAAAATCCGAACCCTCCTTCGCCGACTCATCCAATCGGGCACCCATCGTGGTCGATGGATAATAATTAATCCCAGACGCCGAAAGGAAAACTTGCGGAGGGGCCTTCAACTCCGCCAATTTTTTAACCAGCAATCGGGTCGACCCTACCCGGCTCGAATAAATACGCTCGCGAACCTCTCCGGTCCATCGTTGGGCGATCGGTTCCCCTGCCAAGTGAACGACCGCATCGAAACCCTCCAATGGAGTAGCGTCAAACTCGCCCTTATCCGGATTCCATTGAATCGTGCCTTCCGCACCCGACCGACTGATCACCACGGGTTGATGTCCGGCCTTGGCCAAAAACGCCACCAAGGCAGATCCAATCAATCCAGTACCTCCTGTAACCCCGATTTTCCAAATCTTACCTTCCTGTTTTGCCATACACTCTTTTTCGACAAAAATCCGCCTTTGGCAAATCCTCGATTCGAATTACAAGGAAACAGGGTTCCAGGAGGCGGGATCGCCAAAAGCCCTGATGGCTTCCAAATGCGCCGAAATCCGTCGCACCAGCGGGAATTCACTGGGTGTCTCTACTGTGTAACTCATTTTCGTGAAACGGTTGAGAAGATAAATCTGCTCCGGCCACACCTCTCTGAATTCCGGCTCGCTCGGAGGGTGAATCAATCCCCGCGCGCAAGTGGGCCATCCGTCGATTTCCTCCCCGGACTCCAGCCCAATTGTCTGTTCGAGGCTCGAAACGAGTGCTCGGCAGGGATTTGGAAGCAGCTCGCGATTGTGCTCATAGAGATACCCGCCGCTGGCTTCCCAGTCTTCGTGCAGACCCAAAGCCCCCGTAAACTGCTTCGGCGAGGCTTCGAGGAAATCGCAATGCGCTCGCACTTCTTCTGCCCGTCTCGAACGATAATCACGGTTCAAGTCGACTCCCGCAAGGGTTTCGCGCCTGCCCTCCTGGAGTCCGGTCGGGTTTAGCACCGGAAAGATCATCCACCCGAACGCATCCCCGAAAACTCCTGCCTCCAAAGCGGCCGCAATGCCGAGAGGTCCGGCGGGTTCATCCCCATGAATACCGGATGAAACATAAAGGACATCACCAAGGTGTAGTCCCCTCGTCAGAACGGGCAATTCAAACTGCCCAACTTGCGCATAAGTCTCGACCAAAAAACCCGCAGCCTTTCCAAGCCGTCGCACCCGATCCAGGAACTCCGAAACCAAGATCTTCTCGTCGAAAGGCGAGTTCGCACGCCCTCTCTCCCGACTCCCACTCACAACAATGCCAACTGAAACGCTTGTTCAAGATCCGCCAGCAAATCGTCCGGTGCCTCGATTCCTGGCGACAAGCGAACCAGCTCCGGCTTCAATCCAGCGGAAAGTTTCTTCGCATCCTCCATCGACGCATGGCTCATCGAAAACGGAAGCTCGATCAACGATTCTACCCCCCCCAGGCTTACCGCGAGCTGGAACACACGTACCGCCTTCACAAACCGAACCGGATCCACCCTCTCCGTATTCAACTCGAAAGAAAGCATTCCCCCGGGTCCAGATTGCTGCCGCTCCACAATCTCCCTCTGGGGGAAATCGGCAAGTCCTGGAAAATGGACCGTACGCACCTCGCTGCGCGACGCAAGGAACTCCGCGATCCGAACCGCATTCTCCTGATGCGTGCGCATACGGGTTCCCAGTGTCTTCACTCCGCGAAGCACCAGCCAGGCATCAAACGGACCCTGCCCCAGGCCGACCGAGGAAATAATGAATTCCAGCTCCTCCGCGAACGTCTCATTCCGGCAAATAATGGCGCCCCCCACCACATCGCTGTGGCCATTCAGGTATTTCGTCGTCGAGTGGACGACCAAGTCGGCCCCCAATTCAAAGGGACGCTGAAAAACCGGGGTTAAAAACGTATTGTCTACGACCGAAATCAGATCCCGCTCCCGGGCGATCGACGTCATCAGCGAAATATCCACCACCCGCATCATCGGATTGGTCGGCGTCTCAATCCAGATCATCCGCGTCTCCGGTCGAATCGCCGACCGAACCGCCTCCTCTTCCTCCATGGCAACCAGGGAAAACTGAATCCCGAACCGCTCCAAAACCTGCAAAAACAAGCGAAGGGTTCCCGCATACGCATCACGCCCGCAAATAACATGATCCCCCGATTTCAACAAAAACAATACCCCTTGGATTGCAGCCATTCCGCTCACGCAAGCCCACGCACGCAGCCCTCCCTCAAGGCTCGCCAAATTCTCCTGCAGAGCATTCCGGTTGGGGTGATCAACCCGCCCATAATTAAACCGGGGGGGCTCACCCGGATTGGGAAAAGAAAACGTCGACGATGGATAAATGGGCGTCGTCACCGACCCGTGCGTCTTGTCGCCATAGACCCCTTGATGAACCGCGCGCGTATCCAAATGCCAGTTAATCTCACTCATCCCCAACCTTCTAGACAGAATCCCCCCTCTCTGACCAGCGGAATCCTGAGTTCGCTCTGGGCTTACACAAATAAGAAGATCCCAGCCACCGTCCTGCTTCGCGGATGACAAAAAGTCAGACTGATCGAAAGATAGCGAAACCTCGTTGTCACTTTAATTTCATTTACGAAAAATTTCATCATTCGCATACTAGCATTTAGGACTGGGCTATAAATGCGGTTCTCAAATCCCCGGCTGTCACCGGCGGGCCAAACCGGTGATAGAAAGTGGGGATTCCCGCAAGGTTACGACTAATTGCCAGCATTTGCATGCCACACGGAGCAAACGCCTCATTTGTATACTCTATTTTAGGACTGGGCTATAAATTCCATGAAAACTCATGGCAAGAATGTAGGGGGAGACTGGACAACAGGAGGGACTGGAGCTAGGTTCGAGCCTTCTTTCCAGAATGCCCGCCGTCCACCTAAGCCTGACCTGTCTTTTGATTCTCCTTCTTGGGGGTGGATGCGCGTCGAAGCCTCGTCCCTTGGCTCAGGAGGCAGCGGAGGAGCGGATACCGGGCATGGGGAGAGATCTGGCCGCCGAAGGGGTGCCGGACACCGCGAGTCTCTGGGTCAGGGATTTTGGGGATCCCCGGCTGGACGCCTTGATTGTAGCGACTCTGGAGAGGAATCCTGACGCAGCGGCAGCGGCGGCTCAAATGCGGGCGGCAGCGGCGGTGACTCGGATCGCGGGTGCGGACCGGCTTCCTCAGGTTTCGGGGCAGGTGGGCGGCTCGCGGGGCCGGACGGTCAATCAGGTAACGTTTCCCGGGTTAGGAGAGAACGTGGTCTCGCAAACCTCCAGCCGTTTCGAATTGGGCCTGAATTTATCCTGGGAAATTGATCTCTGGGGGCGGATTGCGGACGCACGCCAGGCGGCTCTTTTCGATCAAGAGGCGACAGCTGCTCAATATGCGGCAACCCGGCTTGCGCTGGCGACCTCGGTAGCGCGGGCATGGTTCCGGGCTACTGCCCTCTCGCTCCAGCAACAGATTGCGGAAAAGCAGCTTGAGGTATCGGAAAAGAGTCTACGGGCAACGGAGGACCGGGTAAACCGGGGTCTTCTGGGCAGTCTTGAGCTAAGTCTGGCCCGCTCCCAAGTGGAAAGTTCGCAAGCAACCCTGCAATCCCGGATTCGCGAGAAGCGCAACGCGATCCGCCTGGTCCAGGCCCTCTCCGGGGGTTTTCCGGATGGCAAGTTCGACCCTGCAGGAGAACTCCCGGAGCTAGCATCCCCGCCCCCTGCGATGCTGCCTGCGGAGATTCTCGCCCGTCGCCCGGATCTAATCGCGGCCAGCCTGGGAATTTCTGCGGCTGACTCCCGCCTCAGTGAGGCAGAGAAAAGTCTCATCCCGAGTATCTCGCTCTCGGGAAATTACGGCACTGCCAGCAATGAGCTATCCGACCTGCTCGACAGTGATTTCACGGTATGGAATCTCGCTGGAAATTTTCTCCAGCCTCTCTTTCAGGGTGGACGGCTGCGAGCGGAAGTGGAGCGTCGGGAAGCGTTGCTGGCCGCCTCCGTTGCCGACTTCGAATCGACCCTATTGACGGCGTTCCGCGAAGTGGAGGACACGCTCGACAGCGACGCTTATCTGCGCACGGCGGCAGGTCAGGCACAGCGTGCCGCAACGCTCGCGCAGGAAGCAGCGGGTGTTGGCTTCGATCGCTATGAGCGGGGTCTGATCGAGCTCCTTGATGTATTGGAATTGCAAGACCGGGCTTTCGATGCCTACAACCGGGCGGTCGATCTGCGCCTCGCAGCACTTCTCAACCGGATCGATCTCTACGCCGCCCTCGGAGGTGGATTTGAACCTGCCGTGGAGTCGGTTTCCACTCTTTCCTTACAATGAAGAAAGTTCTCTTCCCATTTCTTGTTCTCCTTGGTGCCGGTGCTGTTGCAGCGGTACTCATCTTCGCGCGGGACGAACCCGAATCGCGCCCCTATGAGGTAATCCCGACTCCGGTCGAGGTCATGCTTGTCGAATCGTCGCCAACGACCCTGACCGTATTGGCACAGGGAACCGTAGCTCCCCGGCTTCAGGCGGACCTTGCCGCCGAAGTGGGCGGTCTGGTAATCGAGACTTCGGATCGCTTCGAGGCGGGCAAATTTGTCGAGGAGGGCGAGATTCTGCTGGAGCTGGACCCTACGGACTATGAAGCGGCGGAGGCCGAGGCTCTGGCAAATCTTCGTTCGGCTGAGACATCACTGCTTCAGGCCGAAGCGGATGCGGAGCAGGCCATTCGCGACCTTCGGGAGGTTGGCGTGAAGAATCCGACCCCCCTGGCGCGCCGGGAACCCCAGCTCGAGCAGGCGAGGTTGCGGGTGGATTCGGCCGAGGCGGCACTTGACCTTGCCAAGAAGAATCTTGCCCGCACGAAGATCCGGGCACCCTTTGACGGGCAGGTCATTGAGACCCTGGTTAATCGAGGGGATGTTCTTTCCGGGCGGGGAACTCCGGTGGGGACTCTCTATGGAACCGACTACGGCGAAGTCCGGTTACCCCTGGCCCGTGAGGACATTTTTCATCTTTCCCTGCCGGATGCGCCGGGGGAGATTGCGGCCAGCGAGGGATCGAAACCGCGGGTCACCCTCTCGCTCGGCTCCGGTTCGGATGAGACCCGGAAGATAGGATGGATTGATCGCCTGGCCGGAACCACGGATTCGGTCACGCGGCTGCGCCCGGCGATCGCCCTTTTTCGGGATCCCCTCGACACGAACGGAGCGGGGGAGTCCGCGATCCCGTTTGGATCCTTTGTAGCGGCAGAGATTGAGGGGAGGCGGTTCGCGACCGCCTTCCGAATCCCGAATGTAGCACTGGTGGGCGAGGACCGGGTGCGGATCATTGATGAGGAAAACCGTCTGCAAGAACGCACGATAAAGATTGAGCAGCGAACCCCCATGGAAATGGTGATCACGGAGGGCCTGGAGGACGGGGACCGGGTTTGCCTCACCCCCTTGCGTGTATTCACCCCCGGGATGCGCGTTCGCCCGGCGGATGAGGAGGGGGAGGAGGACCGTCCGCCCGACACAGCCCTCGACCAGCAGCCGGACGGAAGTGCCCAGCCGTCCGACGAAGCGCAACAGTCGCTCCCCGAATCTACCCGATGATCGCCTGGTTTGCCAAAAACGGGGTTGCGGCCAACTTACTGGCGTTGATCCTGAGCTTGGGTGGAATTCTCACCGCCCTTACGATCAAGCTTGAGCTTTTCCCGCAGTTCTCTCTCGACACGGTTTTGGTCAGCGTCCCCTACCCCGGTGCGGCCCCCGAGGATGTGGAGGAAGGGATCTGTCTGCGGATTGAGGAAGAGATCCAGGACCTGCAGGGCATAAAAAAGCTCACCTCAACGGCTGCCGAGGGAATGGGAGTCGTAGTGGCAGAGGTTCAGCGTGGCTATTCTCCCGAGCGGCTCCTCGATCAGATCAAGACTCGGATTGACGCCATTGACAATTTTCCGGACGAAGCGGAGGAACCGATCGTCGAGCAGCCCGAGATCGAGCGTGACACGATCACGGTAGCGATCTACGGGGACCTTGATGAGCGGAGCCTCAAGGCCTTGGCAGAGCGGATTCGGGACGAAGTCACCCTCCTCTCCGGGGTTTCGTCGGCCGAGGTTACCGGGGTTCGGGATTTCGAAATATCGATTGAACTCAGCGAGAAAAAGCTTCGGGAATACGGTCTTACGTTCGGCGAGGTCTCGGATATCCTTCGCTCCTCCTCCCTCGATCTGCCAGGTGGATCGATCCGTGCGGAGCAGGGTCAGATTCTTCTCCGCTCCAACACGCTGGCGAAAACCCGGGACGAAATCGGGGAGATCATCCTGCTCTCGCAACCGGACGGCTCCACAGTCCGCGTTTGGGATGTGGCCGACGTCATCGACGGGTTTACGGTAGATCCGCTTCTGACAAGATTCAACGGCCAGCGGGCGGCGATGATCCGCGTTTTTGAAGTGGGTGATCAGAATCCGCTCAACATCAGCCGCCAAATCCGGCAGTATGTCGAGGCGGAAAAGCTACGGATGCCCGACGGGGTCAGCATCGACGTCTGGCGGGATTTCTCGATCTACCTCCGGGACCGGCTCAATCTTCTGATCAACAATGGCATCATAGGGTTTCTTCTCGTTCTTGCAGTGCTCACCCTCTTTCTCCGGCCACTGCTCGCGCTCTTTGTCAGTATCGGGATTCCGATCTCGTTTCTGGCCACCATTTTCATCATGCCGGCACTTGGTCTCACGATCAATCTGGTAACCTTGTTCGGATTCATTCTGGTTCTGGGGATCGTTGTTGACGATGCAATCGTTGTGGGGGAGAGCGTGTTCTCGGAGTTCCAGCGGAATGGCCCGGGGGTGGACAGTGCGGTTCGCGGTACGCACCGGGTGGCTCTGCCAGTCACATTCGCGGTGTTGACCACGGTAGTGGCGTTCTCGCCGATCTTCTTCGTTCCGGGCACGATTGGCAAACTCTTCTATGGAATCCCCGCAGTGGTCATCCCCACCCTGCTTTTTTCCCTGGTACAGAGCAAGCTTGTGCTGCCGTATCACCTGAGTCTTTGCCGCGTTGGCCAGCGGAAACGGGAAGAAATCGGGGTATTCCGCAGAGCTCAGCTGGCGATTGCAGACGGCCTCGAGCGCTTCATTGAAAAAGTATATCGCCCGTTACTGAAAACTGCACTTGCCTGGCGTTACCTCACCACTGCCATTTTTTTGGGGACCTTGTTCCTCACGGCGGGAGTCGTCGGAGGCGGATGGGTTCGCTCCATCTTTTTGGCACCGGTACCCTCAGACTACATCGTGGCCTTGATGAACATGCCGGAGGGATCGCCCTATCATATGACCGTGTCGAACGTCGAGCGGATGAGGAGGGCACTTGAGGAAGTTCGCAGTGAACTGGAAGCGGAAGGGCTGCGGGATCCGATTCGCTACCTGTCGGTCACGCTCGGAGGCTCCCAGTTCCAGGGAGGTGGACCAAGCGGGGGAATGGATCGCTCTAACCGGATCGGCCAGGGCGAAATTGCCCTCGAGCTGGTGGAACCCGACATCCGGGAAATCTCCGCTCCCGAACTGGCCGACCGCTGGCGGAGCCGGGTCGGACAGCTGCCCGGAGTCCGCGACCTGACATTCCAGGCGGAAGCGGCGAATCCGGCTGGAAACGCAATCAATATCCAACTCACGGGCAGGGATGTAAACGAGCTGGAGGCCGTGGGCAATCGCCTCAAAGAAAAGCTCAATACCTACGCTGGAATCTTCGATGTGCGCGACTCGTATTCAAAGGGAAAGGACGAGATCAATCTTCGCATCCTGCCCTCGGCCCGGGCCGCTGGCTTCACCCAGGCAGACATTGCCCGGCAGGTGCGGGGAGCGTTTTTCGGCGACGAGGTCCAGCGCATCCAGCGGGGCCGGGACGAGATCAAGGTCATGGCACGCTACCCCGAAGCGGCGCGCGATCAGCTCTACTCTCTCGAAAACATGTGGATCCGTAACGGCAATGGAGAGCCGATGCCCCTTCGCAATGCGGTTAAGCTGGAGATGGGAGAGGGTTTTTCTGAAATTACCCGGATCGACCGTCGGCGGGCAATCAACGTTTTTGCCGACGCCGATGAAGCGGTCACGAATGTCAATGATGTGGTTGATGACCTCCAGAAAAGCATCTTCCCGGATCTGGCTCGCGAGTTTCCTTCGGTCAACATCACCCTCGAGGGAGAAAGCAAGGAGCAGGAGGACGTCCGAATGAGCATTGCCCAAGGCGGGGTTCTGGCGGCATTGATCATTTACGCACTGCTGGCCGTGCCGTTTCGATCCTACACCCAACCCCTGATTGTCATGTGCGTCATTCCCTTCGGAATCGTCGGAGCCATCGGCGGCCACTGGATCACCGGGCAAGACTTCAGTGTGCTCTCCCTCCTGGGCCTCGTCGCACTCTCGGGCGTTGTGGTCAACGACAGTCTGGTGCTGGTCGACTTTATCAACCAGCAGGTGCGGGCCGGGAAGCCCCTTTTGGAAGCCATCCGGGAGTCGGGGGTTCAGCGATTCCGACCGGTGATCTTGACCTCGCTCACGACCTTCGTCGGATTGATTCCGATTCTGCTCGAGACAAATTTACAGGCCCAATTCCTCATACCGATGGCCACCTCCCTGGCTTTCGGCATCCTCTTTGCCACCTCAATCACCCTGCTCCTCGTGCCGTCAGCCTATCTGATCCTTGAGGACATCAAGGATCTGTTTCGACGGGAGAAGAAAGTGGAGAGTTGAACGGAGTCGGCGAAATTGCCGGGGAACCCCTCGTGCCGGACAGAAACAGCCCGCAGCCGATGATCGGAGAGGAAGGCCGAACTTCTCAGCCGCTCTTCCCCTGAACGCTCGCTTACGCTTCACGCCACGGGGACGCCCGCTTACACTTCACGCCACGGGGACGCCCGCTTACGCTTCACGCCACAGGGACGCCCGCTTACGCTTCACGCCACGGGGACGCCCGCTGACGCTTCCCGCAACAGGGGACGCCCGCTGACGCTTCGCGGTGCCGAGATTGCCTTTGGGTCAATCGCGTCCGTGGCGGGCGACAGAGAGTGCTCCGTCCGCAGCGGTCTTGACCTGATTCTTGGTGGCCTTCTCCGGGAGACCGTAGAAATCGTGAATCGGCATTTGCACGATATCCGACAGGAGCAAAAGCTCCGCATCGTTCACGCGGCGAATGCCCGCTTCAATTTTCGACAGACCGGCCCGGGAGAGATCCCAGCCACGATCCGCGCACTGGCCAGCGAGCTTCTCTTGCGTGAGCCCGAGCTCCATGCGTACACGACGCAGATTACCACCGATAAGATTCTTTCTTGCTACTTTTTCCAACTGATTACCTGGTTTTAATTAAATTTTATGGGGAAAAACACCCATTTGACTTTCTGTGAGTGCCTTTGTCGAGAGAAAAATTGCGGCAATATGGCATTTTTGTCAAAATTTCTGTGTTTTTTCGATTTTCCGGCCTCCAACTGGCCCGCTCTGTCACTCTCGCATTGCAGCTCCATTCAATTCGGGGCACACTTCTCCCCACCATGCAGGAAGATTCTCCTCTCGACGAACTCCAGACGACACGCAAAAAGCCGATCTATCCGCTGAAGGATGGCTTGCGCTCGTACCTGACGCGCCACGGGCGGGAGATGAAACTTCCGGTGACCTACGAAGAGCTGCTGGACTACTCGGTCTCGATGCCACTTCGTGACGCAGAAGGCAACGACACGCTCTGGGAAACCGTAGCCTACCCTCAGCCGGAGATGGGGCAAATCGCCAAGGCGTTGACGCAAATCTACGGCCTCCTGAAGACAAATGGCGACTGGTCTGCGGTGGACCACCTCTACATGGATCGGATCGATTTTTGCACCTTTGGAAATTCGCACCCCTTCCGGATCCGGATTGTCAATGTACACAACGACAACCCGGATTATTACTATATCAAAAAGGCAGATGCCTCGCGGGTGTACGGGCTGGAGCTTGAGCACCTGCTCTCCCCGAACCGGATGCACTACATGACCTACCAGCAGACACTCGTGGAAGAGCACGTCATCGGGATTCCGGGCGATATTTTCATTCGCGACTGGCTCGACAGTCCACAGATCAGCCGTATCCGCTTGGCGAAAGAGCTGGTAAAATTCAACGAGCGCTGTTTCCTGCGGCTCCTCGGCGACATGCGTGCCTACAACTTCGTCGTCGACATCACCCCGGACTTTGAGAGTTTCCAGCTTCGCATCCGCCCCATGGACTTCGATCAGCAGAGCTACCAGGGTCGGAAGCAGGTATACCTTCCGCAATTTTTTAAGAGCAACAATCCTCTCGTCTTCTTCTGTCTCAACAACCTGATCAAGGAGACGGCCTACCAGTATCAGCTTGAGGAGCACGCCATGATGACCCGCCGTATCAACCTCATCCACCAAAGGCTCCGCCTGCTGCTCGCCGAGATGTCCGATGATGTCATCTCCGAACCCGAGAACGTCGAACAGCTGCGGGCCGAACTCGCCGATCACCATGAGCGAAAGGAGTTTTTCAAAGCCAATAGCATGGGCGAGATTGTCCGGGAAAGCTTGCATACCATCCTGGACCGGAGCGCAGTTCCGGCCGACAAGGGATCTCCGTTGCGACTCGACCTCGAGGGTGCTTGATGAAGGGGCTTGAATCCTTCCGAGATGGCTCCCGCCCAGTCTCTTCCGACGGCAATAAGAGACTACCCGTATGAAGATTGATCCTGCGAACCGCAAGGCGACCCTGGGGGTGCGTGAGGTGAGCGAGTTTGAGGTCTGCCCTCGCCAGTCCGGTCGGCCCTCTGGACGCTGGCGCGCGGAGGCTGGGCGAGTTTGGCACGAGAGCATCCAGTCCGAATCCCGGGCGGAATTCGAGCGGGAGAGGCCGGTCTCCGGCGAGATTCAACGAGCGGGATGGATACTGCGAATAGACGGTCGCTGCGATCTTTTTCGCCGGGAAAAGGACGGGACCGGCGTCTTTGGCGAGATCAAAACGGTAACCGACCCCCTCCCCTTGCCTGCCTCCGAGTTGCGCGCCCGATTTCCTGCCTATTTCCGACAGCTGGCTCTTTACCTGCTCCTTGCGAACCAGACCGATGCGGTCGGACGATCGTTCGTCCTTTTTCTCAACATTGATAGCGGCATCCGCCAGACGGTCTCGGCGGGAAGCGAGGACCTTGCCAGCCTGGAGAGTCAGCTCGACTCGCTCATCGGTTTCCTGGACTTCACTGCCGAGCGGGTTGAAGCCCGTGCATCCCTCCACTGGAATAGCTTCCGCGAGCACCCGCGGGAAGGTCAGCCCGCAGCCTCCGCATCTCTCGCACGCGCCGAACAGACCCACCGCATGGTCGGCTTCCAGGCACCGACGGGATTTGGAAAGACTCGAATCGTCCTCGAGCATGCGCTCGAAGCCATTCGCGCGAGCAAAGCGGACCGCATTCTTTACCTCACCGGAAAGACCAGCGGGCAGGAGCAGGCCTGTATTGAGGCTCGCCATTTGTTCGCAGGATCGGGAGGACTCCGCACCTATCGCCTGCGCAACCATCGCGAGCACTGGGCCAACTGCCCGGTAGATGGATGCCTTTCCGACCAGTGCGCCCCTCCGCCCACAGAGCGAACTGCCCTGCCTGTATCCGAGCTTCTCCGGGGACCCGGCCACGCCAAAGAGAGTTGGGAACACATCTGCGCGTTGGCACAGAGCTATCATCAATGCCCCTACTCCCTCTCGCGGGGGCTGCTTCCCCTTTCCGAATTGTGGATCGCGGACTACAACTACCTCTTCGCGCCCGCCTCCCGGCACATCATCGCAGAGTGTCCCGGTTACGATCCGAGCCGGACCTGGCTTCTCATCGACGAGGCCCATAATCTCCCGGAGCGGGTCGCCAGTGCATTGGGCGGACAACTCGATGCCCGGCTCCTCGCCAATGCTGCTGCAGACCTGCGGGAATACCGCACGGAGCCAAAACTTCCCGCCACTCTTCGCGAGTTGGCCCATGAGATCCAGAACCTTCCCGGCGAGCGAGTTGTGGACGACGCCACCCTCTTCCTGGTAAGTGACCTGCTGGAGATCGCCAACGAAGCCCTCATAAACACTGCCCTGCCCTGGCGCGACCTCACCGGGGAAACCCATGCCACGCTCAAGGCACTCGCATCCGCACTCTTTCTCCTCGAAAGAAGCGACCTGCATCCCCTTCTGTGGACTCCCGTTCCCGGGCGGATCGAATGGCTTCCCCTGGAACCGGGACCATGGATACAGGAGGCCCTAACCGAATTCGCCCAGACGGTCTTCTTCTCCGCCACCCTGGACCCCTTCCCCTCCCTGGTTGGCCAGTTGGGCCTGGCCCAGGAACAATGCACACTCGTCCGGGCCGAACCCGAAACGACGGGACGCTTTCGCACCGCCATTGACGCCCGCGTGCAAACCACCTTGCGCGCCCGGGGCAAGCACGCATCCAAAACTGCCGAATCCCTGCAACAACTTGCCGAATCCAGCCAGGGCTGCGTGGCCGCATTCTTTCCCTCTTTCGAATACGCCAGGATTATCCACACTTACCTGGAAGCCATCGCCCCACACCTGCAAACCGCTATCCAGCCACGGGATATCAATGCCGACGAAAGGGAGAAATTTTCCCGCACCGCACCTCTCTCACACGACGTCCTTTTTCTCATGCTCGGGGGCAGCTTTGCCGAGGCCGTAGATGCATTCGGCGGGGTGGTTGAAACCGCCATGATCGTGGGTCCCGCTCTGCCCGAACTCTCGGCCCTCAACCGGATTCGGATGACTCGCTACCCTGAACGCGAGGCCGGATTCCACGAAGTGTGCCGCATCCCGGGAATGCGCCGGGTCAATCAGGCAATCGGTCGTCTTGTGCGCAGCCTCGAACACAGGGCGACAATCGTCCTTCACGATGAGCGTTTTCTCGAACCGGAATACCGCCAGCTCCTGCGCAGCGACCTCGGTCAAATCGCCACCCTCCGCACCGACGCCGAGTGGCACAAATGGCTGCAACAGTGAGAACATTGACCCCCTAATCCCCCACTCCAGGAACTCACTGGCGAACACAGCAAACCGGAAATAGTAATACGACCGTAAAACTGCTGCAAACCACTCGAAAACACTTGAATACAAATCTGAAATCGAGTTAACTGCGTACCATAAACCCCATCCAATACGGAGCCACAGAGGCACCATGATAAAAAGCCAATACAGCGGACAGAATACCCATGGGATGAGTCTGATCGAAACCATGATCGCCATGGTGATCTTTATGATGCTCGCCCTCGGCATTACCAGCTCCGTGTTGCAATCCCAGCAAACCGCTCAGAACAACATTATTCGCAACACCGCCTTCACCGTTGGGCAGGGCTATCTGGAGCAGATCAAATCCATCAGCCTCGCCAACATCCGCGAGGCGATCGACGATCCTTCCGATACGCCCCTGCCCACGAAGAGCATCTCCATCCTGAACATCGACAATATTGAAATCGAGGATCCAATTTTTCTCGACGGCCCGGATCCGGCTTTGCCCGGGCAATCCGATGGAAGCAATTTCCGGGAGATTCTCATCGATATTCAGGAAAACCCCGAAACAGGTGCCACACGCGAGATTACCATGGACGCCTGGTTTGACATCGATGTCGTTGAAGTCGAGAATCGCTCTCATGCCTTCGCGATCACGGTTCGATTCGAGGCATCCTTGCGGGGCCGGGGTCAAAACCGGGTTCGCGGCGAACTGCGGGGAATTCGTTCCGATGTTAACCAATCCAAGATAGCCCAATGAAGCACTTCATGACAGACCCGAAAGAACGGGGGTTCACCCTTCTCGAGGTGATGTTGGTCGTCTTTGTCCTCGGGCTGATCATGATGATGAGCATGGGGTTCTTTATGGAGTCGATCAAAGCGACCTTCATAAGCGAGCAAAAGAACCTCATCAATAACGACATCCGCAGCCTTACCGCACAGCTTTCCGAGGCGGCCAAGGAATCAAACTTCGTCATGCTGTACCGGAGTTTCGGAGACGAGGACCGCGACCTCGCGGCCGATCGCCTCCTCGACGGGAACTCCGGCGATTTTCTCGTCTTTGGCTTTCAGGATGACCCGGATCTCTCCGTCCCCCTGAACGCCCCCGTTCCTACCATGCGCATCACCGGCTACTACCGTGCTCCCGAAGATCCAGACGATCCCGGCAGCGAGGGTCCGGTCCGGTTTTTTGACTCCGACGCGGACTATAACTATGCCGCTCAAGGGCTGCCCCTCCTCGCCCCCATTGATCCGCTGGACCCACCCGGGATCGAGCAGATCCTCACCGAACTCTACCCCGAGTCCACCATGAATGACAACCGCGAGGTCGTCACCTTATCCGAAGGCCTCGCCAATGAACGGCTTTTCTATAATCTGGGCGAGGAGACCATCATGGTGAACGGAAAAATTGTCCACGGGGTCGAAGCCAAGCAAGTCACCGATACCTATAACTTCACCATCTCCACCGGCCGATGAAAAAGACAATCCACCCCCCCTATCGCCCTCTCGCCAGCTTTCGCCAACCTTCCGTGAAAGGAGGAGCACTGCTTACCGTCATTATTGTGACGACCGTCATCTCGATGATCGTGGCCAGCCTCCTCCAGTGGGGCGTCACAGAACAGCGGATCAACCAGCGCCACTTCGTCCTCCTCGACG
Organism: uncultured Puniceicoccaceae bacterium; assembly: GCA_964633135.1. Taxonomy (GTDB): domain Bacteria; phylum Verrucomicrobiota; class Verrucomicrobiia; order Opitutales; family Puniceicoccaceae; genus Puniceicoccus. Next base: position 13,621 of record CAZWFJ010000014.1, on the reverse strand, counting down.
CGCGCAATGCCGCCGAAGCCGCCGCTGAGCTGGGTGCCGGCATTCTGGCTTACCGTTGGGAGTCCCAGACGAGCGTCCCCTCAGACGACCTGGAGCAGCACCCTCTCGACGAAGAAGACGCATTTTTGGAGAAACTTCCGACGATTTTCCCGGAGGAGCGCTACAAGATCGATATAGCCGGTGGCTCGGTTACCCGGGGTCCGTTTTTCATCCACCGCGACGATCCCGCCTTCGCCCATGATCCCCACAAGGGGAAGCGGGTCACCGTGCAAAGTGTTGACCTTCTCACCAAAGCCACGGTCGACGATCCTCTGCTCACCGATGATGTGACCTCCTATGCCCGCATGACCCTCCAAGTGCGCGACGCCCCCCTGTTCTCGCACGCGGTCTTCTATAACATGGATCTCGAATTCCACCCGGGTCCGCAGATGGTGATGAACGGCCCGGTTCATGCCAATGGAGACATCTGGGTACAGGCCATTAATCGACTCACCTTCACGAGCAACCTGACCGCAACTGGCGACTTTCGTTACGGCTTCATGAAAAACGCTGATCAAAGCAACCCTGTCACCCAGCGCGGACGGGTTTATATCAACAATGGAGTCGGGGGGAACGCCTCGCCCTATCGGGGATCGGGGTGGCGGGGAAACATCACCAACTACTGGGATAGCCACTCCCCCACCTCCTATTTTGAGGCGGAGGGCTACACGAACTGGGCAGACTTTGCCATGAACCGCTGGCACGGAAATCTCCAGGACCGCTCCCATGAGGTTCCCTCGCTCAATCCTATCGGCTACAAAGACTATGTCCGCGACAACCCCGACACGCCAGCAGTCGATGACGACCTCAACTACGCCTACGCCCTGATCGAGCCTAACATCACTGATCCCACCTACGGCTCGGGACTCAAAAATCCCGTGCATAAGGAAGAGGGAGAAAAAGAAAAATTTTCGTTCAAAGCCGGGCTAATCGTCAAAGTCCACTATTCCGAGGATGGTGTCACTTCCTCCACCGGAGAGTCGTTAAATAATGCGATCCGCCTCCACGAGAGACGGGAAACCCCGGCAGCCGACCGCGCCAGATCGGACGACCCCCTGGACCCCAATAGCACCCGTAATAATTTCGATGGCAATTACTCGGGCCGACCCCAAGCCAGCTCCCTCTCCGAAGCCCTCGGTGGTGCCACCAATTTTTATGTTACCTTCCATAAAATGGACCGCGTTGATCCGCACAACCTGCAAACTACGAATTTTACGACCACCGAGGTGCAGGCCGTCGATCCCGCCGGGAATCCCGTATTCAACGAAGATGGCTCTCCCAAACGGGTCGAAATTGAAACCGTCCGGGAGATCCCTCTCCGCCCCAGCCTCACCGACGATGCGCAACGGGCCGATTTTCACGATATGTTCGCAGTCCATCAGTACCGGACGTTCCCAGATCCTCCCGGAAACAACGGAAACGGAAACGGAAACAATGGAAACGGGAATAACGGAAACGGAAACAATCCTTTTACCGAGGACACCGGAGATCCTGGCGATCCCATGACTTCCATGTTCGATCACCGGCGGGGTACTGGCGTGGATTTGGTCGAGATCAATATTGGGAAATTCAAAGAGCATATCGAAGATAACGGCATGAGGGGCATCCTCAGCGCGGGAAACGCATCCGTTCCCCGCGAGGAACGCTACGTTCCCAATGAGGATTTCAACGGAGTTCTCTACGTTCAAATGCCAACCGCCACCGATTCGATCCCTGGTCATGGCGATTACCAGCCCCGTCCGGATGGCATCGTCAAATCCGCGAGACAATCCCCTCGGGATCCCGATGTCGAACTGGGAGTGATTCTGACCAATGCGTCCCGCATCCCTGATCCCGACTACAATAAGGCCAGTGGGAGGGATCCCGGCTTCACCCTTGCCACCAATACACCTTTGTATGTGAAAGGCCACTTCAATGCCGATGGAAAAAGCGGGACCGGCTCCAATACCGAAGCAGACGGTGCGGACGTATGGAACCCCAACCCTCCGGCCGCCCTGGTGGCCGATGCGATCATGCCCCTCTCTACCGGCTTTGGCTTTCGGGCGACCCGCGAGCGCAGCGCGGATGCTTCCGGCTTCACGGAGTTCAACGCTGCGATGATCCAGGGGCTGCGCCCCACGAACAAAAACGGCGATGGAAGCAGCTCCGGCGGAAATCACAACTTTCCCCGCTTTCTCGAGTATTGGGGAGGGGTAGAATTTCGCTATCGGGGTTCGATGGTGGCCCTCTTCGAAAGCGAGATTGCCACACAGGGCACCGATACCGCCTACTACCACCCTCCCATTCGTAACTGGGGCTTTTACGAATTGTTTCAGAATGGGGTCTACCCACCGGGAACGCCCAATGTTCGCTCGTTTAAGAAGATGAATTTCCGCTTCATAACGAAGGCCGAATACGATGAGGCACTCGAAGACCTCTAGTTTTCTGCAAATGAAAATACACTCTCGCACGTTTGAATCTCGACCGCCCTTCGCGGGGTGCCTGGCTCTCAAATTGATTCCCCTCACCCTCTCACTGGCCTGGCTCCATGTCGGGTCAGGCCAACCTGCGAACAATCAAGCCGAAGTCTCTGTCGAGCGCCCGGTTGTTCGCCCGGCAGCTCCGGCCATTGCCGTTTATTCCTGGCCTGCGGATCGGGGGATCATCCCCCTGGAAGCAGAGATCCGCACCGAAATTACTGACGGCATTCCCGAATCAAAGGTCTTCCTCGACGGCGGCGGACTCCAATTCAACCTCCGCGTGTCCAATGATTTTGTCGTCGCCAGCGACCGGAAGGATGCCTCCTGCCGCCTCATCAACCGCCTAATGCCGGAGAACGCCCTGAGCTTTTCCCTGTTTCAGCCCGGATCATTCCTCCCCGCAGTCAATCAAACCACCCTGCGGGGCTACCAACTTGGACTCGAAAAACAACATGGCGAATCAATCGCAATCGATCAGGACTCGGACCTGATCCCAAGAAAAACTTTCAGCGTTCTCGGAAACCGATGGGGAAGGGTACGCTACCGCATCGAGTCCCCGGACGGCGAGCGAAGCTTCGTCGAATACTTCATTCCCCTCGCAGGTCGACTTCTCGTCCTCCGGCTCGAGGGCAACGACTCCTTCGTCCAGGCAAAAGAATCCCGCATCGTGCGGATGATTTCCACCCTGACCATGGAGAGGCAGCCAGGATCCCCGTAGCCCGCAGGAGAATCACCGTGACATCAAAGCGTCTTCAATAACTCCCACCAGGGACGGCTGGGCACCAGCCGTCACCGTCGCCCGCCAAGCCCGGAGGCTAGTATCTTGTAACAGTTTTTCTTTCGTAGTCGGACCGGCTCTGGACCTTCGTAGCCTTGGCGAAGTCGGTTGCCGTCCGATCCCTTTCGGCTCAATCATCGCTTTGGGTGCCGGGGGCCAAGGCCACCCGACTACGCTTTGATACGAAATTGATTTTGCTACAAGATACTAGCCATAAGACGCTTCTTACTTCTCATAACAAAGACACTACAGGACAGGATCAGCCCCATCAAACCATATCGACCTGGAAAATAAAATTTAGTTCGATTCGTGTAAATTGGAAGCGTTGTCTTTCGTTTTCAGTCTAACATTTCTCAAATTTAGATCTGCGGTCAAGAACCGGCCGAAAAGCACCGTAATTGTTTACCTGGTTTACCAGAGAAGGAGGAGGACAGAACTCTGCCTGGTTTTTTGCTCAATGGCGGCGTTGCTCCTTAGTCACAGATGGCAATACGCTCCATCGCCGGGCTTTGCCAACGAACAAAATTCCGTCGCCATATCGCTATACTTATTTTTTTCAGGCCCTTATTGGCAGATTTTCAGCGAACCCCGCCTGACGACGATTCCAGGACACACCCTTGTGCCGCGCAGCGGAGCACATCGCCGTAGAACCTCCCGTGGATCGGCCTACTCGGTTTCTGTTCGTCGCCCCGCACGGTTGCGACCAGCCCTCCTTCACTGCGGGTGCTCCGACATAGCGGGATCAACGAAATGCTGGCCCGGAAGATTATCCGTGAGTTCTCGTCGGGCTGAGAAGAGATCGGGACAGGACTCCCCGTTGCTGAGGAGTGCTCCTACTAACGGGAAGGTTACGGAATCGACGTCTTCGGGTCGAAAGTCTTTGATTTAGGAACGGTTTTCCTGAAGAACCATTTCTTATGTTGAATGTGCAAGATCTCTCTGCCGGGTTTGAGACGGAGGCGGGCTTTCTCGAGGCGGTGGACCGGGTCTCCTTCCACGTCGATCCTGGGGAGACGCTCGGCATCGTGGGGGAGTCGGGCTGCGGGAAGAGCGTCACTGCTCACAGCATACTCGACCTTCTCCCCAAGCCCTCGGGGCGGGTGACCGGAGGCAGTATCAAGTTTGACGGGAAGGATCTCGCGGCCCTGGGCGAGAGAGAGCGAAGACAGATACGCGGGCAAAGGATCGGGATGATTTTCCAGGAACCCATGACGGCGTTGAACCCCGTGCATCCGATCGGTCGACAAATCTCCGAATGTTTGCAAACCCACGGGATCGGGAGCAAGCGGGAGAACCGCGACCGGGCATTGGAGTTGCTGCGCCGGGTTGGCATTCCCTCGCCCGAGCAAAGACTCCTCGAATATCCCCATCAACTCTCGGGAGGCATGAGGCAGCGCATCGTTATCGCCATGGCACTCGCCTGTCATCCCTCGCTCCTGATTGCGGACGAACCGACCACCGCCCTTGACGTGACCACCCAGGCCCAGATTTTGGAGCTACTGGCGGAACTCAAGGAGTCCCTCTCCATGGCATTGGTACTCATCACCCATGATTTGGGGGTCATTGCCGAGACTTGCGACCGAGTCGTCGTAATGTATGCCGGACGCGTGGCCGAAAGTGCCCCCGTGCGGGAGATTTTCGCCCATCCTCTTCACCGCTACACCGAAGGGTTGTTGCGCTCAATCCCCTCGCTCGACACCGTTCCCAAAACCCGGTTGCCCACCATTCCGGGGCAGGTGCCCGGCTTGAGTGATCTGCCAGCGGGCGCCCGTTTTGCGCCACGATCTGATCACCCGAAGGTTCGCGACTATCTCGAATCCGAGGAGTTTCGAACCATTCGCCCCGGCCTGACCGAAGTCCGTCCGGGGCATTGGGTCGAAGACTGCGATTACGTGAGGACCGACCGATGAAGACGGGCATCCAAATCCGCGACCTCAAGGTCCACTTCCCGCTGCGGGGAGGCATCATTCCCCGAGTCCGGAGAATCTGCCGGGCCGTCGACGGCTTGTCGCTGGACATTTCACCGGGACAGACCCTCGGGATCGTCGGAGAATCGGGCTGTGGAAAGACCACCCTGGGCAAGGCCATCTGCCGGCTCGTCCGGCCCACCGCCGGAGAGATTCTTCTTGATGGGGAAAACGTTCTCTCCTTACGGGGCAAACGGCTTCTCCGCTACCGTCGAGAGGTGCAGATGATCTTTCAGGATCCGGCAGAGTCGCTGAATCCCCGCCAGACGGTGGGGCAAATCCTTGAGGAGCCACTCATCATCCACCGGATCGGAAAGACCGGAGAAAGAAAACGCCGGCTGGAAAAGATCCTCGACGAGGTGGGTCTCGCCCGGTCATCGGCAGATCGATATCCCTTCGAATTCTCGGGTGGACAGCGGCAGCGCATCGGTATCGCCCGCGCCCTGGTTTTGGAGCCATCGTTGATCGTTTGCGACGAGGCCGTCTCGGCACTGGATGTTTCCGTGCAGAGCCAGATCCTCAACCTTCTCCTGGATCTGCAAAGAACACACGGTTTCGCCTACCTTTTTATCTCCCATGATCTCGCAGTCGTTCGCCACGTCGCTGACCGGATCGCCGTGCTCTATCTCGGAAAAGTGGTGGAGGAGGCTACCCGGGAGAGGCTTTTTGCCAACCCGCTACACGCCTACACGAAGGCCTTGATCTCGGCGATCCCGCAGGCGGACCCGGACACCACCCGGCAACGCATTCTGTTGAAAGGAGACGTGCCCTCCCCCATTGATCCGCCGCCCGGTTGCCCCTTTGCCTGGCGGACCTATCTCGAATGCACGGAAGAGCAGGCCCGCCAGCCATCCTCATGGATTCAGGCCGAACCCGGGCACTGGGTGGAGGCCCACCCGGGCACCCTCGAAGACTTCGAGAAGCGCTTCGCCAAACCCGATTCCCGGTCATGAGCCCAGAGCATTGGCTTTGACAAAAGGCCCGGCCACCGCCAGCCTGCCCCTTATGAAAGCAACTGCTGAAATCTCCCTCTACCCGTTGACTGAAGACTACGAAAGCGTTGTCCTCGCTTTTCTCGACGAACTCGAGAAAGAGGAGTCTGTTACTTTCACCACGAATGGAATGAGCACCCAGATCTTCGGGGAATCGTCCGATCTGTTCGCCATGATCGGTGCGCTCTTCGAGAAGATTCAGTCGACCGGGAAAGCCGTGCTGGTCATGAAAGCGGGACCGGGGACGCTCCGCTATGAGGGACGGCATCACCGCTGATTCACCCCGACCCGATCTGACACCCTCACTCACTATGCGCTGCGATCTTCACTGGTTTTTTCACTACCTCTCGGAGGAGAATCTTCTCTCCGCCGAACAAGTCCACGCCGCTCTGCGAAAGATCCGCCCTAATATCGAGCTGGAGGATGTCGGTGCCATTCTCGCTCACTCAGGATGGATCACAGACCCGAGATCGCTGAAAGGTCCGATCAAAGAGGCCCGCAAGCAGGCGAAAAGCAACGCGCCCCCGCCCCCGCTACCACAACCCTCCTCCGCCCGGTTCGAGGGTGAAGTTCCCGATTTTACGGCCTGGGTCCGTTTGCCCGACGAGGAATTGCAATCCCGGATCCGGGACTGGATACACTCCTGCATGAGAGAGGGAGTGAGCGATTTGCACATCACCTCCCTCGCCCGTCCCCGCATCCGGCACCATCGCAAGATTCACTACCTTGCCGAAGAGCCGATGGATCTGGAGACGGCCGAGCGCATCAATCTGGTGCTGCCGTCGATTGAGGATCGAGCCAAATTCGAGAAGAATTGGGAACTTGACTACGCACTGCCGCTGGAACCCTCCGACTCCGGGATCGAGCTGCGTCTCCGGGTGAATCTCACCCGGCACGAGCACGGGATCTCCGGCGTCTACCACATGGCCCGCCCGGAGCTTTCCAGGATTGAAGATCTCGGCTTCCCGAATGCGGCAAAGATTCGCGAACTCCTCGCCTACCACAACGGCATGATCCTGATCACTGGCCCCGTGGGATGCGGAAAGACGACGACCCTTTCCTGCCTCGTCAACGAATTGAACGAGACCCGTAGCGAGCATATCGTCACCATTGAAGATCCAATCGAGGTGATCCATCCCTCGAAAAGCTCCATCGTTACCCAGCGGCAGGTCGGCCTGCACACCCACTCCTTTGGCGGTGCCCTGGCCTCCTCCCTGCGCGAAGATCCCGACATCATCGTTGTCGGAGAGATGCGGGATCTCGAGACCATTGAGATGGCCATCACCGCCGCCGAGACGGGCCACCTCGTAATCGGCACCCTCCACACCCGAGACTCGGCCAGCACCCTCAACCGCATGATTGATGTCTTTCCGCCCAACCAGCAGAAACAGATTCGCTCCATGGTCGCCGATTCGCTGCGGGGGATCATCTGCCAACGCTTGATCCCGGCTACCGACGGCGGCGTCGTTCTCGCCAGTGAACTCATGGTCAACACCTCCGCAACCGCAAACATCCTCCGGGAGGGCAAGGAATCCGGCCTCTACAGTGCGATGCAGACAGGCCGAAAGCATGGGATGAGAACAATGGACGAGTCCCTCGTGGAACTCTTTCAAATCGGTCGTATCGACCGCGACACCGCCCTCCTCCACCTCAAAGATCCCAACCTCCTCCACCAAGCCTGAAGGCGAAAGGAAAAAACGACCCGTGGCCGAAATCGACAAACTTCTCGAAGAAATGCTCGAACAAGGGGGTTCCGACCTCCACCTCTCCACAGGAGCACCCCCAAAAATTCGGGTGAGCGGCCAGATTCGCGAACTCAATTACGAACCGTTCACTGCGGAGTTGATGGAGGGACTCCTGGGAGAATTCGTACCCGAGAATCGATGGCAGCGGTTCGCGGAGGGCGAGGATGTGGATATGGCCTACGAGATTCCGGAGCTGGCCCGGTTCCGCACGAATCTGTTCCGCAATCATTGGGGTGCTGCTGCGGTCCTGCGGATGATCCCGAACCATATCCAGACGATTGATGAACTCGAGCTGCCTCAGGTTTTCAAATCTCTGGCTCTCGAAAAAGGCGGCCTGATTCTGGTCACTGGCCCCACGGGCAGTGGCAAGTCCACGACCCTGGCCGCTATCCTCAATCATATCAATGAAAACGAGTGCCGGGAAGTCATCACCCTCGAGGATCCGGTCGAGTTTACCCACACGGACAAAGAGAGCACCTTCATACACCGCGAGGTCATCGAGCACACCCACAGCTACGCCGCCGGACTGCGCAGTGCGATGCGGGCCGATCCTGACGTAATCCTCATCGGAGAGCTTCGCGACTGCGAGACCATGCGCCTTGCTCTCCGCTGCGCCTCCATGGGGATGCTGGTCTTCGCCACCGTCCACACGAATAGCGCCGCCAAGACCATCGACCGCATCATCGACGCTTTCCCATCCGATGAACAGGGCCAAATCCGCATCCTCCTCGCCGAATCCCTCCGAAGCGTCGTTTCACAGATTCTCTGCCAGGCTCAAGGGGGCGGCCTCGTACCGGCTTTCGAAATACTGACCTACCATCAGTCCCTGCCGCATTCGATCCGCCAGAATTCTCTCGCCACCATCAAGAACATCATCGACCAAAATCGAGAGGCAGGGATGATCTCCCTCGATGCATTTCTGCGCGAGCTTCTGCGGAAGGGCATCATCAGCGAGCAAGAGGCCTACATGAAAGCCAACGACAAGACCTCTTTCGCAAAGCCATCTGCTTGAGTGCTGAGGCCCGGTGTTCGCCACCTTCTCGAAGGTGACCCTGCGGAGGAATAGTAAAGCTCCAACACTCGAGGGTGGAATGCAAACGATCCGCCGGAGCGCGAGCATGGATGAATGGCACTAGTTTAAGGGAGTTTCCGTTCAAGCTCATAATCGTGCTCTTAATCATAATCCAAGCAACTGATCAGAAATGATTTATGATTTCAAGAATAGAGATTACGATTACGAGTATGATTAAGAGTAAGAGGTCGATCTCTACTTAAACTAGTGCCATTCCGAGCATGGATCCGTCCGCTGCGGGCACTTCCCCTTATTGCCCGGGGTAGACCAGAATGCGGTCGTGGACGAGTGTCACCAGGTCGGGAATGCCGTCTCCGGTCAGGTCCTCGAGGAGGACCTCCCGGGGTTCATGGGGGGCACCGGTGCGACCGCGGTAGTGGAGATTCTTTTCGAAAACAGTGAAGTGGAGGCGGCTGGACCACTTGTCAGGCGGGGTCCACTCGAGCAATTCGATGACATTACTCCGTCCGTCAACGGCTACGATGGGATGCGGCGGACCCAGGGCAGCAGAAGGCAGGGCCAGCTCCGTTGGCGAGACATCGAGCAGGTCGGTCTCGTGGGAAGCGATCTCCACTTTCTTCCACTCCCCGCCGGAGAGCGGAAGGACCCAAAAGCGATCGGCACCGAAAACCAGCAAGCGGGGAGTCGGCGACTCGTTATGGACGCGCACGCCTCGAACATCTATCTTTCCGACCTCGGCGGAATCCCGATAACGGAGGACCTCGTTCTCGTCCCGGGCCAGCCGCTGGAGCGTGCCTCCACTGGCTTCGTAAAAGAGTAACTCCTCGACGCCGTCGCCATCGGTGTCGAGAACTGCCGGGATTTGCACGGAGTCCCCGGGCACCCGGGCGTTGAACTGATCGAGGATGACAAACCGATCTTCGTCGTCGAGTCCCACTGCGCGGGCGAATCCATCCGCTGCAACGATCATTTCCACGTTCCCGTCCTCGTTTACATCGCCGTACCCGAGCCGATTGCGGGGCAGGTCGTCCAGCAAGCTTTTGCGCACCGAAGACCCGCTGGCCAGCTCGGTCAGCACGAAAACCTCCTCCTGGCCTGCGGCAGCCAATTCTGCGTGGCCTTCTTCGGCCTTCTGCTCGGCGAGGCGGAAGATCCGCGCTGGTTCACGGGGTGCGAGCAGGAGAATTTCCGACCACCCGTCGCCGTTGAGGTCGAAGACCACGATTCCCTCGGGCGATCGTTTGACACCCGGGATAACGGCTTCGTGCAGGAGGCGATAGCCCGACGGATGATCACCGCCGCGCTCAAGGACCACCATGTGGTGCTCCCGGTCCTCCTTTGTCACGAAGAAGAGCTTGGGTGTTTCGTCTGCCAAAAGCCATCCGGAAGCGACGGTCTGGATCTCTCCCTCGACCGGAAACGGCACGGGAAAGGCAAGCCGACCCTCTCCGGTCATCCGGCTGAGTCCGGCGAAATTTTCCTCTCCGCTGAATACGGCTAGGTCATCTCCGGCTCCCTCCTCCCGGGGTGCCACGACCAATTCAGAAGTTCCCAAGAGCGAGGGAAAGCTCTGGGGCGGTTGGAATTTCCAATCCGCTTCCTGCCGGTAGACCAGGATCGAGGATTCGGTGGGATCGGCGACCGCCAGCTCACCGATGCCGTCTCCATCGAAATCTCCATAGGCGTAGGAAGCCGGTTCCGATCCGGCTGAAACCGGATAAATCAATGGCCGGGTACTTTCAAAGCCGGCATCGCTATTCTCCCGTCTCCGCAGCTCGAAAAGGTTAATCATGCCCGAGTGTTGGGCGATGTAGGCGAAAATGGGTGCTTGTCCGGATTCACCGCGTTCGAGAAGATGGACGATACCGGGACCGATCCGCAGATCGAAGGCCCGCTCGGCACCAAATTTTCCGGAGTCTTCCTGCAAGCGGATTCGCCAGGCCTGCGAGTCCGTCCCGGATGCGTAAACGATGTCGGGACGACCATCGCGGTTGATATCCGCAAGATCAATCCCGTAGGCGTCGGTGGCGGCCATCCGCAGCCTGTCAGGATGGGTGCTGAGGCCCTCTTCATCGTGCCGGAAAAGGAGAATCTCCTCCTGCCCGAGGACCAGGAGATCAGTTTTGCCGTCTCCATCGACATCCCCGACTTTCAGGGTGCTCGTCCATGGGCGCGGTTGGAAGCCGTCGAAGACAACCGCTTCCGCGAACCCTCCGTCGTCGAGCTGGTACTGGATCGATAGAGGCGTCTCGCTCGCCGTGTAGGCGACATCCGTCCGGCCGTCGTGGTTAAAATCTCCGGCCACAACCGCAAAGAGAGGGAACCCCGTGACGAGATTCTCCTCGCGGAAGAGGGCGTCCTCCAGCACTGGCTCCCACCGGTTCTTTCGCACCGGGCGCCCCGATGGCGGCAGGGGTTCATCCTCTCCCCGCTGCAGCAGGAAGTCGATTCGCCCCCGGTCATTGTTGACAAGGATCAGGTCGTTCAGCCCGTCGCCATTCAAATCTGCGACCCGCAGTGAGCGGGTGTCCCAGTCGAGTTTGGTCACTGCGGGCGGCCCGAATCCTTCCGGGGCGACCGCCTCCTCCGCATGGATTCCAGAAATGAGAACAACCGACCCCCATCCCGCGATCAGGCTCCGCCATCTCACGGTGCCAGCCTTTCGTTCGGGAGGATCAGGCCCTCAAAGTACAAACCGTTCTCTTCCGGAACTTGGCCCGAGAACATGAAATGGGGAAGGGTCACGCCCTGGGGTCGGTCCTCGAGGTCGACAGGCACGCCATCCTCCCCCGAATTGACCGCCTTCAGGGCGATCAATACGTCGATCATGTTATCGACCATGAAGCCGAGATCGGCATAGCCCGCTCCCACGGTGCCAGCCGGAAGTTCCGCCAGGATGTCGAGGACTTCCGGACGGTTCCAGAAGCCGGCTCCCTCCTCCTGACTTCGGGCCAGCGTCCCTTCCAGCAAACCACTTGCCCCGGCCCCAATGAGAAAGAGTTCCCCTGTCACCGCGTAGGAGATGAAGGCATCCGGATCGCCCGGAATCTGGCTCTTCATGGTGTGGATGGTCACGCCCCCGTATTCCTTTTGATCGAAGAATGCATCCATTCCGAACGTCCCTTTCAGTCCTTCCAGGGCGAGCTCGAAACCAGACGGATCGTTCAACTCGAGGGCGAGTACCGAATCCACCTCCGTCGATGCGTTCTCGCCGGGATTCGGCATTGTGCGGCGCGTGGTAAACGTCACCGTTTCCTCTCCCAGGGCACCAATCAAGCTCCGCTCGAAATCGACACCCGTCGACTGGAGGAAGTTGTTCCGCATCATCTCGAGCATCATCAGGAGGTTCGGGCTGATTTCTCCGAGCATCTCTTTCATTCCGAGCCAGGCTTCCATCCATCGAACCCGGCCCACGTCGGTAGAGACTGAGTCCTCAGGTGCAAGAGACGGACGGGGAATCGGCCCCTCGCCGTAGGACAGCAGGCTGAGCACTCCTTTCTTCTCTTCGAATGCCAGGCCGCCCCGGATCAGCGAACGGTCGGCACCGAGCGAAGCGGACAGGTGAAAGGTCCGCAGCTCGCCCAGCCCGAAGGCCTCCGTCATTTTTGCGGCGGAGATCCCGAGCGGATTGGCTTGCTGGGCGAAAATTTCCTCAACCCCGATCTCCATCCCCTTCCCGACAAACTCCGCCAAAGTTTCCAGATCCAGGTAGAGCAGCAAGTCACCGTCGCCTGCCCGGTCACGCACGTCAAGAAAGCGGTCCACGCCAGTCAAGCTCCCACCCTCCGAAGGGTCGGCGAGGCGAGCGACCACATCGCGGAGATACTCCACTGGCTGGGCCAGCACGGCGGTCCCTTCGATCAGACCCCAGCCATTGCGGCGGATCAGGTCTCCCTCGGCGGAGGTCACCTTCTCGATCGCGAGGGTCTGTCCCATGAAGTCCTCCTCAAAGAAATGTGCCTCTTGACCTGGAAGAACGTTGCTCGGTCGCTGGTCGCTCCATGGTTCGAGAAAATCAGCGAGATCCTCCTCCGTTCCCGAGAAATCAGCGATGATCGCGAATCGATTCCCTCCCTCCGTATCGGCGAGGCTCATGGTTTCCCAATCCATCTCGGGTGCCGTAACCCCCATGGCGAGGCCCCCATCGAAGAAATGATTGAAACGTTCCCAATGTTCTCTGGCCTCTTCGTTGAAAAAAGCATCGGGACTGTCTCCGGGATCTCCATACGTTGTCGCGATGAACTCCCGCAACTCTTCGTTCTCCCACAGCTCGCCGAACGCACTCTCATGGAAGCGTTCGGAGAGGGCTGGCAGGTCGGGAGTCAGGACGAAGAAGACGGTATCCGCGTCCACCAAGTCGGCGGCTTTCGCCGCACCTGCCCCAGCGCAGATGCCGGGGAAGGCCATTGCGAACAAAAACACGCCGAGGGAGAGCGGCTTGCGAAGGAGGAATTTATCAGGACGTTTCATGGGTCGGAACAATGGCGATTAGAGTGAATGAGAGTGGAACCACTGGGGTTAAGAATTGGCTGCGCTTCAGGAGTCGTCCTCCCCGGAAGATGACATGGGAGGAGTTGTCAGGAGCGAGAAATCGCCAGATGACTTTCC
>CAZWFJ010000013.1:0-34768 GCA_964633135.1 uncultured Puniceicoccaceae bacterium | reverse complement strand
ATAGCACCCAATAATGGACAAAAATAATCAACTTATTTCTGGACGACTCCTAAGGTTCGGGAAGTTCTGATTTTCGATTTCAATGTCTCTTTAACTTTTTCCATAGAGCAACAAACCTGTGTCGACTAATTTAGGACAGAGCTAAATAGGAATCAGCCTAATGTGCCATATTGTCACTGTTTCTCGATAAATGACGCCCGCTTTTGTCCCGTATGGAAAGGGTCCTCTGATCTCAACGTCTCCCAGACATGCAATTGAATTATTTTCTTAGGTAGCTCCTATTCAGAGTGTTAATAATTTTGCCAATTCACAAAACCGCTCATCCTCATTGAAGTTGGCCTGCGATTGGGAGGAAAATTTCCCGGCATCCCTTATGCATGACGAGTAGCATGAATATTGATTTCAACCGATTTACTGAGAAGGCTCGCGAAGCGATCGTTCAGGCTCAGGCTCTCGCCCGGGAGAACCAGAACGCCCAGATTGAGCCTGTGCATCTTCTGGCAACCCTCGCTCACCAGGAGAACGGAATCGTCCCCGGCCTGCTTAACCACCTGCAGATCCCTCCCAATGCCCTCGTGCTGGCCGCGAACCGTGAGGTAGGCAAACTTCCGAAGATCTCAGGAACCACTGGGCAGCCCGGCATGAGTTCGGATCTTTCTGGGTCACTCCAGGAAGCAGAGCGGTTCGCATCCAGGCGCAAGGACGAGTACACCAGCACGGAGCACTTGCTTCTCGGGCTGATCGCGGTGGGTCGCCCGAAAGCCGTGGCCGATCTTTTCAACAGTTTTGACATTGACCTCAAACGCGTCGAAAAAGCATTGCAGGAGCTTCGCGGGGACAAGCGGGTGACCTCAGAGAATCCCGAAGCCACGTTCGAGGCTTTGACCAAGTATGGCGAGGACCTGGTGCAAAAGGCACGAGACAACAAACTGGACCCAGTAATCGGGCGCGACGAGGAAATTCGCAGGGTGATTCGCATCCTCTCCCGCAAGACGAAAAACAACCCTGTTCTGATTGGAGAGCCGGGCGTCGGAAAAACCGCCATCGCCGAAGGCCTTGCTCAGCGAATCGTGCGGGGCGATGTTCCCGACGGGCTAAAAGACCGGACAATCTTTTCGCTCGATCTGGGTTCGTTGCTTGCCGGTGCGAAGTATCGCGGCGAGTTCGAAGAGCGGCTCAAGGCCGTTTTGCAGGAGGTCAAGAACAGCGACGGTCGGATCATTCTCTTCATCGACGAACTTCATACCGTCGTCGGCGCGGGTAAGGCAGAGGGTGCCATGGACGCGGGGAATATGCTAAAGCCCATGCTGGCCCGGGGGGAACTCCACTGCATCGGGGCAACGACCCTTGATGAATACCGGCAGCACATCGAAAAGGACGCGGCGCTTGAGCGCCGTTTCCAAACGGTTACGGTCGACCAGCCAACGGTCGAAGACACCATCTCAATCCTCCGGGGCCTCCGCGAACGCTTCGAGGTCCACCACGGAGTGCGCATTCAAGACAACGCCTTGGTGCAGGCGGCCTCATTATCGAACCGCTACATCTCGGACCGCTTCCTCCCGGACAAGGCGATTGATCTTGTCGACGAAGCCTGTGCGCTGATCCGGACGGAGATGGACAGCATGCCGGGTGAAATGGACACGCTGAATCGCCGAATTCTGCAGCTGGAAATCGAAGAGGCCGCACTTCGCAGCGAAAAGGACGAGGCAAGCAAGCGTCGTCTCGAATCTCTCGGCAAGGAACTTTCCGACCTTCGGGAAACGCTCGGCGGCCTCAAAGCCGAATGGGAAAACGAGAAGAAGGTAATCAACGAAGCACGCTCCATCCGCAAGGAGATCGAGGATACCCGCCATGCCATGGAGACAGCGGAGCGGCAATACGACCTCAACACCCTTGCCGAACTCCGCCACGGCAAGCTTCCCCAGCTCGAAGCCAAGCTGCAAGACTTTGAAAAAGCGGAGTCAAAGACCCATTTGCTCAAGGAGGTAGTCTCCGCCGATGAGATTGCCGAGATCGTCGGACGCTGGACGGGCATCCCCGTCGCCCGCCTTCTTGAAGGGGAGCGCGAAAAGCTTCTCCGGCTCGAGGAAATTCTGCACGAGCGAGTGGTGGGTCAGGAAGAGGCAGTCGAGCGCACGACCGAAGCCATCCTCCGCGCCCGTGCTGGTATCAAGGACCCAAAGCGTCCGATCGGATCCTTTCTCTTCCTGGGTCCTACTGGTGTAGGCAAGACGGAATTGGCCAAGACGCTGGCCCGAACCCTCTTCGACACCGAGGCGAATCTGACCCGGATCGATATGTCCGAGTACATGGAGAAACACGCTGTGGCCCGGCTCATTGGTGCCCCCCCCGGATACATCGGATTCGAGGAGGGTGGCCAGCTCACTGAGGCCGTCCGCCGGAAGCCCTACAGCGTGCTCCTTTTCGACGAGATTGAAAAAGCCCATCCCGATGTCTTTAACATCCTTCTCCAGATCATGGACGATGGCCACATCACCGACTCGCACGGGCGTACGGTCGATTTCAAGAACACCGTAGTCATCATGACCTCCAACATTGGCAGCCGCCACCTGCAGGAAGGGGTGAAGGGCGATTTCATCCCCGATGCCGTCCACGAAGCAGTGATGTCGGAACTGCGCCACGCCTTCCGGCCCGAATTCCTGAACCGGATCGACGACACCGTCCTCTTCAAGCCACTTACCCGTAAGGAGATCGGATCCATAACAAAGCTGCTGATTGACGATCTCAATCGCCGAATCGCCGAACAGCGGATCGTGATCAAGCCCACCGAAGCCGCTTACGAATGGCTTGCGGACGAAGGCTACGACCCCGTCTATGGTGCCCGTCCCCTTCGCCGCTTCATCCAGCGCCAAGTCGAAACCCAACTCGCACGGGCCATGATCTCCGGCGAGATTCAGGAAGACCAAGCCATCCAGCTCGACCATCAAGACGGGAAAACGACGCTAATTCCGATGGGAGGATTTGAAGAAACTGCCACTTCCCTGTAGAAGCTGACCCTTATAAAGGCTGACTGACAGAGCCTCGTCTGTCATGGACCTGAGCACTGAGTTTTCACACTTGCAAAGCCTTAACAAATTTTTATCATATTATGGATTGTGGTGACCCGCCAAGACACGCAAAGTGCAATTCGGCTGCTAGAGAAAACTCTCGAATTCAGCAGCAGCTGCATTCTTTTCACGGATCCGAAAGGCAAAATTACATACGCCAACCGTGCTTTTCTCGAAAAAACCGGCTACTGTATGAAGGAGGTGTTCGGGCAAACTCCGAATATCTTAAAATCGGGGCGTCAATCACCTGAGATTTACCAAGATCTCTGGAAAACGATTCGCGCCGGCCAGACCTGGATCGGCAGATTCGAGAACCGGCGTAAAGATGGCACCCTGTTCTGGGAGACCGCGACGATTTTCCCGATCCTCGACGAGCAGCGCGAAATCACCCAATACGTAGCGATCAAAGAGGACATCACGGAGGAGAAACGGGGAGAGGAGATCCTCGAAGCAGTGGCCAACGCCAACCGGCTTTTACTCGAATCCGATCAACCGGAACACACGATCAATGAGATTCTGACCCTATTTGGAGAGGTCTGCGATGTAGATCGAGCCTACCTCTTCTCCTACCACGAGCCGGATTCTCGCCCGGAAGAATCCTTTCTGCGGCTCGATGCCGAGTGGAACAGCGGTCGTTTCGAAGCCCAAATCGACAACCTTGACCTGCAAAGACTGCCTGCGGGAACCGGCCTCTTCCGTGAGTGGATGGATCGGCTCAAAGAAAGCGAAACCATATCTGTCAACACCGCTGAGATCGTAGCAGCGGAGAGAGCCATCGTAGAGCAGCAAAAAATACTCTCGCTGCTCCTTGTCCCTGTTCACTCGGGAGGAAAGTACTACGGTCTCGTAGGATTCGACGATTGTCGCAGCGAACGATGCTGGGGCCAGCGCGAAATCTCTCTGCTCCACTCGATCGCCTCCAGCATTGGAATCACCCTGCAAAAGAAGAAACTTCAAAAAGACCTGGAAGAGGCACTTTTGAGGGCCGAGAGTTCCGCAGCGGAGGCAAACCGGGCAAACTCGGCCAAAGGCACTTTTCTGGCCACCATGAGCCACGAGATTCGAACTCCGCTGAACGGGATTCTGGGGGTGGCGCAGGTCATGCTCGACGAGGAGACTTGCCCCTCGAAGCGGGATTGGCTCGAAACCATTTACAAAAGCGGTGCAAACCTCAACGCCCTGCTCACCGACGTCCTTGACCTCTCGAAAATCGAAGCGGGCAAGCTGGAGATCTTTCACCATGAATTCTCGGCAAGGGCACTCGCGGCCGAGGTCAAGCATCTCTTCACCCCCACCGCCAAAGAGAAGGGGATCGATTTCATCCTGGAAATAGCAGACGCAGTTCCAGAGGAGGTTTACGGCGATTCGGCCAGAATCCGGCAAGTGATCATCAACCTGGTCTCCAATGCCCTGAAATTCACCGCTAAGGGTCACGTGAAAATGGCAATGTCTTACACCCGGAACCATCGGAACATCCTTCAGATTAGTGTCGAAGACACCGGCGACGGAATTCGTCCCGAGGTTCGGGAAAAACTTTTTGAGATGTTTACCCAAGGAGATTCGTCAACTACCCGCCGTTTCGGCGGCACCGGTCTCGGTCTTGCCATCTGCCGTAGCCTCGTGGAAGCGATGGATGGCAAAATCTGGTTCGAGAGTGCTCCACAGCAGGGCAGCCGATTTTTTGTCGAATTGCCCTGTGACTTGCCCGATGGCGATCCTTCGAACCTGAACGATTCATCGTGCGGCAAGGAAATTCCGGCTGAGCCACTCTCCTGCGACACCCGCAAACCCAGCATCCTGGTCGTCGAGGACAATCCGATGAACCAGAGAGTCACCCAGCTGCAACTTAGCAGTCTCGGATATTCGTGCGACATCGTCGACGACGGTGAGGGGGCGATTCGTTCCTTCCAGGACAACCAACACTACGAGCTAGTATTCATGGACTGCCAAATGCCTGGCATTGATGGCTTCGAGGCCACCCGGCAAATCCTCGAAAACGCCTCTCCTCCCCCCTATATTATCGCCCTATCCGCATCTGCTTCCAGCATCGACCAGGACCGGGCTAAAGAGGCCGGAATGAGGGAATACCTGATCAAGCCCGTCAGCAAGGCCGAACTCCAAGCCGCCTTCGAACGATTCCACAATCAGCGCGACCAAGCCTGATCCCGACCTTGGCGGAGAATCATTTACACTCCAAAGATAATTTCCAGCTTTCTCGTCTTGCCATTTCCGAGTGGTTCCTACAAACCAAAAGCACAAAGCCACCTTAGCTCAGCTGGTAGAGCAGTTGATTTGTAATCATCAGGTCGTCGGTTCGATCCCGACAGGTGGCTCCATTGTAAATTGCTCATTTCCAATGACTTACAGGGGCGTTGAAAATTCAGAAAAATTTGGCATTTTCCGCTTCCGCCATCTCTCCAGCCACTTTGGTGATTATCCACCGGACGCTTAACTCCATACAGCTCTGTTTTTTCTTTCGATCAGATTCTAGTTGATCGCATTTCACTGCTGCAGAGCCTCCCGGAAATTCTGAATAAACCACTATACTCCTTCGTTCCAGTTCGCCAGAATGAAAATATCCGTTCGGTATTCGACCTCGTGTCGGTATCAATGGTAACGACATCTCCAACATCTCTGCCATTGGTATGGCAGTAGCATGATCTGCTCGTTCTTGCCTCCAACCATTTAAATAATTGGTCGTCGGTTCGATCCCGAGGGGTAGTGCCACTGGAAAATTTAGAACTTCAATAACTCAACGAACTCTCGAAATTCAGGAAAATTCGACATGTTACATTTCAGCGACTCCTTCAGCCACTTTCACCTGATTCCTGACTATCAGGACTTTCGCTTACGAACGGATCATGGGTCCAGAGATCCAGAAGTTCCTTTGGCATTTTAACCTTCGCGTAAGTCTTAAAAGTTAGTTCGGCGGACTCGTGGCCCAAGCGATATTGCGCCTCTGCCAAGCCGATTGTTTGAGTGACCCAAGAGGCATAGAGCTTTCTCATAAAATGGTTGGGACGACGAGAAGTGATTCCGGTTGACCGAAGAGCCTGGGCAACCTCTCGGAAGACTCGATCCGCTCGTGTGTTTCGATTACCACGAATTAAAAATCCGTCCCTATCCTGACCGACCGAATCTAAAAATCGGAACACAAACGGTTCAATGGGAATGGGATACTCATCTCCCGATTTAGTCACTTCGTCACGACTATGAGCGACATCCAATCCGGGCGGTTCGAAGCGAAGATGGGATCGGCGGACACGCGCCGCCTCTGATCGACGCAACCCTACAAAAAGAATAAGAGTGAGTGCCACGGTTACATTTCGAATCGATGTGTCGCCGTCCTTTACCCGTTGCACCCAAGTCTGCCATAAATCGAATACTGATCGAACAATTCGACCATCTGGAACGATGAGTTTTGTTCTACCCGTTCTACCGAATTTGTTTCCTATTTTAACTTCTGCGAGATCGGGTAAGTCAACGCCCTCCGATCTGTAGTATTTGCAAGCTCTCACGGAAAAAACGGAGAGAGCTTGGTTGATTGTAGAATTCGCTGCTCTTTTTCTCGTTTGCAGTTCTACCCCCTGAAACCCCTCGGTGTAGCTAAACCTATATTCCGCGAGGAGCATGTCGTTTATTATGGCTCCTGGCAACATCCGGACTTTCTTCAACTCCTTCTCGCCGATTTTCATGCGCTCCTGCCGAGAACTACTTATCCCTAACGCTACTATTATGAGGCGGATCAAAGCTTGTCGATTGCGGCGAGCAGTCGAAGAAGCTATTTCCAATCTTTCCTCCAACAATTCGTGAAGATCGAGAATGTCACCTACCAGAGGGACTGTTCCCTCCAGGGATCGCCGCCCAACTCCTCCCAGGCGTCTAACCCGACTTTTAACGAATATTGAATGTCCGGGATGGTATTTTTTCAACACCAGCATCGGATCGACGCCCGAAACGAGTTCCACCTCGATTTTTCGCGCGATATTTTCTGATTCCCGCATGCTCTCCTTTAAAGGAAAGTTCACCCTACCAAGACCCTTAATAGATCTCCGGTAGTAGTAGCACTTTCCGCCTTGTTTCGATATGATTATTTTCTTTTTCATAGTAATTTTTAGTTTCGATTTTCCCATTCTTGTTCCTCCGCCGACTGTGAGCGCTCGGCCAGAAACTCGCGGATCCGTACGCACTTCTTTTTGTCGATAATTCGCGTTTCGATCCCCCCAGCGATTTTCCGGAGGGTTGGCTCGCTCCCAAAGCCTCGGAGGTATTGCAGAGGCACCCAGTCGTTAGTTGCGAGAGCTACCATAACGGCCACGATCTGGGCGTCTACCGGGACGGTCGTATGGGCCCGCCCTTTCTCAACTTTTGCCTCCGTTGCCGACGACTGACCCTGTGGCGCGGCAAGCTGGATCGTATTAGATAGGACCTCGTCGAGAAACTGTGGATGCTCAACGAGTTGATTCACGATCTCGCCAAGGAAAGCGTCGCCCACGGCGGAGGCCGCTGAAGGCTTGCAGTAGGCTTTCTGATCTGGATACGACTTTGGCATACTATCATTTTGGGCTCGGAATTTCGGCGTGAAACTTTTTTTTCGCCCAACATGATATTTTTTTGCGAAGCGATTGGGTCAGATCCCTAGGTGCACCTTCCCCCACCAGAGATTTCCTGAACCGCCCTATTGGGAATGAGAACAAGATCCCACTATGAAAGATACCCCATGAAAGAGTAATCCGTAAGATGAATTTTCGTGCTGCCAATCTCAACAGCGACACACAGCATGCAGGGAACCACCCACAATGTCGGAATATCCCGCAGAATGGCTGACCTTACTTAGTAGATGATGGCGACACAGTCTCTGAGTCGACTGGCGTTTCTGCATTAGTATAAGGAGAAGCCGAATCCTTCACCGCCAAATTTTTTGTGCGAATCAAGTTCGCATCTTTGTCCTCATATTTCCCGAAGATTCAATTCGAGTTGCGATCCGAGCCATTAGTCCTCAGTAATTTTATCTGTCTGAACGTCGCCAAATCGTTTCGACCCTACTTTTCGAACGCATGTATACCCTGTTTATAGACGATTCTCGGACGATAAAGAGTATCGCCTCTCGAATTCAGGAACCATTCGATGAGAGCCAGAGGGTCATCCTCGTAAAAAATCGCGAACAGCTTCTCCAGACACTCCGAGCAAATGGATCACCCGTCTTCATTTCTTTCGACTATTGGCTCGATCCGCGAGGCGAAGCCAATGTCCTGTCGGAAGGGTTTGTCGAAGTCATTGGTAAATCCTGCCTGGCCGAAAATGCTTCCTTTCCGCTATTTGACGTTCACTCGTCAGAAGAAAATGCCTCAGCGCGGATCAACCAAAAGATACTTGAGTTCTTAGACCGCAACCCGGAACTTCGCGGAAAGGAACTCAACTACGATCTATTGGCGCGGCGTCGATCTCGCGTGAAATCGAGCCAGAAAAAACTCAACGAGCTCCCAGAACATCTCCGCGCAATTTTGGGATTGAATCAAGAGCGGTAGACTAAAGTGGTTCCGTCTTCTTCAGCAAAATGTTTTTCCAGTGAGTAAAGACCATTACCTGCACCAGAGTATCCAACTCACAATATCGGAGCATTGCGTGACGAATCTTTTCTCGGTTATCTGCTCTCATTCCTGTTCTCTCCAATTCAGCATAAGCCTTCATCGCTCCGCAGCCGTCGGCTACGCGAAGGGTTTTCCCTCCTACTCTTATCCCCGATAACGCATCATACGGACCCGTCTTCTCCCCACCCCATTCACCGAACCAAGGATGATTGCGGATTTTCTCGGATTCCATCCAGATTGCCTTCGCAACGACCTTAAGGGATGTCCGACCTCCCATTTGCGGATGGTGGAAATGGCGGTAAAGGATGTCGTGCTGATCAATGATCCGCCCCGAACCGAGCAGGTTCTCTAGCTTTTGTGCTTCAGATTCCCCTTCCCCCGATCTCCGCAGAAAATCAATAGCGCTGCGAAGGCCTTTGATTTCATAATCCGTGTAAATGAGGATGTGCCCCGAGTCGCCGATCTTCGAAAGCAGCGATCTTGCGAACGGCAGAATCGGATTTTCTTCGGTTGCATGAAGCCACTCCTCATGTGCCAAGTTTCCCTGCGAATCGACAGAGTGCTGCGAAAATTGAATTGGCAGCAACTCATAAGGTTTGAGGCCCGGATGTCGGGGAATCGCATTCATACTCGTCTCGAAATCAAGAAACCTGAGCGGGTATTCGAGGTCGCCAAGAATCTGTCCGAGCTCTTCGCTTAGCCATTCCTTCCCTGTTCGCACACCCTGCAGTTGCAGTTGTTGCCGCACCGCGTAAGGGCTACCTCGAAGATCCTCCTCAGAAGCATCCAGAAGCGCGGTTTTCCGCTCCTCGATCATTTGATTCGCGAAGCTCGCTTGGCCTCCAATTTGATACAGCTGATGAAGATCAAAAAGGTGCGGAAATGGCTGCGCTAGATCTCTCCAGCACTGATGGTATCCATCATTCGGATCTCGTCCGCCTCCGAGTCGATATTCGCAGTTTCGGCAACGATAGTGGAGAGAGGGTTCGGGGACGACCTTCCCGCCTCGCACCTGCTCTAAATTGACCATGGCTTCAATCACGAGGGCTTTTGCCAGATCCAAAGCGTCCCCCGGATCGATGATGCGGAGGACCGATTCAATTCTTCTTGCTTCGATGATGGCCGATTCACCCACCGCAGGAGACTCTTTTCCGAAAGCAGCGAAAGTCGATTCGTCCGGTGAAACGGCGATCTCTTCGACTGGCAGGACGAGGCGCCCTTCGATTCTTCTTTCCGGAAAAAGCATTTCCAAAACGGCAACTTGCATGGCTAGATCGAACAGGATTTCCCGCCATGCCGAGCGAATCTCGCCATGGACGGTCATGAACTCCTTCCCATCGTGGTGTTTTATAAGTGAAATGGTTTTCGCTTTTACCTCAAAAATCGAGATTGTCTCGTTATCGATGGAAAGAATATCCGGACGGATTCTCCACGGGCCAAAGCAGAAGGCTGCTTCCGCCAGAGTCAGCGATGGAATCGAAATCAACTCCCTCGTCGTCCGTTCCGCATCCTCGAATCGTTCATTAATCAGCACGAGGTTCCGAAACAATCGCCGCGCGGTCCGTCCGACCGACCTACCTTCCTGCGCCAAGTAGCGCAGAAAGGGATCTTGGTCATTTTTTGATTCGAGTCTGGCCCAGCGATACAGAGGTTTTACCTCGCAACTCAGGAATTGCCGGAGATCTTCCTTAGTCAGAAACTTCGGACGGCTCATTTCGACCCTCCTTTCTGTTCTTCTCTCTTGGCCTTATCTGCTTTGGTGTGGCATTCTTGGCAGAGGAATATGATCGGACCGCCCGTCTTCTCAATGCCCGGAAGACTGCTGCCCTCTATCTCGGCCAAAACCCTTTCCCAGGGACGACCAAGGAGAAGTGCGATTTCCTTGTATTTCTCCCCGAGGTGATGGGCGTGAAGTTTTTCGGGTGGAAGATCCTTTCGACCGCAGTGTTTGCAGCCGCTTTTCTGCTTCAATTTTGCAAGTCTCAAACCGTTAACCTTTCGGTTTCGCGCGTCCCGCCGGAGCTGTTGCTGGGAGTAGGTCTGTCTGTTGTAATTTTTTCCTTTGTATGGCATGGCGATTTTTAGTTTTGGTATCAATTTATCGAATCGGAGGGATGTCCCATTTGCTGAGGCCCAGGTCCTTGACGGTCTGAATTCGGAACGATTCAACGACAGGATGTATCCAGCGTTTGCGCACAAAATATTCGGCAAGGAACGGGATGCCTCTCAGACGACAAATTTCCCGGGGAGAGCGAAATCCTGTCAGGGCGCGGAACTCGTCATAGTTGTAGCCTAGCGTCGGTTGAATTTCGTAGCGCCAGGCGAGATGATACGGGAAAACCGTCATCTTCTCCTGAAGGTCGTCCAGCAGCGTATCCGGATGGATCGTTCTGCTCTGCACGAGGAAGGGTCGAAGCTCCGCCTGAGTGAGTAGCCCGGACGCCAGTAGATGCCAAAGAGTATAGCCCTCTGGGCAGTCGGTTTCGTTGCCGCCTTTGACTCGTGCATGATATTTTCCGTGAGGTTGATTCATGAGATTCCCCCTCGATCGAACCATTGTTGAACCGCCTTGAGGTCGGATAAGTCCGGTCGTTCATTGTTGAATCCTGCTACCTGACCGAGCTGCATATCGCCGGGTTTTTCCTCATGGACCAA
This sequence comes from uncultured Puniceicoccaceae bacterium, assembly GCA_964633135.1. Lineage (GTDB taxonomy): Bacteria > Verrucomicrobiota > Verrucomicrobiia > Opitutales > Puniceicoccaceae > Puniceicoccus. The sequence continues at coordinate 23,454 of CAZWFJ010000013.1, read as the reverse complement.
CCAGACCACATGAGGACCTGGAGGTTCCGAGAAATAGGCCGAGGTCATACTTGAGCGAATGTCGTCCACATGAGCGAACAAGCAGTTCTGAAAGCGAATCGCTATCTGCCTTAGTTCCCGCAGTGTTTCAACTGCGGATCCCCACGCGGGTGCCGGGAGGATTGGAGCCGGAAATGATTCGTCGCGAAACTTGCGCTCGTATTGCCGTTCGATTGCAGCCAAAAATCGCGGGTATGACCGAGGAAGTTCTGTAAAGGGCCAGTGTCCAAGGTCGGAAAGGATCTCGCGTGCAGCAGAATATACGGACTCGTCACCTTCACAGGTTTTCGCCAAATGCAGGAGCCGATCCGAGACGACATAAGGCGGAAGCGACAAGCAAAGTAGGACTTCGCGCGTCCACTCTCCTCGGTAGTGGCTGGCCACACGAAGTTTTCGACTATTTAGTGTGTTGAGAAAAAGCGAGTTGACCGTGCTGATGGTCCGCATCTCCGGCGGCCATTTGTCGACAATCCGGATTGCGGCCCGGCTGTCGGGGCAGTCGATCAGTCGCAGAATCTGAGCGATCGGACGGCGAGCGATTTTCGCCATTTTGCCGATCCGATACTCATCGAGAGTGGTGATCTCCTCGAACAGTTTTAAGAGAAGCCCTGGTCGGAGTCGTGCATGACGAAAAATCGCTGCGGGTTCCCGGTTGGCTAATTCCAGAAAGGTGATCTCGTACTTCGGAAAGTCTTTTGCGAGTTTGAGAACGTTTGGTGGGAAGGACATTCGCCAAGCTTCGAAAGCCGGGTGATCTCCGAGGCCGAATCCGAGAATTTCGCGGTCTGCTTCGATCTGTCCCCGCAGAAGGCGGCAGATCCGCTTGCTCCCCCAGGGTTCCCAGAGTTCGCGGAGGCGGCCTTTGAAATGGACTTCCACGGTACCAGCTGATTTCGGATGGATGGTGATGTCTTCATTTGAGTGATTTCTTGTTTGCATTGGATTTTTTGAGTTTCCAATGCGAGGTCACGGAGCAGTCCCCGTCTCTTCCTAGGGCAGTAGGGATCCCATCAGGACACGCGGAGAGGTTAGATTTCTCCAATTTCGCAGCTCGAAGAGAACTTCATCTTCCTTGTTCGAGCTGACCCTTTGGAGAAATACTCGCAACCGAATGCTTCCCTCCTTTGAGGACTCCCCTTGAACCCGCGTAACAACTCCCTCTCGTCTCCAGATCCGACCAGCAATGTATTTGTCGGAAGACTCTTTCTTTTCCGTTCGATAGAAGAGGACTATGAGGCTACCTTTGGTGGGGTCCTCCTCCGGCGGTTCGATGAGGTCAATGCGAATCCCGTCGATGACAACCCGCCGAATTTTGATCGAATCGGCTTCTGCCGAAATCGCCAGAAAAAGAAGCATGAACGGAATCAGGCGGCGGCTCATTGCTCGCCTCCTTTCCGGGGCTCTTGATCATATCCAAACTGCGAAAGTTGAAATGCCCAGTAGAGTTGCTCTGCTAACTTGGGTGTTGGAGCTCCGATATGTCTTTCGCTTTCGGGGCATTCGAGGAAGAGTTCGGCAAGTCTGCGTAGTGCGGCGCGGAAATTTCCGGCGCAGCACCGTAGGAGGATCGGTTCGATCTCCTTTTTCGGGATGCTGCGGAGGAACAGCATGCTACTGCCCTCAAAATACGGGACAGCGACAGTCGGTAGAAACGCGTTCGGATGGAATCCCGCTCCGCCGTCTTTGTCGATATGGGCCTCTCCGATTGTGAGGATTCCATGTCGAGGATGAAACGTTACGGCTACCGTTATCCCGGTCTCTGCGGTCTCGCTCTGGTTTGATGATGTTGCGCAGGAGTCTGCGGCGATCAGGTTCTTGTTGTGAGAACTATTCTTCTTGGATTTATGGTTTCGCATGGCACCGAAAGGGAGATTTTCGGGCGAAGCGCGAGAGTGATCTGAATGGATCTCTTCAGGGGCCGGAACTGCAGGCGCGCCGCGATTTTTTAGTCCCAGCGGGGTTGTCTTTTAATGATGCATCTGCGCATAATTGTTCCCCATGAAGACCGGATTCATTGTTCTCCTCTTGCTTTCGGGTTTCGGCGGTGTCTTGACCGTTTTATTCGCCGGGGGCTCGGACTCCCACCATTTCAATTTGAGATATCTTGCTTGGAAGGCTGGGTGGGTGGAATTCGAGAACCCCTTGCGCTTCTTCGGCGTGGACCGAGATTTTCGAGAGCGATTGATCGGAAAAAGCCCGGCGGATCTACGGCAGTGGTTTCCCCAGCTCAAGCCCATGTCGCAGGCCAACGAGTATCAGCGCCAGTATCCTTCCGAGCACGAGTATCAGGAAATCTGGTGGCTGGGCGAGTCTTGGTGGTATGCGGTCGTCGAGGACGGCAGAATCGCCGACTTCGAGCTGGCGAAGGGGTGACGCGAGAAGAGGGTCCTGATTTTTAGGTCACCAGATCCCTGGAAAGCCCGGAACCGCTCGGAACCAAAGGTCCTAGATTGTTAGGCGAAGCCGTCTGATTCATTGCCTCGTTTTCCCAGCGAAGCGGGAGTACCGGATAGAATCTCAGTTTCCGCTTTGGAGAGCCAGAAAAGAAACAGCAAGAGTCTGCAGTTTCTTTAGAATTATTGAACATTTTTTCATTGGCTCTGGAATTGTCATAAGTCAATTAACCGACCGAAAACCGCCGATTTCTTCATTTTCTTTATCCAGGTCCTCCGGGGCATCGGTAATTACGCGACTGCCCAGTTCCAGGGCGGCCGCCTCAGCATTGGCGTAGAGGCTCAGATATTCGCGCGTGTGGTCGCGGTTCAACCGCCGCGAAAGAATACCCGCATCGCGGCGTTCTGGGGTGTACCACGTCCAGTCCTCCCGCAAGATAGCTCGGTCTTGCGTGTCTGGTAGCGAAATCTCGATTTCCTTCATCATTCCAACTGCTCCATGAAAAACAAAAAATACTCTGAATCGTGTTCTTGCAATCCCTACGGGATAACGGCAAAGCCGCCAAACCCATGCAATGAATCGCGGTGGTATAGTCGCGGCTACCGATTCGGTGCGATCCAGAGAAGCGGAGCATACTATATAGTAGAGGCTTAGATCAGGACTCTCAAATATTACAAGGTTCTTATATACAAACTCTTACGGAATTTATTCGGGAACTCTTTTGATTCTCTACAAATTTCAAACCCCGAACCCCAAAACTTCTGGTTTCACGGTCGAGATTCATCCGGTAATCTGTGATAATGGTCCCGTCATGTCCTTTTTTCGACGGGCCTCGAACAAAGGAGAATACATGATGGAAGACCCAGACCTCACAATAACCCTAAATAGCGAACAAATAGACGCGATTAAGCGCGCTCTTGAGCTCCGAAAAGCTAATCAGATACGGGCGATATTTGTCACGGGTCCGGCAGGATGCGGAAAATCACTTCTGGTTGAAGGTCTGTCGCAAGAGCTAAATACTCTCGGCGAAAAAGCACTACTGGTCGCTCCTACCGCGAAAGCCGCTCTTAAAATCGACGGAAAAACCATTCATTCTGCTTTCGGACTAGGACCTCATTTTCAGGGTTCAGTAGATCTTCTGCGCGAGGATCCGCCACGAGCCCGCGCGGAAGACCTCGCCAATATAACATACTTGATTATTGATGAAATTTCGATGGTCACGGCGGACCTCTTCACTGCGATGGACTATGCAATGCGGCACGCACAAGGAACTAATATTCCATTCGGTGGAGTGCCTTTGGTCATTTTTGGCGATTTCGGTCAGCTACCGCCGATTCAACCCCAGTATCCGGTGGATTACCCATACCAAACTCCATACCCCTTTAGCAGCCCATCCTGGAGGGAGACACTCAGCCAAGGTGTCGAATATTCACCCAACGAAATCGCCCTGAAAACCGTTCACAGAAAAGATCCGAATGCGGACCGATTCATCGAAATCCTGGAACAAATTCGCTTGGGTTCCTGCGGATGCAAAGAGATCGCATACATCAATCGTTCCGCAACCATCGATTCTTCCACCGGAACCCCACAAGAGCTTTTGAAGCAGGACTGCTTGACCTTGACGACGACGCGGAGATTAGCGGAGAAATTTAACAATGCTGCTCTTGACGTTCTTCCGGGAGAGAACCACATCTTCCGGTCTGCGGTCTTCAGACGCGACCAGTCTCGCCTAAAGGACCTCCCCATCGAATACATCCTGAGATTAAAAACGGGTTGCAAAGTGCTGATCACGAAAAATATCCCGGAACTTGGGGTTACCAACGGCGATCAGGCTACCGTCGAGCGAATCGAGAAAGACCGAATAATTGTCCGCACCGACAATACCAATCAGATCGTTGACATCGAGCGCGTTTACATGGACGTGATCGACGCTTTCGAGCACCTGAATGAGAATGATCGCAGGGTGCTTACGAAGGAGAAAACGTTGCTGGTTCGGCAGTTTCCGCTTCTCCCGGGATACGCTATGACTATCCATCGGGCACAAGGCCAGACGCTCGACAAGTGCAGAATTATTTTGCCCGCCAGGGGCAAAGGAACGTTTGCACATGGACAACTATATGTTGCCCTCTCCAGGGTTCGAAGTGCAGCCGATCTCATCCTGAATAGAGCCTTGCGCCCCGAGGATTTTGTTTTTGATACCCGAGTTTGCCCCTATCTCGGACTCGGACTCAAGCAACAAGGAGGAAAAAGAAAGGGAGCAGGTAGAAAACCCAAATTTCCGGGGAGCATGGGCACCATTTCAATCAGTGCCCCCAGTGAGATCGCCCAAGAGGCAGAAAGGTTTATTCGGGATCGTTGGGAGGAGTTGCAGCTATTGAAACCTCTCTAATCACTCTTCCTCAAATCCAAAGTGTTCCATCCCAAGAGCCCTGCAGTTTTCCATCACGACTCGGATGGTGTCCTCATCATAACCGTCTTCCAATAGTGCGCTTACATCAATGGTCACTTCGACCTTTGATCCTAACTTCGCGGCCAGGTGTTGGAGCACTTCGTCCGAGAGCTTTTTCGCCTCGGGGAGCAGCTTCGTCGCCGGAACCGTCGCGGTGAGGTGGAAGGATGTGGGCTTTTTCACTTCTGCTGCACCACTCCCCTTTCCAGGACCACTCTTGACCGGATCACCGGGTTTTCCCTCTCCAGGCTTTCCTTGCGCTGTGTCGCTAGAACGGGACTCCGCTTCTTTCGCGAACTGAGCTTTCGCCGCCTCCGGACTGACGATTAGACCGCGGTCCATCTCTCCCAATGCGGGGAGCGAGCCGACCTTGAGTCCTTCATATCGTTTGGTTTCCTCGTCGTATCGGTCCGCATAGGCGAAGCCATCGATTTCCCAGCTCGAAAGAGCCACCCCTTCGGAAACGGCATTGACGATCGTCTTCGGTCCGGTGACGGAGGGCAGGTACAAATATTTCGCGAAATCCTCAATGAGTTCCGGGATCGCGACATGATCCCCTCGCCAAAGCGGGACTTTATCCACTTCCCGGCGAAGGATTGCCGGGCCCATTCGCTCCAGAAGATCGGCGTCGGCCAGTAACTTCTTTCCGGCCCTCCCCGCCAGGGAACCGTCTCCCTGCAGACGAACAGGCCGCCAAGTGGTTTCCGGCGAGCGCAGTTCCTTTCCAGGCACCAGCAACCATCTCCAGGTCTCCGATACCCGGGATGCAACCGCCTGATCATATTCTTTGATCCTGGCCTGGATCTGTCGCTTTCCCGCCGCCGTTATGTCCAGTTCTTCCTCATCCCGCTCAGAGATCGACTGCCAGGCAAGATATTGCCGCACGGCATGCGAGAGAGAATCGAGAGCTTGGAGATCGGCGGCGAGGAAGAAGAGAGTATTCGGATAAAGCCGTGGACCGTTCCCCCGCTTGTCCAGGATTTCCTTCGCGAGAACAAGAGCGGGACTCTCCTCGTTTCGCTGATGCGGATGGTCCGCGCCCAACACGACCAGGCGAGCGGAGACATCATCGAGGACGTCATGGGCACTGGAGGGCGCGATATGGATCTTGGCGAAAACATCCCGATCCAAGCCGAGATTCTTTTCCAAACGGCTAACGATCTCCGCGTGGACGCGGTCCTCCTTTTGCTTGAGCCGCTCGGCCTCATCTTCGGCCAACCGATTCAAACTTGGAGTCGTCGCGAACCAATAGCGACCGCCGTCATCGTACAAGAAGGTGGCCTGGGTGGTGAGCTTTTTCAGAGCGTCCCCGAAGATCGCAACGGTTTCTCCCGGTTGAACACAACCGAGCTTGATCCGTTGTTCATCGATTCCCTTGCTCGCCGCCTTGAGCGTCGGAGCCGATCCGATATAGACCGCCCTGGCCACTCTCCGACTCGCCGAATAGCGCCCGAGGTTGTTATTCGAACGGTCAATCTCCAAAGGCAGGCTGTGGGGACCGTCCACATCCTTCGCGATGACGGGCTCCCAGTTGTCGTCGAGATAACGGGTCATCTCCCGCTCGACGGCATCGTCCCCCACCGGAACATGCCCCGGCATGATCAGCGGACTCCGGTCATTTCCCTCCCAGAGGGAATGGACCACCGCCGCCATCAGGCGAAGAACCCCACGCGTCCGCTGGAAACGAACCAGACTTCCCCAATCCGTGTAGAGACGGTCAAACAATTCAGGATGCACCGGATACGCCGCCTTCATCCGGGCTTCGTAGTCCGTCTGCCGGGTGACTCCGGGAAACTCGGCGGGCTGGCTCGTATACATGTCGTAATACGACCGAACCACCGCGTCCCGCTGCCGATAAAGGTCCGGGTTTTCGATGGGGTTAAATAGTCGCCTGCGAACGATCTCGAAGCTTTCTTCCTGACTTGCCGAACGCCACGGCGAATCCTTTCGGCCCACGACATGTCGCAACCGCCGCAGGGCCTCCTTGCCCCGTTCACCTCCGACCTCAGCCATTTCAACGCTATCAGAAGAAGTCTTCGGTTCGTCATCCCCAGTATCCGAGGCGGGAAGGCTCACGATCATCAGGGCATTGGGGACACTGGAAACGATCTCCGTAAGCGCCTGTGCAAAGGTAAACTGGGTGTCGAACGATCCGCCGGGAAGGTCGGCCTCATCATGGAGCTGTCGAGCATAGGCCACCCACTCGTCGATCAAGATCAAAACCGGGCCGTATTTCTCGAACAGCTCTTTGAGGGTCGAATCGTTCGGATTGGTCGCCGTTTCATCCGCCTTGCGGATGGTCTCGTAGGCCTCTTTTCCTCCCAGTTGCCAGGCGATCTCCCCCCAAAGTGTCCTCACCTGCGTCCGATCTTCCTTCACCAATGGATCGCCCGGGGAAATGCGGGTGCCGACCAGGACGACCCGGGAAACCTTCGGCAGGGCGGCAATATCGGTCTCGCCCAGAATTTCCTCCAGCCCCGGCAATGTATTGAGCGGTCGGCCCGCGCAAAGATGGTAAAGCGCGAGCATGGAGTGGGTCTTTCCCCCACCGAAATTCGTCTGCAACTGGGTGACGGGGTCCCCACCCTTTCCACTCAACCGCTCCAGGGCAGAGGCGAGAAGAATCCGCAATCCCGCCGTGATGTAAGTCCGGCGGAAAAACTCCACCGGGTCGCCGTATTCAGGGGAACACTCCTCGGGGTTTTGGTACACCCTCCAGAGATCGGCAGCAAATTCGGCTCGTTGATAGTTGCCCCCGGCGACATCTTTGTGGGGGGAGACGATCTCACGCCACGGCTTCAGGCTGGCGGACGGCTGCCCCTCGACCATAACCCGCTGGGCCTTGCGCCGCTCGTTGCGGCTCTGCTCGTCGAATTGAATGCGCTGCGTCTCGTTCGCCAAACGGCGCAGGGATTCCGTCTCGGGCGCGGAGACGGACTCCGACAACCGGGCCATGGTATCCAGAGCCCGGAAAGTATCCTGATAGGAAAAGGCCGATTTCGCCGATACATGGGCATGCCGATTCCGCACCTCCCAGATCTCTCCGATCCAGTTTCTTTCCGCGTTGCCGAGCGTGCGGGCGAAGGTCTCCCGCCAGAACTTGGTCATCACTGCCAGCAGCGCCTGCAAATCCCACTCCTCCATCGTCTCCGAGAATTGGTAGTGCCCCTTGTCGGCAAAAGCCTGCCGCACCTTCCCCAGCCACTGATCGCGGAAGATCACCTGCATCTCACGCCCTACATACGGGGCCAGAGCCTGCCTCAGCAGTTGAAGCCCTTCGTCAATTCGTTCCCGGTTATTTTTTGCCATAAAAATCTGACGATAGCGGTGATCCGCTCCGGTAGGCAAGCTTAGCCAGTGGATGCGATCTTGACACGGAGAAAAATTCCAAGGAAATTCCCGTTCAATAGGAAATTTTCAGCGAAATCCAGTGCGATGAATCTCCAGTCAGCCCACGCCCGCCCCAAGACGCTACTATGACGCATCCATTTGACTTTTTTACCGGATAATTGTTCTCTCCCCTCACAGCCATGCCAAAAAAAACAACCGAAAGCCAAAAAAACAACCAGCCCAAAAACACCACCACAAAAAAATCACCGGAGGAAATTAGCAAAATTCTGAACCAAGCGATCGAGAACACTGATTGGGATTTGTACTGGAGATCAGTCGAGAGCCAAGTCCAAGACGAGGTGGCGGAATACGCCAAGGCTCGGACTCGTTCCTACGAGAAAAACATCCAGTTTGCAGTCGCCTAGAACCAAACCGAACACACTTTATGCGGAAGGGGTAGATCCAACGGATTTGCCCCTTCTTTTTGCCCATGAAGAAGCAACTGAAAATCGCTCACCACCGCACTCAAGAGCTCGCGGATCAACTTGAGAAAACTTTCGCCCCCTATCACGGCAACGATTCCCCATTAATCGCGCTGTTTGATCGGCTCTATCAGCCTCCCTACCACTGCGAAACCGTTGTCTTCGAATTCGATTATGTCGACCGCGACTATCAGGACGAGTTCTCCGCATTCTACAGCAGATCCTTCAAATCCTACCCGGCGCGGACCACTCGCCTTCATTTCTTTGCCTCAAGAATTCCCACCGATGCCTTGTTTGAACTCGGCAAACACCGGGATTCGTACCTTGGCTTCCTAGTCGCGCGCCCAACGGACCTCCAACGGGTCGGAAGAACGGTTATCCGACCCCCGATCCAGGATTCCGACTGCGAATTCATCCACTGCCTGACCCGGTTCGAAGCCCACATCCTCGGCGACACCTTCGAAATCGAAGCGATGCCGTTCATCCAGCAGGACACTCAGGTCGGTGCCTGCGCCCAGGCATCCCTCTGGATGGTTTCCCGGTATATGGGGAAGCGATTCGGTCATCGGGAGTTTTTACCCTCCGAAATCAACCGCTTTGCCAAAGAGAAGGAAACTTTCGGACGATCATTCCCAGCAGACAATGGGCTAACTTGGACTCAAATGCTCCATGCTTTGGACGGCATGGGACTCTACGCATGGAACTACTGGATCGATGAAATCGATGATTGTTCGAACCACATTGATGATGCCTACCCTGAGCCAGAGCGCGATCCCGGAGAGAAATTAGATGAGTTTGAGAGTCGAAAAGAAGAAAACCTTCAAATTCGGAGAAAGATCAAGCTAGCGAGCATTGCCTACCGGTACATCGAGAGCGGATTACCCGTCATTTTCGGCCTTTCCGATCACGCTTTGGTTTGCATTGGCCACACCTACGACCATCAAACCAAAGCAACGATCGCGATTCAGCGAATCCCGGATTTCATTGTTCACGACGACGCTCAGGGTCCCTACCTGCCCATGCCCATCTTCCCTTCAAAACCTGAGTCAAGGTCATTCGATGAGGTAACCCTCGTCATTGCGGTAGTTCCCAAGGAGGTCACTCTTCGCGGAGAAGAGGCTGAGTTGATGGCCAAAACCAGCGCGGAACAGTTTCTGCGGTTTCGAAGTGGAAAAAACGGACCTACTTGGGAAGACATCATTTCCGAAGCGAGGCCGGATCTAAAGAATGCGATGAAGAATTTCGAGTACCGGACCTATCTCACCCCATCCGTAAAGTTTCAGGCCGAACTGCGGGAGGATCTTTCCGAGAACCGTCTCGACCGCGAAGTGGGCGAAAGTTTATTGGAGCTGGACTACCCCCGATTCGTTTGGATCATGGAGATCAGCTCCTCAACGCTCCTGGATGCGAGGGAAAAAAGAGATCGAAAATGCATCGGTCGAGTCATCATCGACAGCACCGCCCCACACGTCACCGACGCAACGATCGCGATTCACTTCTGCGACTTACTCGGCATCTTTGACCGTCAGCGAATCGATAAACCCGAACTCCGCGCCGTTCCGAACTCAACGCCGTTCGGCCATCGGATTACGAAGTAGGATCCTCGGAATCCCCACCAAGCGGAAAAGCCTCTTCCACGAACTCTTGTTTCATTCGCAACGGTTCCGTAGATCCCCGATCATCACCAGATTGTTCTTCGCCACCCGCTCTCTCCAGAAGCATCTCCCGCAATTCCATGAGTTTTGACTTCTCTTGCACGCCCAGAAACCGAATCGCGGCGCGCCAGAATGCCGCAAGATACGGCCTCGCTCGACTTCCTGGATCACAAAGAAGTCGTTGAACTCGAAAACCTAGTTCATGATCATTCGCATTTGGCTCCGCAAGGGGCCGCAAGAAGATCTGCGCAACGATCTCGTAAAGATTCTTGCGAAGAAGGTTTGGATCTTCTCCGTTAAGCTGCAAGTCTTCAAAGAAATCCAACTCCATCTCTGAGCTCTCGGAGAGAGGCACCCAGCGGTTTGGTTCTAGAAGAACTAACGGCATCTGCCGACCCGTCCCCGAAACCATGTCGAATAGATCGGTCCATTTTCTTCTTGGAAACTCATCAATAAAAAGAGCGGCAAGAAAGGCTCTCCCTGCGGTCGCAATCTCCCTAAACTCAATCTTCACCTCGCGCGGAGTCTCTTCAGGCGTCCAAGAGGTATTAGGGAAAAGAAGATTGGTGGTAATGCTTCGAACATCTGCTGGCCTCAAACAACAAACGAGATGCCGAAAAGCCTCTACTCGACTCCGCCGAAGATCACCGACCCAGTCATCCGCATCTCTTGGAATCGGCAAAGCCTGAACAAGCTCCTCGAACCAAGCAATAATCGCGGGGCTTGTTCTGTTTCGGTCTTCATTGGCGATCGAAAGGATTTCACGGTCGCAGTCATCGAGATTCAGCCTGCCTTTTCCAAAATACTTTGCGTAGCAATCCAACCACTGCGTGACCTCTCTAACTTCACAAGAAAGATCTTCTGAGGCTGAGTTGCTTTTCCGAAAATCTTCCAGTCGACGTCGAGCCTCAAAAAGATTTGCCTCGATGGTTTGAGCAATCGCCCGTGGCCGATCTGAGGGAATTTCTTCAACGGGTATAATCTCGGTATCAATGAGTAATTTTGAAAAGCTTCGACTCCCGCCCGACTGCAACCAGGCACCCATGATTGCTTCCCTCAAACGAAACGTCAGCACCCTAGGGGCCATGTAGCCAGATACGACCCATTCAGGGTCTTCGGATCGCTGATCGGTGAATGCTATAGCGATTCCAAACCGACGGGCGACCCCAACGAGGATCCCAGTGAGAAGACTCCAATCCTTCGATGGCACCGAAAGTTTTTGGATCACTTTTGTTCGGAACTTCTTATATTTATCAGCTTGCGTAATGTCCTTTTCCCCATCGGCCATTGAACTACTCCAAACGCCATCTCCAATTCTCGGCCACTCACTAGTCGTGGCTGCGAGAAAGCGTTGGAATCCTGGAAAGCAGGCCTCTCCTAAAACAACGAAGAAAAGCGCTTCAAAGTTTCTCTCCTTTTCACCGTATTCTTTCAGAAACAAAATCTCGGTCTGGGTTGCCGCCTTCAAAAATTTTTCGCAACGCCTGGCGTTTTGGGGCAGGCTGGGCGCCAAGGCTTCGAAAGCGCTCCTCAACTTCGGACATCGTCCCTTGAAATCATTCAGCCATTGTTTAGCAAAGTGAATGATCTCCCTTTGGTCAGGCGTTGGAAGGTCAAACTGGATGTCCATGACTTTATCCAAATATCCAGTCACCGTTGTCATTGACCGTTTTAGCGGGAGAATCTGCTCACCGCTATCTCCACCATCTGGATCGACAACCGCGACCTCCCGGTCCAAATGGAGAAACGCGTCCTCCAATCGACCGCGATCAATCCCAAACAGAAAGTAACAATTGCTTATATTGCTGAGCCGATCAATGACCGGGAGGATACCCCGAATGGCTTCAGAATCCGCCCGCTCCATGTCGTCCACGAAGACGAAAAGCCGCAATCCTCGTCTCTCGATCTCTGCATCCACCTCCTTTAAAAGGTGTTTCGCTTCATCCGGGAAATGGCTCTGGATCGCCTCCAGAACACGCTTCGTAATGGATTCAAAACCAAAAAGACCGAAGACCGCACCGAGCCATTTTAAACCGGATGAACTCAATAATTTCCCCATCGGTGAACGAATTTCTTTGAAACCTTCCGCAACTACGGACCACGCCTCCTGCTTATTCGTAGCTTTCCAAGGATTAATCCAGACCACCTTTGGACGGAACGATCCTTGTGAACGACCTTCATCAAAAAGGCGCTTCGTCTCCCACTCAATTAACTCCAAAGCACGGGTCTTTCCCTCTCCCCAAGGACCCAGCACCGCGATCCGGTGCAAAGGCGGATCTTCTTCAATCAGATATCGCGCTATTCGATTTGCGAAGAATCGACGATGCAACCAGTCTCTGGGCCATTCACCCTGCTCTTTTTCTTTTTTGAGCGGTAGAGGTATCGTTAAGGATACGATGAGCACGAGAACAATTCCCGGAAGGATCAGGCCTGCAACGGACATACCTGCACCGAGAAAGATCAGAAGGATTCCTCCAGCCAGAAAGAGCGCTGTCTGAGGCCTATCTTTGAGCCCTCTAATCGGAAAGTTGCATAGCCGTCGCGCCACCAAAATTGCGGCGAGAATGATTGAGAGAATCGCTGCGAAATCGGGTACCCATCCCCACATTTCCGATAGCCCATGACTCCAGTCAATTACCGCGGAAAGGGCCTTGCCACCCAAGTAGAGCAAAGTCGCGACTGCCAACGTCCCGGCTGAAAGCACTAGCCAGATTGAAATCAACTTTTCTCCGTATTCCGATTCACTGACCCGTCGCAAATCAAAGGGAAACCAATTCTGGTCGGAGAGATTTTTTATATCCCAATGCTTCACTGTTCGGCTTCGTTTTGGTCAGCACCCTTTGCGGCAGTCTTTTGAAGCGAGAATCGAAAACCGCTAAAATAGTCAGAGTCTTGAAGATTATTATAAAGGGAACGGGACTCCCTGAAGACAGGCATAATAAAGAATTCCCTTTCATTCACTGATGTGTTCAGGAAGAAATCCTCAAGATTGTCGACCAGCATCATTTCGTCTACAACATAGTCATTATTTTCTCGACGTGTTGAAAGAAGGATAGAGTTCTGCGCAGTATGTTGAATGACTCGCTTGGTCGGGCCATAGAACACAAAATTCTTCAAGATGATCGTCGGTCTATTAAACCTTAATTCTTGATTCATACTTTTCGCTAGTTGGTAGTAAAGACCATCGATACTACGAAATTCCCCTACAGCATCTTCTACCCGTTGTTTTATAAGCCGCATGAATATCGTAAAAAACACTCCCGGATCAAAGCTATTGAAATCTTCTTCATAACTCTCAAGATTGACCGTAGGGAAGTCTTCAAACTCTGCGCTGAATTCATTCGAAACCCAAGGAAACGAATCTTCAAATATTCGATCTTCATCTTGTCGAATTAAATCTTTCAACTCAACTGATAAGTCTAGTGAGACCTGCGAGAAAAAGAGCGGGACCTTATTTAAAGCGTCAAAAAGCCTACTCTGCTCCGGCGAATCCCAAACCTGTTTCATTTCAAATCCGAAGAGTTCAGCTGCCTGCTGTCGAAATGAGTTCATAAATTCCGGCATATCCAAATATGGATCATCTACTTCCTCTCTCATGTAGGCTTGAATATCCAACATCAGATTCTCAATTATAAGAACAACTATTCTTCGAGATCTTTCTCTCCGGTACTGCCGAAAAGAATCCTCAATATTTTCGAATACTCGGAGTCTGCTCGAAAAAAACTGGCTCTCGTATTCTATAAAATCCGAAAGGTTTGTTTTGGCAAGCGAGTCTAGAGCAATCCGATTTTCTTCAAGGTTCTTTTCCAGCTCCTTGATCTTTTGGATATATAATTCCCGGTCCTCCCTGAGTTGTTTTTTTTCGCTTCGATCAATCCACGAAAAATTAAAAACGAAATAAAAAAATCCTAGTAAAACGAGGGATACGTTTACTATGTTCGAATTTCGATTGACCCAATCTCGAAACGAACGAAATCCCGATTCCGCAATCTCACAAAACCTTCTGTAAGCCTTGAAAACCATAATCAGTCCGGCGTGTTATCCTTATCTTTTCCAGAAAGAAAATCTTCGTCCAATGGAAGGATTATCCGATGATTCCAAGTTGATAGCAACCATCGATTGTTTGCCTCCACAAAAACGACATCTAAAAAAATCGGAAAATCGCCATATTGATAGTAGTAAGAGAGGACACGGATTGTATTTGTAATTTTCACTCCTTCATGATCGGTTTCCTGTTCAACTTTGTGGGTGAAGTCGAGGAGTGGCTTTCCCAAAATTCGCTTTACTTGCGAGGGGTATTGGCCTATTCTTAAATTATCAGAATACTTCGATTCTAGCTCGATCTTAAAATCTTTGCTTGGGTTAGGTAACCGGATGTCTGAAGCTGTCCTGCACGAACAGAGAAGTAAGGTAAAGATGAGAAAACAATGTTTTACGCAGCCGAAAGAACCATTCTTTGGCTTGCAAGCCGTTGTCCTGGTCGCACCTGATCGCATGTTACACTTAGCTACTTGCTGCTGTCTTTACAGCCCAAACTCCTCCTGCACATTCGCTGTCCTCGGTTTGGTGCGGGCTTGTTCGACTAGGCTGGGCCAGGAGATGACGAGGGAGTTGTAGGCGAGGGCCTCCTTGCTCCAACCCTTCCGTTCGCAAACGGTGAAGAGGAGGTAGGCGAGGTCTCGGGCGGCTTCGGCTTTTGTGCCCAATTGGGCAAGCAGTTCGGAGGCGGAGTCTTCTCCGCCTTCCCGTAATCGACGGATCAAGTGCTCGGTAGCTTCCCAGATGCTGACCACCGGGTCGTCCATAGGATCCCAGTCCGGCGGAAGTTCGTCGCGACGGAGAAGTCGGACCTCCTTGCGCTTCAGCTCAATGATTCCGGTGTGCTGAAGCGTTTCCATCGCGGTGTCTTTGGCGCGGCAAAGGTCGTCAGCCTTCCATGATTCGCCCGGCTCGAAACCGAACTCCTTGAACCAGTTGATGGCCCAGATCGTCTGCGGATCGAACTCCGAGTCGGACCCGTCGAGCACCTCGCCCAGAGCCTGATTGATCAGCTGCAAGACGGTTCGCACCGAGAGGCGGGAGCCGTCGGGCTCCTGCACCTCGCGGTAGCGGGAGTAGATCGCCATGCCGGGACCAATGGCGGCCTGAGCCAGGTCCACCGGAGGGATGTTGCTCTTCTGCAAACGCTCCAGCGCAAAGGGCAGGTCCCGACGCAGCTCGGCCAGAAAATCCCGACGCATGGCAATCGGGGCATCTTCGGGCCGCAATCGGCAGGAGAGCAGGATGTAGCTGGCCAGAGCATTGGCGTTGAGCGCATTCATCTTCCACTGCTGCGTCGCCCGGAGCGGCCAGGTCGAGGTGATCTGGAAACCGGAATCGATCAGGGCGTTCAGCAAGGTCTCCCAACCGGTACTGCCCTCCCCTTTTGAATCGGTGTCCTCGCTCTGTTTCATCGCGTAGTAGACGGTCAGCGGGAATCGCGGATCGAGAGCTTCCTTCATGCCCGAAAAGGCCGAACGGAACCCTCCTTCGAAATGCTCCTTGGCCTTTTTCGCATCGCCGCCATGTCGGTGCGCGATAGCGATGAGTTCCTCCGTCTTCGGGGTAAGCATGGTCCGGGTTAGTTCCGGTTCGATCTCCCGCAAGCTACGGCGAAGCCAGACATAGAAGAAGTCGCTCAAGTCCGCGTAGCCGATGTTGTCGTAGTAAGGTGGATCGGTGGAGATGATCAGGGAGTGTTTTGGCCAATTTGTTCGGGCCGCGTCCTGTTGGGCGACTTTGCCAGGATCGCGATCACCGAACGCAATTGTTTCAATACACTTTGCAGAGTACCCATAGCAAACCGACCAACTACCAACACCCTGGCCGAGAATATTGCTCTCAGAAAAATCCCAAGCCATTGGAATAGCTTGGCGGTTGAAGAGGTTCATGATCTTCTGATTATCTGAAGCCCAACGACAGATGCTATTATTGAAGTCGGCACAACGATTAGCTGCCATCGTGAGGTATGTCGCCACAGCAGCCGCGTATTTCTCGTCACCTGATTCCTCTAGGATTTGTCCGTGAGCTCCTTGGACCAAATCAGAAAATGTCGTTAGTGCCGTAAGCTGGCGCGGAGAGAAGAGATCATGCCAGCGACTCAATCCATACGCATAACAAGTTCCACCCGTGAGCTTCTTTGGAATCTCTCCTGGCAATTCCGTGTCGCTGTAGGCTTCTTCGGTTCCGGTCGCCTCAGAATCAAGATATACTCTCTTTCTTCCGCCGTCAGCAACTACGGCAATCAGCCGACAGCCCAATCCATCTTTGGAGGCCTCTCCCTTGATGTAGGATCCCGATATCGATGCACCCGATAGCAAGCAGATAAAATTTGAGCCTCTTCCCGGGGCCTTCGAACCTTGTCGAATCGCATCTGGATCCTCAGGTCTACCCATCCGCACCCGATACTCCCAAGTGCCATCCGCATGCACCACTGGTTCCAGCCAAGCCTCCTTGCCCTTTTTCGAGGACAGCCAATAGGTCGAGACCAGAGGCACCTGCTTCCCGGCGAAGGCCGGGTCGGGCGACTCGACGGTGCGGGCCCAGATCCAGGCGATGACCGGGAGTTTTTGGCCGACATTGGTTTCCAGGTCCGGTCGGTCGGCGGCCATCTCGGCGGTGACCTCCGCGTTGGGATAGAGATGGCCGATCATTTCCCGCGCCTTTTCCAGCATCCAGTTCCCGTAGTAGCGGACATCGTCGGCCAGACCTTGCGCTCCCTTCCAGTCGCGACGGTCCTTCGCCTCGGGATTCACTGCAGGCTTCCCAAAGTAACGTGCGGGATAGTCGATGGTCGCCTTGGTGATGAGGGCCGGAACCGGATTCAGGTCGCGACCGTGGGCTTGAAAACCGAGACGCTGCGCCTCCAGAGGAATCGATCCACCACCCGTAAAGGGATCGAGAACCTCCGGCATCTTATCTCCACAGGCCTTTCGGAGAACCTCGCGGGCTTCCTCAAAAACCTCGGGGTGTTCGTGGGGCTTCTTCTGCAGGAGTCGACGGATAAGGTCGAAAAGCTTCTCCCGCTCGGCGAGGAGTCTATCTTTTTCCTTTTCAGGAAGCGCCTCAAACCCCTCCACATCCGCCGGATCGTCCACCACCGAGGCGAAAAGAATGGCCCGGGCGCAGGGCAAGGGAAGCCGGGCCCACCAATGATGAATTCCCTTAGGATGCGGCCCAATTCCAGGCATCTTGTCGTAGGCGGAGGCATCGTTAATCTCCGGCAAGGGGATCACGGTTTCGATTAATTTTCTGGGTCGGGTGTGGGACATTTTTGAATTATGAGGGATGAAGGATGAATTATGAATGAGGGATGAAGGATGAATTATGAAAGTTTAGGGATGAAGGATGAATTATTGATGAATTATGAAAGTTGAACGATGAAAGTTGAGGGATGAATGAGGATTTTATGATCTCTGGAGATTTGATTTCGTCTTCTTGGAGATGGTGGTGAAGATGGCTATGAGTTGGTCGCATTCGTCTTGGAGGGCATTCAGGCGGGCTTCCGGGACGATCTCTCCTTCGACGAGGAGTTCAAGCCAGTATGCCGTCTCATCGAGTTCTCTTAGACAAATACCAACGGAAGAGATGAACTCCGCCTTGGATCGGGCACGCCACGCCTCACGAAAGTTGGCTCCGACGGATGTCCCGGAGCGCAAAGCTTGTTTGCCAATGACTTGCGCCTCGGTGCTCTTCGGAAGAGCCGAGTACATCTTCACGATCCGAAGCGCAAATTCCTTAGTCCGCCCCCGCAAGTCACCCGCCCCCTCGGCCACCATCAAAGGCTCCCTCTCTACCCCTTCATAATTCATAATTCATCCCTCATAATTCATAATTCATAATTCATAATTCATAATTCATAATCACTCCCCGTCCCTTTTCGGTAAGGCGGTACCTCTGTAGTCGGCTGTTGGGCTTTTGGGGAATGGTGCGTTCGACCAAACCCGCTTCCAGAAGCCGAACCATCAGATCGTTCAGGTAGCGCGAGGGTTTCGATTTGCCGATCCCGGACGCGATTTCGGATTTCGACAGATCGGTGGTTTGGAGGAGTTTAAGAATAGAGTCCGCCATGGCTGACTCTACCCCTGACTCTGCCCCTGACTCTGCCCCTGACTCTACCCCTGACTCTGCCCCTGTAACCTCGGCGGGTGAGGATTGATCACCCGTCTCAGATAAATTTCCCAACGGCAGTGTGAGACGAAAGCCTTCACGGGTATCCTCGAAGAGGGGTCTGGCTCCACCCGTGTAAGCAGGCAGGTACTTGTGGATATTAATCACGCCGGATCCGAGTTCATCGAATCGTCCGAGCTGGATCATGAATTTACAGATCGACGGATTTTTGGGGTGGGAAGCGAGATTCTCCGGGGTTATGGGTTCGTGGAAGTACTGGGTCGATGGGTTATCGAGCACCACGCGGTCACCGTAGATCATCAAGCGACCCGGCGACGCATTCCGGTAGTCGCGGTGGGCGATGATATTGGATACCGCTTCCCGAAAGATGCGCTCCCGCAAACTGATGCTGATATCACCCTCAAGGTAGAACGGATCGTTCAGGTGCTTCTCCACGAACCCCATCATCTGATCGTAAGCATCGATCAGGTTCGTGCGGATCATAAGTCGATCATCGTAGCGGTCGATACTGCGGCGGCGCAGGAGGCAATCGAACTTGTAGGCCGGGACTGCGCGCTGAATGGCGAGGTCGTTGCCGAAGAGGAGCACAGCGGCCAGAGTAAGGACAGGATTCGCCGTCGTGGAAGATTCGGCATAAAGCCCGGCAATATGCAGCAATTCGGTGTCGCTGAGAGGTAGCCAGGGGTGCTTTTGGTTGCGGGCACGCATCAATTCGCGGGCGCGGTCGAAAAGCTCGGGGCGTAGATCCGCCATGGAGAAGTTCGTCATGGGGGTTTGCTCGGGAAAAATCCCCAGTTTGCGGTTAAGCAGTCCCGCAAGCTGGTGGGTGCCTCTAACCCGGTAGTCGCCATCCTCGCTTCGTAGGTAAATCTCGCCCTTGTGGCGGTGGATTTGCGAGCTGAGGGGGACCTGTAGGACGATAATCGTTTTACCGTCACGCTGTTCTTCCTTGGGAAAAAGCAGGTAAGGAGGGTCGAGTTTCTGCGGATTGTTCGAGATGTCAGCGATCTCACGCTTGAGCCTTGGAGCCGCCTGAGGATCGATTCCAGTGACCTCGCCCTGATCGCTCATACCGAGGTAGACCGCTCCACCATCTGTATTCAAGAATGCGCATACCGAATCGAACAGGCTTTGGGGCAAGCTGCCTCGCGCCTCTTTGTATTCGATGTGGAGATCCTCGGACATGGGAAGGGAATTAATTTTGAATTATGAAGGATGAAGGATGAATGATGAGGGATGAATTATGAGGGATGAATTATGAATTATGAGGGATGACAGACGGCGCGGATATTTTTGCCAGACGCAAACTCTCCAGGTGGACCCGCAATCTCTTGCTCATCGTGGAAAAAGCCATCCAGCTAATGCCTCCCGAAACGAAGCCGCCGACCAGTGGGATTATTTTTGCGGCCCATCGTGCGAAGGTCTGCTTCGTTAGTCTCACCCCAATCCATTTGGTGCTCGGATCCTTGTCCTTTAATGCCTTTTCCTCTACTCTACAACTCATCCCTCATCCTTCATAATTCACCATTCATCCTTCAGAACGATTGCATTGGAAAGTTTCCCAGCCGCTTTTTCGAACGAAACCAGCGGGAGCGCTGCCTGTCCGTATTCGGCGTGGATCAAACGATCAAGAAAGCCCGGTTTAGCAGTGTCCAGGCCGCGAAGCGATAAAAGGCTTAGAAGCTCTGCGTGAACCTGAAAAGTCGGCTGAGAGAGAATTTCGAACAGGGCGGCCAACACTTCCCCTTTGGGAATTCCGTAGTGATGCTGACAGGCGAAGTAGGCTTCAGCTACGACGAGATTCGAAACGAAAACCGGAAAGCCGTCCGTTTCCATTTTCCAGAGAAACTCCTTCGCAGCGACAGCCTGGCGCTCCGGTTTGCCTGTCAGCAACCGAACTAAGACCGAGGTATCCAGGCCCGCACCCATCTCAGTCATCCTTGCCACGCCGCCCTTTCTCGATGCTGGATCGAATCGCTCCCATGGAGTGGTCCGTGACCTCTGTGGATACACTGGTGGCCAAAGGACTCGGAAACTCCCGCCAATCGACACGAGGGCGATTTCCTAAGCCTCCTTTTCGGGCTACCAGCCATTGCTGAAAAAGCTGGATCGTCACTTCACGCATCGTGCGTCCCTCCCGGGCCACCTCGGCCTTCATTTCCCGGTAGAGTTCGTCTGGAATCTGGAATGTCGCTTTCATGGTGCCAGTTTGCTGTATTGCTGTATGGCGGTCAAGAGCCCACCGACAAGAGAGGTTCGCTGCCTTCGCAGAAGTGATCGCCATCTTCCTCGACACTCATAAATCAAATAATAATTAATGTTGTTACTCCTTCTTCCCCTCTAGCCTTTCATTCAAATCGGAAAGGGTATGCTTGACGATGGCCTTGATATCCGAATCTGTCCTCCGCTTCGCAATCGTCTCAACTCGGGCAATCTCTTGTTTCGAAATTAAAACGCCGAACTTTGCACGTGCTCGACAATAGTGGAGAAAGACCCTATCGGCTGTCATTCGATCTCTTTGGGCTACAGCATCTTCTGCCTGACTATAAAATTCCTTCGCGTCCTCTTCTTCCCCAGAAACCAGAGCGAGCAACCCTCTGTTGGCGAATACAAGAAATTTGTCATCCTCGGAAGCATGCTTTGCAAAATCCGCCAAGAGTTTGCTTCCGGAATCCTGATCACCGCTCATAAGCACAGAAAATACGTAGTTATTCCAGAGGGTCGGAGACATGAGATTTCTCTCTTTAGCCTTTCTGAAACAGACAGCAACCTGTTCAAAGCGCTCCAGAACGCAGTGAACCACACTCTCAAAGGCCAGTGGCTCCCTAGAATAAGGTTCCTCGAACCTCCAGATTTCACACTGCCTCAATGCTTCAAAAAAATCACCAGACCGGAAAGCTTCTCTAGCAGATGCCTCGCGGGATTCGCCAAAATTCACATATGTTTCGCCACGCAATCCCGGAAGTTTACTTCGAGTCACCCACTCTGCATGCCTCACCACATTCTGACTCGGACACGACCATGCTTTTCGAAAAACTCGGCGTGCGCGTTGGTCCTTACCATTAATCAGTTCGGACATGGCAAACGCTTCAAATAGCTCCGAATTATGAAAACACTCCCTTTCCGAACTTGTCTCTAATGATAGTTTCCTTGGGAGTGGACTAGGCTTTTCATCAATCTTTGCAAGGGATTCGGCGGTAGCGAGTAACCATGGGTCATGGAATAACGAGCTGTTCTTACCAAACCAAATGAGTGCTTCCTCCACCTGATCCGTGTGAATACAAAAACGGGAAAAAGCACGGACAGTGAATCGATCCTCTGGAGCGAGTGCCAATGCCGTTCGAAAACACAGTACAGCCTTGCGATCAAGTCCAAGTGCCGCGTAGATCCGAGACAGGTCCACCCATTTCGTTGGATTCCTTGGAAATTTCTTCAAAGAGCTGCGGAGGATCGATACTTGAGCCTCTAGACTCTTCTCTTCGCTCTTGGTCGATGCTTTTCCAGCTTCGTCGGACAGAATACGCTTCGCTAAATCTCTCGACGGCGAAGCTATATTGACAGCTCTTGCTACATATTCCGCAAGTTCCCTCTGCTCTCGTCGATCTTCTAGGAATGCTTTTCCCATCAGGTCTGCGCCGAGACCCGGGTTCGGACTTTCCTTGAAGGCCTGAAATTCGTCTAAAAATGATACACATGGAGGGATATAGATATCGCCTTGAAGTGCCAACTCGCCGGATTTTAGCGCGAACTTATAGTCGAGCCATCGAGGAACGACAAAACGGGCCGCTCCATCTTGTTGGCTTTTTGCAATCATCTGTTATGAAAGAAATCGAGAAATGAACGATCATCGTTAATAGGAGTCGATGATAGATTGTCGAGCTGAGCTCGCCGAACCATTACTTCAAGTCGTGAAACCACCTGCTGAAGGTCGAAACGAGATAGTACCGAATCTTGGTTTCTCCAACCTGTCCCCCCAGAACAACTTTTAGGGAAACCGCGCTTTGTAAAATCAGGATCGACGAGACGATAGATTAGACTAACCAGCTCGTCGGCCACCGCTTCAGGCAGGTGTTTTTGGATCTCTTGAAGAACATTCTCGACGGCTCTCTGAAGATGAGGAAGGGCAGCACTATAATCCCTAGTATTAGATGGCCAAAACTGTCGTTCCAGTTTGTCCAAGGTCAAAACCAGAAAGCTTGAATCGGTTAGAAGGTAAGTCAGAACACATCCCATCATAAACAGATCTGCCCCGAATCTTCGATCCTCCCATGGCATAGGCTGTGTTTGACCATACAGCAGTTCGAAAGGGATGTAGTTATTGTCGCCCATGTGGTTGTCGCCCTCATATTTCGAAGGTTCTTCCTGTCGGGTTGCACGCCCTAAATCTCCGATTTTAGAAAAGTCTCGATCAAAGACGAGAACGTTAGACGGCTTCATATCTTGATGTGCGATCTTAGCCATATGAAGTTGCCTCATTGCAACTGCGACCCCGTGAAAAACTCTAAGCCTCCAAGCAAGATTGTATTCAACCCTGTCGGGGTGGGTCCTTAGGTCACCCTGGGCTAATTCGAAAACTATAAATGGCACCTGAATCGCAATCGAATACTCCGAGATCGGCACCTCAAAGATTCCAGAATCCAGTGCTCTAACAACACGATCCATTCGCCGATCTCCACAAAGTTCAAGTAACTCTGCTTCATATCGAAAACTACGAATTGACTCTTCCTGGCCTAGAAGAACATCCGCTGGACTCCCTCCATTGATGCGTTGTTTTTTGAAAAGATCGACAGCTTTCAGAAATGCTTCTTCCCGATTGTCCTTATCCAAGACCCTATACTGGCAAGAAAAACATCCTCCAGTCTGATCGTCTGTTTCCTTAATCGGAAGTTAGATTCTTGGTTTTTAATAAATTGTTGTTTATTATTGTATTATAAAA
>CAZWFJ010000012.1:0-35261 GCA_964633135.1 uncultured Puniceicoccaceae bacterium | reverse complement strand
GTACGATCCCGATCCCGATTTCGATAGCGAATCATCGCTTAACCGAGTGCCATTGAGCGCAGGCCCTCATTTTTTTTATGAAAATCCCGTCAGCGGTTTTGTGCCCGTTTCGTCAGAAACGCGGACTTTCAGCCCCCCGCACTCCTCACTCCTCTCTCCTCAGCCGGGCGGATGGTGTTTCCTTCGACCCATTTTGGTTCGATCAGGTGAATGACGTTTCGCTGCGGAAATCCGAACTCCTGCGACTGAATCATGCTGTGGAGCAGAATGACGGATTGTCGGCCTCGTTCCTCAAGACCATAATCCATTCCGGTGGCTTTTGTCTTCTGCTTGTTCCGGTATAGCGCCAGGTATCCGATGTCTTCCGGCATTCGATAACCCAAATCGCGAAGTTCTTTCTCGCGGTTTCCCGGGATGGACAGAATTACGTCGGGTCCTTGAGTCTGAATCCATTTCTGCAGTGCCTCCGTATTGCCAAGCGGCAGCTGCAGAATTTGGGGCATGGTTCCGGGAAAGGCTCCCTTGTCCCACTCGGCAAAGTAAGCACCCACTGCGTGATCTTCATTCAGTGAGCGTGGAGAATAAGTGATGACCAAACCGGGCCGCCGATACCCTCGGCGTCTGAGTTCCCGCAGTGCCAGGCGAGTGGCGCGGAACGGGTTGTCCGCGACGGTATTCACAGGCAGTGCGCGCGAACCAACCGGTGTTGCCAGTAGCGCTAGATCTGAGACATCCGCATCCAGCGCAAAGTCTGGAGTTTCTGCCTGCGAGAGCAGGACACCACGAACCCCGCGAGCGCGAATGACGGAGAAGGCCTTCTGTTGACTTGGAAAATCCCGAAGCCAGAGCGCGTCGATCCCGTAGCCGAGGGTGTGCGCCTGCTTCTCCAAAGCCGTGGCCATTTCCCTGGGAAACTCGCGTGTTCCAAGATAGAGAATGGCGATTCCAGAACGAACTTCCGGAGGAAGACTCTTCCACTTGTTTGCCGCGAGAGCCGAATAAACGGCATCCTGCTGATACCCCAATTCCTTTGCCAATTCCCTGACCTCCCGGCGACGCGCTTCCGAAATACGGGCAGAATTCCGCAGCGCCAGGGAGACGGTGGTTTTTGAGACATTGAGGCGTTGCGCAATCTCTCGCAATGACCGTGCACGATTATCCATGAAACCAAGCAGAAAAGGCTGGTCAAGCGGTCAAGGCAAGCTTTTGTTTACGCGTTATATCCTAAAAACCTTGCCCCCTATCGTCCTTCGCAGAATGCTGGAGCATTCACTACAGATCAACTGGGTGAAAGAAAGGATGCGGCTTTGGAAACGTTGACTCTTCGGCAACGGAAGGCAACAGGCCGTTTTTTTCTCTGACCTAGCAGGACACTCTGACCTAGCAGGACAAAAGACCACTCACAACAATCACACAAAATAGAAAAGCACATTATCAATACCCCGAACCACATCCAATATCTATTTCAGCTTTTACGACCATGAAGAAAAACACAACGAACCCCCTCAATCTACTCCGTTGGCTGACTGCCGCCGGAAGCATTTTACTCGCCTGCGCCGCCTTATCGGCTGCGGATGCGAATTCACAGAACGGATCCGGTGACGGCGGCAGCACGGTGATAGTCTCCGGCGCGACCGGTGACGGCGCGGACTTTATCTGGCAGGAAAACCACGCCACGGTTCTCCCGCAGGGCGATTTGCAATGGGCGCCGCGCCCCTTCGTGTATGAAGCTGGCGAAGTGGTCCGCTACATTGACTATGACAATGGCGACGACGCTTCCGACGGTGCCTCCACCTCCACCGCTTGGAAGCATCACCCGTAGGATCCCAATGCCACCGGCAACGCCGCCGCGCACGAGGGCGTGACCACCTACGTCTTCAAGGGCGGGGTCATTTACCGAGGCACGCTCGACTGCGATGAGTCCGGCGAGCCGGGCAACCCAATCCGGCTAACGTCGAACCCGCAGTGGGGCGAGGGTCTGCCGATGCTCGTCGGGTCCAGCCGCCTGCCGGGCAATTGGGTGAAGGCCGATACCCTCGACGCCGCAATCCTCAACGACCGCATTCCTGCGCCGGATCAGGTCTGGGCACTCGACCTCAAGCCGCTGGGTATTTTAGACGAGGACGGAAAAATCATCTACGATGTCGTCAACAGCAAGTTCGACAATACGCTCAACGAGGCTTTTACCGGGTTTTTCCGGATCAATGAAGACGGCAGCAGTGACACCATCTGGGTGGCGCAAACGCCCGACCGCCAGTCTGGCGACGACAATTTCCAGCTCGACTACTGGCACGCCTGGGACCAGGGCAAGCAACTGACCGACCCCGAAACGGGTGCGAAATACGGCGTCATCCATGACGAGATGCTGGTCGGCCACCCGGAAGACTGGTTCGTGGGAGGCAACCTTTGGCCCCAGTATCCTTGGGCCATGGGCACACCCGCAGCGCACACCATTCCTGATACTCGCAAGAACAAGGTAAAAATGGACGGCAAGCGAGTTGAGATAGAGGTGCCCTATTACAATCCCGAGGAAGGCACCTTTTTTCAGGGAGCCATGGGCGGCCTCAAGGCCAATGTCCGCTTCAAGATCGACAACCTTCCGCAATACCTCGACACCACCGACGAGCACTACCTCGACAACGAAACAGGTATCCTCTACTACCGTCCGGCGACCGGGGCCAACCCCAACCAGCAGTCCCTGGAATTGATTACCCGGATGGGGGCTATCGAGATTTCTGACTACAGCCAGGGCTATTCCAACATCGAGATTTCTGGACTCCGTTTCAGCTTTGTGCACGGAAGTGCAGTGGGGATCGGCGGCAACATGCCGGACCAGGTGATCGAAAATATCACGGTGAAGAACTGCGAATTCCGCGACATTGCCAAAATTGCCGTTGCCGCCACCCAGGGGGTCAACAAAACCGGGAATTTCTGGGACAACATCCGCGTCGCCGACTGTTACTTTGAAAACATCTGGGAAGGGGCCATCAGCATTGAAGACGGCTTCGGCTACAAGGGCGACTTTGGTGAATTGGGTCATGTGGAGATTCTTCGGAACAAAGTCTTCAACAGCGGCATCCAGCATGGTGACAACATCCAGAGTTCGGTCGAGGCGATCAACTTGCGCAACCCGCGCACGGCAGTGGTCGCCGGCAACATCGTCGAGCGCAGTTTTGGCTCTGGCATCATGGTTTTCGGCGGCCGCCCTGGCACATCGGCCCGCAAAGATACCATTAAGGACATCCCGCTGACCCGCATTCTCATCTTCCAGAACAAGACGGAAGACACCGCCACGGGTAACAATGACTACGGCGGTATGAGCCTCTGGCAGAGCGGCCCCACTTACGCCTACAACAATGTCATCGGCAACAGTCCCGGCCACATGCCCGGCGGCTGGTTTGGGAATAGGCCAATGAACCTGAGCTACCCGCTCTACCTGGACGGCGCCTTCAAAATCTACAGCTTTAACAATATCATCTGGGGTCGCACCACCGATCCCGAGGATCCCTACCGGAACATGAATCAGGCCTACTTCATGGTCTTCGGTTTCCTCAACGACTTCGTTAACAACACCGTTTACAATTTCGGCGAAGCGATGGGCGGCAGTTCCGGTGCCCGGCAGAACATTCAGGGCAACCTGATGGCGGGCATCAGCGACCAGTTTTTCCGCCATGCCCACGGATCCCTTCCCTCGCAGATCGGCGGCGGCGACACCAACGATACCGCCGGGGTCGGTTCGCTCGCCTATGAAAATAATATCCTCGAGGGCAAGGGCGAGATGGGCGACGTGGCCTCGGTCAAAAAAGGTGCCGATAAGGACATCGATGCTCCAACCTTTGCCGAAATGCAGAAGCAGATGGAAGACTACCCCATCCGCCTCTACGGACTGGGTGAAAAGGTCGAAGAATTGCCGATCACCCGAGGCGCAGACGGGCCGATCGACGACCTGACAGAGTCGGACGTCGATTTCCGCCCGCGCCAGGGATCTGCGGCCATCAATGGCGGCGGCACGCCCTTCATCCCTTGGGGCCTCTACGGCGTGGTCGGCGAATGGCAGTTCAACAAGAACCTTCGCGACCCGAAGCAGATCATTGATTACGCCTGGTATATGAGTAAGGCGCATGTGAATCGCAACATGTATCACTTTGTCACGCCCAGCCGATTACAGGCTAATCAGGCCGAAGTCGCCGACTACATTCCCAGCCAGTCGGAAGACTGGGTGGAAGGTGCCCTGCGTTTTAATGGCAACCGGTATGCGGTGGTTACCGATAAAGACTTGAAAGCGGATATCATCATCCCGATTAACAATTACACGGGCGACTGGTCACGAAAAGCTGCCCGGCAACCATCGAATCCATGACGGAGAACGAGCACCTGCTATGGGAGGTGCCCGAACCCAGCGGCGGCTACGAGGGGAAAAAGCCTCTCTTCGGCGACGACCAGGTGGCCCGCTTCCCCGCCAGTGAGCGCAAGACCGTTCACATTACCGACCAAAACCTGTTGATCGAAGCCATCGTCCAACTGGACGCGGGACAAACCAATAACGCCATCGCCGGTAAGCACGACGGACAGGCCGGTTACCGTCTTTTCGTCAACGACGCGGGCAAGGCCGTCTTTGAGATCGCCTCCGCCGGCAAGAAGGACACCGTCGTTTCGACCACTCCGGTCAACACGGGCGAGTGGGTGCATATTCTGGCCGAGGTGGATCGCACCGCCGATGGCAACACCATGAGAATATATATCAATGGTCAGCAGGACGCTCAAGCCACCGGCGGCTCCGTCACCAATGCCGACAGCCTTGGCAACAGCGCAGACTTCATCGTTGGTGCCGATAACAGCCTTGGCAACAACCTGGTAGGTGCGATGGACTTCCTCCGCGTCGCCCACGGCACCCTCGCCGATGCCAAGACTACGATTGAGGAACTCTACGCCTGGCAGACCAACGGCCCCGCCCGCTACGACCTCGCAGGCAATCCTCCCCAAGGCAAACGCGACGCCGGTGCCCTGGAAGCGTCTAACTGAACTGACATAACCTGAAAGCAGAAGAACAAACCCGTAGCAATGACATTGAAATTCCTACTTCCGCCTACACAGGCATTTCTACTCAGCTTCCTGGTGGCAGCCCTAATTATAGTCGATACGGCTGCCGCCGAACCGGAGCAGGAGAGGCCGAATATCGTCTTTATTTCCATTGACGACCTCAACGACTGGAACAGCGTTTACGGCGGTTATCCGGGGGTCGAGACACCCAATCTGGATCGCCTGGCGGGAAACAGCGTTACCTTCCTCCGTTCTTATTGCGCTTCGCCTCGCTGCAATCCCTCCCGGGTCGCGGTGATGTTTGGCAAACGGGCTTCGACGACAGGCGTGTATAATAACCAACAGTTCATGGGCGACTCTCCAGTTATCCGGGAATCCACATCCCTTCCCGCCTACTTCAAAAAGAACGGTTATGGAACCTATGGCGCGGGAAAGCTTTACCACTGGGTAAACGGACCAATTAGCGAACCCGAAGCCTGGACGGAGCAAGGCGGCATCAACTTCCGCTCCTCCAGGCCCTCTGAGTTCAAAGGTGGGCCTGTCCCGAATATCAAGTATGGACCGACGGACGTACCGGAATCGGAAATGATGGAAGTCGAGGTCGCCCATTGGGCTGCGGAACATATCAGCCGAGATCACGACAAGCCTTTCTTCATTGCGGCAGGCATCTTTCGGCCACACCTGCCTTGGTTTGTCCCGCAGAAGTATTTTGATCTCTATCCTCTTGAAGAAATTCAGCTTCCGCTAGTGAATCCAGCCGACCTCGAAGATATCCCGCCCATCGGACGCGAGATTGCGATGAGCGGCATGTTCGGTCCTTTTACCGAAGTACTGAAGCACGGAAAATGGCGGGAAACCGTGCAAGCCTATCTCGCAAGTATCAGCTACGCCGATGCTTGCCTCGGTATCATCTTGGACGCGATCGAGAACTCGCCCCACGCTGACAACACCATTATCGTGCTCTGGAGCGACCACGGGTGGAATCTCGGCGAAAAACTCAGTTTCTCTAAGTGGAAACTCTGGGAAGAGTCGATACGCACGCCCCTCATGGTTCATGTCCCCGGCAATAGCGTCCAAGGCACTGCCAGCGAGCGGGTTGTCAGCCTGCTGGACATATACCCTACTTTGATCGAGCTAACGGGCCTGCCGCCCATAGATGATCTCGACGGGCAATCCTTCGTACCGCTCTTAGAGGATCCGGATACCGAATGGGATTTACCAGCCATCGTTAACAGGGAAAAGGGACAATACGCCATCCGTTCCGAGCGCTATAATTACATCCGATATGAAGACGGCAGCGAGGAACTTTACGATCACCGCCACGATCCCCTCGAATGGACGAATCTGGCCGAAGATCCCCTTTACGCACCGATAAAGGAAAAACTCAAACAGCATATTCCCTCAGTGGAGCACCCTTCCATCGCCGAAGATTTCAAATCTCATTTATAAATGCTCGGCTCTCCCAATATCCTTACTTCAGACACTTAGAAAACAAATGAACCCGTCCACCCAATCCAAAGACGCCCTCTACGAGAAGCTCGCCCTCAGGCAGCGCAACAGCAAGCCGCATAATTTCTGGCTGACGCAGCGCTACCACAAGCAGCCCTACGAAGCCGAGCACGACGCCCGCATGCAATGGTTTCGGGAGGCGCGGCTGGGGCTGTTCCTGCATTTCGGGCTCTACTCGCTGCTTGGCCGCAACGAGTGGGTGATGAACCTGGAGATGATGACGCCGGAGGAATACGAGCCGCTGGCCGATCAGTTCAAGCCACAGCCGGGCAAGATGCGCGAGGCCGTCCGCCTGGCTGCCGAAACCGGGATGCGCTACGCCATTATGGGCACCAAGCACCACGATGGTTTCTGCATGTGGGACACCGCTCAGACGGATTTCAACGCCGCAAAGCGCGGGTCGGGCTTCGATTTAATCAAAGAGTTTACCGATGCCTGTCACGAGTTCGGCTTGAGGTGCGGGCTCTACTACTCGCTGATGGACTGGCGGCATCCAGACGGTCAAATCTGCAAAACCGACGAGGCCGCACGGCAGCGTTTCGTCGATTTCTCCTGGGGCTGCATCGAAGAATTGCTCTCGAATTACGGGAAAGTTGACATCCTCTGGCTCGACGTGCCCAGCCCGCTTTCGCCCGAGCAATGGGGTGCCGAGGAGATGATCGCCAAGGCGCGAGCACTCCAGCCGGGCCTGCTGGTCAACGACCGCTTCGGCCTCCCCGCCGATTTCGCCACCCCGGAGGAAGGCGTCGTCATCGCCGAACCGGGACGCGACTGGGAGGTGGCCATGACCGCCAACCATGGGTGGGGCTATTCCAAGGGATCTGAGCAGGACTGGCGGAGCATCCGCGAGGTGCTGCGCATCCTCCACCAGGCCTGTGCTTATCAGGGAAACTTCCTGCTCAATCTCGGCCCCAAGCCTGACGGCTCCCTGCCGGAGATGAGCTTCGAGATTTTTGGCAAGCTCCAGCGCTGGCTGGCGGTCAATGGCGAGACCGTCTTCGGACGCTTCGACCGGCTGGAGGAATACAACCCGTGGCGCAACGGAACTTCCTACTGGGTGATCAAAGACGAGAAAACGGTTTACCTCTGGAACTATTGGTGGCAGCCTGGCCAGCTCCGCGTCGGTGGGATCCTCAGCGCGCCGTCGAAGGTCACTTTGCTCGCGACGGGAGAAGAAGTCGCTTACGAGCATGACGGCAAACGCGTCACATTGACCGGCCTGCCCGAGGCCGACCCTTCGCCGGAAACCGGTTTCAACGTCTTCCGCCTCGACTTCCCCGAGCCAGTGAAGTTTGCTAACCCATCCATGATCGAATGGTAAGCTCCAGCAAAACACCCTCCCCGTCCTCCGCCGAGCAGGCCGTCCTCGAGTTTCTAGACGTCAATCTGGAGAAGACCTACCGCGTCTCCGATCCCGAAAACCCGCGCGAGGTGCCGGTGCCGAAGCCCTTTCTGGTCCCGACCGTGGGGAAGCAGTTCCGCAACTTTTTCTATTGGGACACCTACTTCGCCTGCCAGGGCTTGCTCGCTCGTGGAGAGGTGGAAATGCCGCTGCATTGCGCCGACAATTACCTGCACCTGATCGACGAAATCGGCTTCGTGCCCAATGTTGCGGTGCAATTCGGATTGAACCGCTCACAGCCCCCCGTGGCCTCGATTCTGATCCGGGATGTGTATGAGAAAACCGGCGACAAAGAATGGCTGGCTAAAGCGGCACTCATTCTGGAAAAGGAGGCCGCCTTCTGGAGCACCCTCCGTGGCGGCCCGGATGGTCTCAGCCACTACGGCCATCATGAAAAACCCTCCGGGGTCGAGCCGTTTTACTGGATCATCCACAAGCGGGTTAGCGACATCCCGGACACGCCCGTCGAACGAATGCGCTTTCTGGAGCACTACATCGCCGAGGCGGAATCCGGCTGGGACTTTAATCCCCGCTTCCAACGTCGGTGCATGGATCATTACCCGGTTGATCTCAACGCCCTCGTCTTTGCGCTGGAGGCAAACCTGAGCTGGATGTTTGCCGAGACGGCCGGGGAGAGCGAACCGCGCGTCGCCTACTGGCATGACCGGGCGGAGGCCCGGCGGGAGCGCGTGAGCCGCCTTTGCTGGGACGAGTCGGCGGGTGGCTTTTTTGATTTCGACTACATCAATCGGGAGCGTTCGCCCATTCTCGCCGCCAGTGCCTTCTGGCCGCTCTGGACCGGTCTGGCCACCGAGGCACAGGCCGCCGCCATGGTCGAAAAGTCACTCCCAAAGCTGGAGGAGGCTCATGGCTTAACCACCTGCGCCAACGACGGGAAGCCCCGCGAACAGGTTTACCAGTGGGACCACCCCAACGCCTGGCCGCCCCTGCAAGCCGCCGCCATCGACGGCCTGCGCCGCTATGGCTTTGACAAGGAGGCCCACCGCCTGGCCGAAAAATACATCGACACGGTCTGCCGGGTTTTCACGGAGTCCGGCAATCTCTGGGAAAAATACAACGCGGTGACCGGCGGCAACGACGTCAACGACGAATACGAAATGCCGCCCATGCTCGGCTGGACCGCCGGGTGCTTCCTCTTTTGCCGCGAGCTACTGCGGGCTATCTAATCAGACGCAGGTTCTTTGCGACTCATCCAATCTTTCTTCAATGTCCAGGCTCTCCAGCCTCGGACTTCTCCCAGCGCACCTGCACGCTGGCCAGTTCACCGGGGAAGACGGTGTCTGCGTCGGGGCTGCTCGCCGCCGGCAGGCCATAGTCCCGGACGGTGCTGTCTTGGCGACCGGCTACGATGGTGGCCACCGGCTGGTGACTGAGGGGGCCCGGAAACCGCCCCTCGGCGACGCGGGTGTCGTCCATGTAGAGGCGGGCAGTGCCGTCGCGCTCCAGGCGCAGGCGGATGTCGACCCAGTCTGCTGGCAGCGTGCGCTCGGCGCGCAGCAGATGCTCTTGCGGCCGGAAGGTGTCGGGATGCAGGGGCCGGGGCGCATCGCGGAGACCGAAGTAGAGGCGACGATCACGGATCATCAGGGCGAATCCGGCGGACATGGCCTTCATGGCGACGATCAGGCCATCGTCTCCGGTGACCCGGCAGCGCGAGTCGATCTGCAGGGCGCGGTCGGCGATATCGCCGCGCAGGCAGCCGAGTGGAACCCGGTCGCCATCGCGCATGTTGGCAAGGGCTTCGATGGGATCGCGGTCCTGCTGGTGCAGTGGCCTGGCCAGGGTCGCGGGCAGGGCCTGCATGAGGACATCGGCGCGGGCCTGCCATTGTGGATCTCCGGCGAGGTCGCATTGCTCGTGCGGGTCGGCGACGGGATCGAAAATCTCACGGCTGCCGTCCGCGTAGCACAACACGCTCAGTTCGGGAGAGCGCAGGGCGTGGTTGCCCGGACCGTAGGTGGTGATCACCGGCTGCGGTCGCGGGGTCCGGGGCTGTTCTAATTGCGGCATGAGGCTGTGGCCCTCCCAGTCGGGATGTGACGGGATGCCGCAGCAGGCGCTCACCGTCGGCATCAGGTCGATGGTGGAGACGGGCATGGGGCAACGCCGCGCCGCGTCTCCTGGCCGGGCGATGATGAACGGGACCTGGGTGCTACTCTGCCACAGGGCCCACTTCTTCCAATGGTAGCGATCGCCCAGGCTCCAGCCGTGATCCACCCACAGGGCGACCACGGTGCTGTCTGCGTAGGGCGAAGCGGCCAGGGCATCAAGCACCCGGCCGATGCAGGCGTCGACGTAAGTAGTGGCGGCAAGATAGGCATGGACGATGCGGCGCCGCAGGCCCTGGTCCTCGATATGCCGATCCTGGGCGCCGATCGTCTCGTAGCCGCCGGAGGTCAGGGCGATGGCGCGGGCGAAGGCCGGCAGGCGTTCGAAGACAGCGCTGTCCGGCTGCGGCAGGTTGATGGTGTCAGGATCGTTGGCCTCGAAGCACCAACGCGGTGCCAGCATGGGGGTGTGCGGTCGCACAAAGCCCGGTGCCAGCAGGAAGGGCTGCGGCTGCTCGCGCTGCAACTGCGCGATGGCCCAATCGGCGGTCTGCCCGTCGTAAAGCTGCGCCTCGCCCGCGGCATCCAGCGGTCCCCAGTGGAAGGAGAAGCCGTCGCTGTTGTCCACACCTTGCAGGCTCTCGCGGGGATCGGCCTGCAGATCCGGTTCGATGCAGCCGCTGGGGCGGTGTTCGTCCCAGATGCCTTCCGGTTCGCCGTGGAAGAACTTGCCGACCGAAAGCGTGCGGTAGCCGTGCCGCCGGAACCACGCCGGCAGACAGCTATCGGCATCCAGCGCTGGGGAGCGCCGCCACTGGTCTTTGTCGGACGGGCCGCAGACGTTGACGTAGCAGCCGCTGGTGGTCGGCGCCTTGCCGGAGAGCACGGCGGTGCGCCCCGGCACGCAGATCGGCGCCGGGCAGAAGGCCCTTTCAAAGAGCATGCCGCGTTCGGCCAGGGCATCGATATGCGGCGTGTGGGCCTTCGTGCCGTGATTCAGGCAGCCCAGGTAGCAACCGAGATCATCGATCGCGATGCAGAGAAGATTGAGCGGTGTGTTCATGTTGTGAGAGATCCCTTCAGCTAAAAAATGATCGATCGCGTCCCGATTTCCAACTGATGGCTCCCGCTTCCCAGAGGAACGGGAAAACCGGCTTCGCAGTGGTAGGCTTGCGGCAATTGAAGCTCCGCCTCGGCACCGGTGGGTATGGTGACCTGCAAGCGCAGGCGGGAGCGGTTCTCATCTTGCCAACTCCAATGGACGGCGATCTCGCCGAGAGGGGTTTGTTGGCGGACACCGGAGGCGGGCAGGCGGGGGGTGAACTGGGGGGCGAGGGTGAATTTGCGCCAGCCGGGACCATCCTCACGGGGGCGGAGGCCGCCCAGTGCCTGATAGAACCAGAAGGCGGCTCCAGAATAGGAGGCGTGACAAAAGCTGCTGCCGCCTCCGGACCATTGCTCGGGGATGGTGTCAAAGCCTTTCTTGAAGAAGTAGCCGAAGCCGGGAAAGTCGCGCTGCTGGAGCAGGTCGAGCGCGAGATCGACCTCCCCGTGCAGCATGAGGGCTTTGAGGAGGTAGGTGGTGGCAAGGACGCCGGTGTCGAAGTGGCGCTTGTCGGTCTCGATGATGCGCTGCTTGAGCCACTTCAAGGTCTTGCCTTTTCGTTCTTGCGCCTCGGCGGCGGGAAGGACGTCCGAGAAGGGATCGGCCACAAGGGCGAAGGCCGCATAGGCCTGTCGTCCGTCGCCTACTTGGCCGGTGGCGGGATGGGTATGCTCACGCACCAGGGTTTCGCACATCGCGCGAAGCGGCTTGGCCAGCTTTGCTTCCGCTTCATCCGCACGCCCAAGAACCGCTGCCGCCCGGCGGATGTTTTTGAATGTGAAAACGCTGTGCAGCGTGTTGTAAACCTGCGCGTCGCGCAGGCAGGCTTGAACGTTTTCCCCGGCGAGGTCGAGCTTCCCGTCGGTGAGGAAGTCACCTGAATTATAGCTTCCGTGCCATGAGCGCGGTGGCAGCCAGTCTCCGATGAAGGCGATGGGGTGAATCTTGCCCGGTTCGCCCCCCAGATAGGCGGCCGGATCAATCAAACCCGCCCGTAGAGAGCCGGACAGGGAGTCCACCCAGCGCAAGGCCATCTCGAAATTGTCCGACAGCAGACGGGGATCGCCGCTGTGCAGATAGCCCAGCCAGGTGAGGTTGATGGGGGCCTGGGCGTAAAACGGCCCGCCGACCCAATGCCCCCCGCCCCAGGCGGGCGCGTAGTTGGGGAGGCGTCCGTCTTCGCGCTGGGCATCACGCCAATCCGCCAGATAGCGGCCCAGGAAGGCCGCGGTATCGAAGCGATGAAGGAAGAATTCCGCATTGGCCTCGGCCTCGCCTCCCCAGCCCAGTTTTTCCCGATGAGAGCAGTCGAGCGACCCGCCGTAAAGCGAGAGGCAGCGCCAGGTATGCGCGCAGGCGGATTCGATTTTATCCAGCAGCGGATCGCCAGTATCGATTTCGGCGGAATCGGCCACTTCGTTGGTCATGGCTTCGGCGATGATGCCCGACTCGGGTTCGAGGTCAACCGCGAAAGCTTCGATTTCGACATAACGGAAGCAGAACAAGTGAAAGGCCGGCGCCCAATCCACGGCCTCATCGCGCCTGGTATCCGGGCACTCATGCCATTCGCTGATCTGGCCGTAGTCCAGCTCGCTACTGCCTCTTTTCTTGCCATTGTTTCCATCGCTTTCCGGCTCCGGGCTGTCCTCATCGAGAACATCGGGCCTGGGCATGCTCGGCGGCCAGATTTCGGCATGGCGCAAACGCAGACGCGGGAGTTTGCCCAACTTGCCCCGGGTGCGAAAACGAAGACGCACCCGCCCGCTGATCGTTTTGCCGAAATCGACGAGAAAGCGTTCGGCTTCGAGTTCCCGCACTCCCGCAGGCTGGACGGTCTCATGAAGGCAATGTGCCAAGGCGGGTTGTGCGGTGAGGCGGCCGGAGGGAGCGTTTACGACCGCCGCTTTTTCCCAATTCGCATCTGCGTATTCCCGCCGTGTCCAGCCCGTGCGCTCCAGCCGCATGTCCCATCGCTCGCCGCCGTGACTCTTGTCTTTGTTGTAAGCTTGAGTGAGGGTAACGGGGCTGTCGGCGGTTCTCCATTCCGCGTCGGTGCCGACCGTGGTTTCGCTGCCGTCTGAATGTAGAATGGAAAGCTTTGCCCGTAAAACGGGAAAGGGGTGCTCGGTCGAGGGGCACCAGGGCGAGTAGAAGCCGCTGGCCAGCCAGACGGCCAACACTTGCTCCACGCCGGGTTCGGCGAGCTGGGCGGTGACATCAAAGGTGCGGTAGTGGATGGTATGCGCGCTGTCGGCCCGCATGGGATCGCACACGCGATCCATCACCGGCTCACCGTTGAGCCAGGCGTAGCAGAATCCAGGGGTGGCGATCGACCAGCGGGCGCGGGCGACCGGTTTGCCTTCCGGCAATGAGAAGCGCCGCCGGAGGAGGGGCGCATGCAGCGTCGGCGGGAGCGAACCGGGAACCTCCCTCGCAATCCACTGCGATCCGATCCATGCCGCTTCATCGGGTCCCAGGCCCAACTCGAAGCAGGCAGGATCCGCCCAGTCCGTAGGCTCTTGCGTTCCTGCCATCCAGCAGCGCACAGACCAGTAAACCGGGGTGAGCGTGGGAAGGGCCGGTCCTTGAAAGCGCAGCGCATGAGGGGCGCTGCCGGAGGAGATGCCGGTATCCCAGAGCAGGTTCTCGCCGTCGCGAATGGAAGCCTTGTCGAGTGCCACCCGCACCTGGACACGGTCCACGACAGACGAAGTCGGTCCCGGCGGAAGCTGCCAACTGAATCCGGGGATGCTTGAATCGAGACCGATCGGGTTGCGAAGATGATCGGTGCGGAGATTGGAGCAGGTTGAGTTCATCATAAATTGCGGAGTTGTGGGTTAGTGGGCATTCATTCGCGGCAGGCCGCAATATTCGGAATCCAGCGAATCCAGTGCGTATTCAAGCAGTATCTCGTCGCGGATTGAACGATATTCCGGGTTGTCCCAGAGTGAGTGTTCTTCTCTCGGATCTGCGGCCAAATCGAACAGGGCGCGGTTGCCGGGAATGTTGGAAAGAATCAACTTGTAGTTTTCCCGATAGTAGCAGCGGGCGCGGTAGCCGTGAGTGCTGCCGGGTATAGTGCAGCCGTTCTCTTCCTTCGTGCCGATCAAGGTCCGTTCATCCAGGTGGGTTCCGCGGTCGATCGTTGCGGAGAGGTCGATTCCATCGAACCAGGGCAAGTCATTGCCCACCCAGTGGTTGAACGGCTTGAGCACCTTCATGTCCAAGCCGGCCCGCGACAGGATCGTCGGTGCGAAATCCAGCAAGGAGGCGAGCCCCGGTTCGCTTCTGCCGATGGCTTCGGTTTGTGCCGTGGGTGCCGCCCAGATCATCGGCACCTTCATGATTTCCTCGAAAAGAAACAAGCCCTTGGTCACCAGATGATGCGAACCCAAATAATCGCCATGGTCGGCCAGAAAGATGATTTCCGTCTCATTCGCCTTTCCCGAATCCTCCAGAGCGCGGAGCACCTCTCCGATACAATCGTCGATGTGCGTGATCATGCCATAGGTTTGGGCGAGCATCTCGCGCAAGCCCGCTTCATTGAACGCATCCAGTTCGACACCGTAGGCTTTGGCCGGAACCCCCTGCATCCCCTGGCCTTGCCCTGCCGGATCGTTCCAGGTTGCCGGTAAGGTCAAATCCCCGGGAGAATACATCTCGCTATAGGGCCGGGTGGCGGCAAAAGGATGGTGCGGGTCCGGGAAGGAGCACCAACTGAAAAACGAATCCCGCTCGGACAATTGATTCAGGAAGGCAATGGTGCGCCCGGCGATCCATCGGTTGTAGTGCAGTTCCTCCGGGATTTCCATTCGGTAACATTTCGCGATGCCTTCCGGAGTAAGCTGATGCTCTCCGGTCCGGCTGTAGGCCCAGGCGGCATCCCGAAAATGCTCGCGCAAGCTGGCCCCCCACCGTGGATGCTCCCGGTCGAGCCAGTTTAAATAATCGCCGTAAGCGTAGTCGGCGTGCCCGCCTACGAAATCGACTTTTTCAAAGCCAAAATAGCCTTCTGGAATGGAGGGGATCCGGCCTTCATTCCAGGCCTTCAGTCCCTCTCGACCTGAATAGTGGATATTCCGCCCGCGATCCTCCACCTGCAAGTCGCCAAGGCCCCATGGCTGGAGATGCAGCTTGCCGCTGGAATGGGTCCGGTATCCCACTTCCCGCAGCGCGGAGGCCACGGTCGGAGTGGTTTCCGGCACAAATCGGCCCAAGGTCGTCACCCCGTGCTGGCGCGAACTCATCCCGGTAAACAGGCTGAGGCGCGAGGGTGTGCAGACCGGATTTTCGCAGTAGGCCCGTTCGAAACGCGTCCCCCGGGCTGCCAGTTGATCGAGGTTGGGCGTGCGCACGTCAGGGTGCCCGGCACAGCCGAGACAGGCCGCCTGCATCTGATCCACACAAAAGACTAGAAAGTTAGGTCGTTGCTTCATTCCTTCCTTGAGGTTTTATTCTTAGAACCGAATTCCACGGTCACTTCTTCTACTTGAATGCCTTTGCCTTCGGGCGGGACTCTCATGCTACCCGCCGGATGGATGGACAAGGTGCCGAGCTGGCCTTGCGCGACCACCTCGCCGTTTGTCGATAGCGTCAGCTTTCCCTCCTGGTCGAGTCGTGCCGCGACTTGGAGTGGCACCCCGAGAGGGAGCGGATCGTTTGCGGAAAGCGTAGTCTCGGAAGACTCCAGCGTGTTCCAATTCAGCGGGCTTGGAACATCCTTCAAAGTGAAGGCCAGGCGGCCATCCCGCACATGCAGACGATACCCGCTGAACATACCGCTGTGTTCCAATATCTCACCATCGCCTTCAACCCGCTTCAACTGAGCCTCGATATGGATCGGCCCTTCGACGAAGTCTGGCTCTATCGTATGAAACAGCAGTGATTGGCCGGCGTTGAGCGTGACGGGTGAGGCATGACTGCTGGCAACGGCGGGTGCATCCGTCTCAGGCAACCATTCGGCGAGGTCTTCTTTGATTTGCGACCAGCGGGGCAAACCGGCGACATTGTGCCACTCATGCGGATCGGTCGCGTGGTCGTAGAGTTCTTCCGACCCATCGGCCCAGCGGATGTATCGCCAGCGGGGGGTCCGCAGGGCGTGATTGCCCGGCCCAAAAGTCGTCAGTGCCGGACGCGTCCAACTGGCTTCATCGCCATCCTCAAGCAGCGGTTTCAAGCTCCTTCCATCCAGTTTATGTGCAGGGGGGGCGATGTCGGCCAAATCCACCAAGGTGGGATAGATGTCCGTTAGCGTCACCCCGGCGTCGGTGGTTTGCGGTTGCGATTCGTCACCAGGCAGACGAATGATCATTGGAACCCGCGTCGTGTCGTCCCACAGCGCCCATTTTTTGAAATGGTAGTGTTCCCCGATTGCCCACCCATGATCGGAAAACAACACCACGATGGTATTGTCACGGTGCGGACCACTGTCCAGTGCATTGATCACCTTGCCAATCTGGTCGTCCACATAAGCACTCGCTGCGAGGTAGGCATGCAGAATATCCTCGTGAACTCCCCTCTCCTTCACCATGCGGTAATGCCCTTTCTCCATCTCCTGCCATCCGGCAACCGCGACTTGACGCCCCATCCATGGCATATCGTCCAAGTCGCCGACATTGGTCGGCGGCAACAAGAGTGCCTCGCGGTCAAACAGATCCCAATAGGGTTTAGGCGAGGTCAAGGGGGTGTGTGGACGGTGAAAACCCACCATGAGGAGAAAGGGTTTTTCAGAGGGCTGCCGCAGTTGCCCTGCCGCCCACGCGGCAAGCTTTTGATCTGACATCTCTTGGCTTTGTTCTTCATCCAGTGGCCCCCAGTGGAACGCCCAGGTATGCGCACCGCCCAGGCCCTCGAACGGGTCGCTAAATTCCGCAGATTGCAGATTCAAATTAAACCCGCCAAAGCCCCCGGCGTCTTGATCAAAGCCTTCCTCATAATTCTGTGGCTTCGTATGGAAGATTTTGCCTCCTGTGAGCACCTGGTATCCGGCCCGCCGGAAGTGAAGCGGCAGATGCGCGATGCGGTTCAGCTCTTCACCACCCTCATCCCAGCGATCTTTGTTGTGATAGATGCCCGTGCTCGAAGGCATGAGTCCCGTCAAAAAGGCCGCTCGGGAAGGATTGCAGACCGGAGCCGGGGCGTGGGCGTTCGTGAAAAGCGTCCCGGATTGGGCAAGGGCGTCGATGTGTGGCGTGAACCCATTGGGATGCCCGCCCAGACAACCAACGTAATCGTTCAAATCATCCACGGCAATGAAGAGGATATTCGGGCGGGTCGGCGTGTCTGTGGCTGCGGTTAGAATCGCGCCGTGAAGCGTGACAAAAAGCACCAGGATTACTTTGATTTTGAATGGATTCATTATCATACGGAGAGTTCAATGAGTTTCCGACAAAGGGCCGGATCCGGGATTTTCGATAGCTGGCAGTATAACCAAATTTAGTTGCAGAGAGAATGGAGTTTCTGTCCTATTATTTGCACAAAATGACAAAAAACTTTCGCATCTTCTTTCACGATCGGGAGGACCTTTCCACCTTTGGCATCCGGATAAACATCGTTGCCGTTTCCGATGCGGCAATCCTTTCCAGATGGGCCTCCCAGAGCTCCGAAAATCGGTCGATGCACCCTTACGTCCTCCACACGGCCAACCTTGGGAACGCAGAAATCCTCCACACAGCCGGGGGATGGCGAAAGATTCAGACGGGGAATTGCTGGCTGGTCCGTCCAGGTGAACCTGTGAATTACCGAGCGATCAGTGACGACTTCCGGCACACTTTAGTATCGTTCGACATCGAGCACTCGTTGCCTACCGGTAATCGTTTTACTCTCAGCCGCTGTCTCGTTCCATCCAAAGGCGACCGGATTGCCAATCGCTTGTTTGACGAATTAGTCAGCCACGCGCAATCCGGTAAAACGGCACGGGAAAGGAAGCTGCCCGGCCTGCTGCACCAGATACTGGACGACCTTTTTCCCGATCTTCCCGCAGTGGCAGGCCAACGCTGTTCTCCTGAGTTGATGAGGCTTGTCGAGCAAATCCGGGCACGCCCGGAGTCAGCCTGGGATTTCCCCTCCGAGGCTCGCAAGCTAGGGATGAGCTACAGCCTCTTTCGCCAGAAAATTCGCGCGGTCACCGGGCGTCCTTGCCAGCAGTTGCTCATACAGGCGCGGATCAACCATGCCTGCCGCCACCTCAGCGAAGGACTGCCTGTTCAGGAAGCTG
Source organism: uncultured Puniceicoccaceae bacterium (assembly GCA_964633135.1). Classification (GTDB taxonomy): domain Bacteria; phylum Verrucomicrobiota; class Verrucomicrobiia; order Opitutales; family Puniceicoccaceae; genus Puniceicoccus. The sequence goes on along the minus strand of CAZWFJ010000012.1, from coordinate 16,920 downwards.
GTGCGCGGGTGGGCATCCCTGACCCCTACTACTTTTCCCGGCTCTTCAAACAGAATATGGGCGTTGCGCCGAGAGACTACCGATCTCTCTGAATGCGTTTTGCCCTTCGGGTCATCCGGGTATCCTACACCGAGGAAAACAAGCAGCTTCCCCTTCGCTTCGAAGATCACCTTCATTGCCATGGTGCTGCTGGCCAGACGCAGCCCTCCGGTGGCCATCCACCGCATTAAAGCGGAGGTTCGGGCTTGAGCATCAGCAGCGTTTGCTCAGCAGAGAGGAGGTGGGTTTCCAGTTGCTCGAAAGCTGCGGCTTCATCCTGATCGAGGATGGCATCGAGGATTTGGAGGTGCTGGTCGAGGCCGAGTTGTACGCGGTCGATCGTGAATTGGGCGTTCTGGAGCTGGAACTGAATCATTGCGTAGATATATTGGTGGCGCTCGATCATGAGCTGGTTGCCGGGCGCTTGGAGAAGGAGTTGATGCAGGGCAATATCGGTTTTGAGAAGCTGGGTGACATCGTAATTCTCTGGGGACCGCAGTTGATTGGTTTTTACGCGGAGTTCTTCGAGCCGGGGCCGGTGTCGGGCGAGTACTCCGGGGTGCATGAGCTTGCGCAGCCCGTAGCTCTCGATCAGGAGGCGCAATTCGCAGAGCTCGTGGATTAACTTGGGGTTGAGGGAAAGTGCTTGCCATTGGCGGCGGTCGCTTTTGTCGAAGAAACCGAGCGGTGAGAGGGCCAGGAGGGCTTCGCGGACGGGGGTGTAGGAGCAGCCGAGCTGTCGGGCGATGGAGCGCTCACTGATATTCTGGCCGGGCCGGATATTGCCATGACCGATTTGGGAGAGGAGCCAGCGGGCGACTTCCTGGTCCTTCGGCAAAGGATCCGGCGGGAGATCGACTTTATCCGATTCCTGGATTGACCTTTGGAGGGTTCGGATAGTTTTGCGGCGGGTGATGATGCCTTCATCCTCCAAACTTTGGAGGACGCGACGCACGGTGGTGCGACTGACGCCGCAGTCATTGGCAATGCGGGTTTCCGAAGGAACACGGTCGCCGGGGTAAAGCTGCTCAAGTTGGTGGACCACATGGTCTCGGACCTTGAGAACCAAGGGGCTGTCGGAGGCTTTGTCAGAAGAAAGCATGAGGTAAGAATAGGAACTGAAAGGGAGGGAAAAGCAAAATAGTAAGGAAAGCTCTTATTTATTAACGAAAAGGAACATAAGGTTTTCCCTGTGGTTCAACCTGTGCCCAACTCCAGTGCTTCCCAACTGGCCCGGCGACTTGCTCAGGCCGCGCCTCAAGGCCGGGTGCTCTCTGCCCCAAGTCAGTTGGCCACTTATGAGAGTGATGCTTTGGCATTCAAGCGTTTCCGACCCGATGCGGTGGTCATTCCCGGTGACGTGACGGAGCTGGCGGAGGTTGTGCGCTTGCTGCGGGATGAGAATGTGCCCTACGTGATTCGCAAGGCGTTTCGGGCGGCGGGCGTGGAAAAGGCGGTCAGCAACTCGGCTGGCTGCGGACTCGCTCTCGGCAAGGCCCTGCAAGGGGAACCCGCCGTGCAGGACGTGCTCGGGTTTCTCGGCGAGATCGGTGTTCGGTCCCGTCCCCGGCGCGAGGGCAGACAAAAAGTCTTCGTGGATCTGCCCTGCCACCTCATCCACGGCCAAAAGGTCGCAGGCATCCCCAAAAACGTGCTGGACGCCACCGGCTACGATTGGGAGCTGGCTCCCTGCGCGACTGACTGCTGTGGATCGGGCGGGGTCTATAATATCCAAAAACCGGAGAACGCCCGGGAGATCCTCAAGGGAAAATCCGCCTTTCTCGACAATCTGCCCGCCGACCGCGAACCTATCCTAGCCACCGCCAATCACGTCTGCATGATGCAGTGGAATAGCGCTCGAGCCTTCGTGAAGCGACCATTCCAGGTGCGGCACATCATCCAGCTTCTTGACCCCTTGAACTAACCCATGATCAACACCCCCATCATCGACCCACACCTGCATATTTGGGATCTCGGCAGGATCGACTATCCCTGGCTTGCAGAGGTGCCTGCCATTAACAGGAGTTATCTGCTGAAGGACTACGACCAAGCCTGCGAGGACGTCGAGGTCGAGTCCATGGTGTTCGTAGAGTGCGATTGTGCCGAAGGGCACTACATGGAGGAGTTTGCCTGGGTTCGTGAGCAAGCCGACAACGACCAACGCCTGAAGGGCATCGTCCCGCATCTGCCACTGGAGAAAGGTGCTGCCATTGCCGGAGATCTCGAGCGCATCGCCGCCGACCGGAGGGTGAAGGGCGTGCGGCGGTTGCTCTTCAACCAGCCCGATGGTCTTTGCCTCCAGCCCGACTTTATCCGCAGCGTGCAACTGCTTGGTGAAGCGGGTCTGCACCTGGAGCTGACCAATCTTCCGAGTCAGTTTCCCGATATCATCCGCATGACGGAGGCCGCTCCGCACACACGCTTCATCCTCGACCACATAGGCAATCCTGACATCGTCGGAGGCAACATTCAGCCTTGGAAGGATCACCTGAAAGCTTTTGCCGCCTCCGGGCCGCATTTTTGTAAGTTTTCCAACCTTGTCTGCAACGCCAATCTTGAGCAGTGGACGCTTGAAGACCTCAAACCCTTCGCAGATGCGGTCCTGGAAATCTTCACCCCGGACCGGCTTGTCTGGGCCGGCGACTGGCCCCACGTCCTGCGCGCCTCCTCCTGGAAGCACTGGCTCGATACCGCCGACGAGTTGACTGCGGATCTCACCCCGGAAGACCGCCGGAAAATCTTTCACGATAACGCTCAAACGTTTTATCGCCTCGACTAACCTCAAACCCTGAATATCATCATGAGCCACGACCTCAGTAAAATCGCCCACCAACCCGTTCCCAACCGCTTCAGAGGCAAAGTCGCCATTGTCACCGGTGGCTCCGCCGGCCTCGGCAAATCTATCGTAGAGGAGTTCTGCAAGGAAGGCGGCAAGGCACTCTTCACCGGTATCAGCGAGCGGGGCCAAGCCACCCAGGAAGCCTACCAGAAGGCAGGCTACGAAACCACCTTTCTGCGTGGCGACATGGCCGAAGAGTCCTTCTGCGACGAAGTTGTCGCCCGGACCATCGATACCTACGGCAAGATCGATTATCTGGTCAATAACGCCTTCGCCTTCACTGCGAAGTGGCTCGACGCCGAGACCAAGGACTGGATGCGGAGCTTCACCGCGGGCCCGTTGGCCTACAGCCGCATGGTGCAAAATGTCCACCCGCACATGAAAAGCAACGGGGGCGGCGCGATCGTCAACATGTCCAGCATTTCCGGCCACATTGCCCAAAAACAGCGATGGACTTACAATACCGCCAAGGGCGCGGTCAAGCAACTCACCAAGTGCATGGCACTTGACCTCGCCGTCGACAATATCCGCGTCAACAGCGTCGATCCCGCCTGGATTTGGAGTAACGAGACCGACAAGGCCGCAGATATGGACGGTGGCGGTCGAAAGAAATGGGGTCCGATTTGGGGGCAATACCACATGCTCCGCCGCATGGGCGAAGCCGTCGAAGTCGCACGGCCAACGCTCTTTCTGCTCTCGGACGACGCCAGCTTCATCACAGGTCACACCCTCATGATCGATGGCGGCTACTGCTCCATGGGGCCGGAAGGCCTGGGCGAGACCGCAGTCGTCGCCGGATCCGATTAACAGACAACACGTATGGAAATCCAAGGTATCTTCACACCCAATCTCACGCCGTTTGATAAAAACCGCCGGATCAACGAGGGCGAACTGCGCCGCTACGTTTCCTGGCTTATCGACAAAGGCATTACGTCCAAGCTATCGTCCGCGAAGTCATGAAGGATCTCCCGCAATGAACCCTCGGGCAACAACCAGTTCGCCTTCCCCCGGCGTTCGCGGCAGCTTTGCGTCTTTTCGCCGAACTTTCTTCATTGATGCCAATGACCTGCCCAATAAAGCTACTCAATTGGCAGATACAGCATAATTGAATATCCTAACAACACATGAAACGCCGAGCTTTCATTAAAACCACATCCAAGACCACGGTCGGCCTAGCACTTGGGAGCCTTGGCAGTCATGCCTTCTTGTCGGAGTCTGAAGCCGGTGCAAAAACGCGAATCGTGAACAGTAAACATCCGAATATCCTCATGATCGCGGTGGACGACCTAAACAATTGGGTCCGCTGCCTCGGCAAATACCCATCGGCCATTACGCCAAATATCGACCGCCTGGCCGGGCGTGGGACGCTCTTCACCAACGCGCATTGCCCGGCACCGATTTGCGTGCCGGGGCGGACGGGGGTGATGAGCGGAATTCCCCCTTACGAATCCGGGTGCTATACGAACACGGCAGTCGCCACCGATTACAATCTACCGCGATCAACGATGGACTCCCCGGGGCTGAACGCCACCCTGCCGATGAGCGCCTATTTCGCAAAACAGGGCTATTATACGGCAGGCATGGGCAAGATTTACCATGGCAAGTGGATTTCTCATGACCAGGGGACGGCTCCCTTGTGGGAAGAGCCTGGCAGTGCTGGCTGGATTGAGGGACTGTTGGCCGATAACCGGCTAATTTTGGAAAATCAGGGTGACTTCGGAGATGTTCCGGGGAATGGCAAAAAACACCTGCGTTGGGGTCCAACAGCAGGGGAGGAGGACGGCGTAAGGGCCGACGAATTCACTCTGGATTGGTGTTCGGAGATACTGCACCGGGAGTGGGACCGTCCCTTCCTGTTGGGCGCGGGCTTTATCCGGCCGCATACGCCGTTGCTTGTCCCACAAAAGTTCTTCGACCTCTATGATCCTGCTAAAATCGAAGTGCCCGAACCAGACGATGCAGCCTTTGAACAGCTCTCCGAGTTTGCCAAAACGGTTGCGTTGAGTTCGGGCGGCCACGAAATGGTGGGTGGCAACGACTTTCAATTACGCAGCCAGGGCAAGCTTCGCGAGTTTGTGCATGCTTACCTCGCCTGCATCAGCTACGTAGATGACTGCATTGGACGCCTGCTGGCGACTTTGGAAACCTCATCCTACGCAGACAACACCATCGTCGCCCTCTGGGCCGATCACGGTTGGTGTCTCGGCCAACACCACCACATCCAGAAATGGGCCCTCTGGGAAAGCGCCACCAACGTCCCCTTGATCATCGCGAGGCCAGGACAAAAACCGGGCGTCTGCGACAAGCCGGTCAGCACTCTCGACCTCTATCCCACCCTGGCCGATCTTTGTTCCTTGCCTGCCCGACCCGAATGGAAAGGTCATTCCCTCAAGCCGCTGTTGATCGATGCCGGTGCTGCCTGGACGCACCCGGCCATCACCACATACGGTCCTGGCAACCACAGCGTTCGCACCACTGAGGGCACGCTCATTCGCTATGCCGACGATTCGCGGGAATTCTATGCGCCGAACGATCACGACGAGGAATCGAACCTGATCAATGATCCATCCCTCGCTAAAACCGTGCGCAGCTTGGAACGTTTTCTGCCCAAACAGGAGGTCATGCCTCTGCATTGGGAAGGGGTTGACCCTCGCACGCGTCTGGCTAGTATGCAGGACGGCGATGTCATAAAGATCGGCACCCACATCGACGGCATCGCTGGTCGGCAAATTACCTCCCGCGCCAAAGCCAAACTGGATCCGGAAACTACTGACGCCATTTTCTTCAGCCTGCACGGAATTTCCGCCGGATTCGCTTTCTACCTCAAAGACGGACGCCTCTGCTTCGCTCTCCGCGATGTGCCGACCCCACTGCGCTGGGACGCGTTTACCCCGGAAGATCATGTGGTGCAAACGCCCGAAAGCCTGACTTTGCCCCCGGATCCCGCAGAGTATAAGGCGGTTCTGGACAATGACGGCACCGTGACTCTAACCCTCAATGAGAAGATTGTCGCGACGGGCAAGTGCCCCGGCCCTCTCAGCCACCTGCCCCTCTGTATGGCAACCGCCGGACATTGGCAGACTTTTGCCAAAGACACCGATTGGATGGCTCCGCGGGGCCTACCGCTTCTCGAAAAATTCCCCGGAACTCTGAAGTCTGTCGAAGTCAGCTTCACCTGAAAACGATCACGACTTTCATTGCTGGCGTCTATCACTTTATCTGCGAGCCACAATTCTCGCAATTCAGAGCGTTGCGATAATTTAGATAGCAGATGCCTGTTCGGCTTCCTTTTTTCTCGTCACAAGTGGAGTCCCGCTTCGAATCAATTCCGAACATTAACCCTGCAAAAAAGCCTTATGAAATTCCACGTAAAATGGACCGCTGACTTCATCCAGGAAGACGGCTCAACGAAATTCCCCGACATCGGCAAGGATGGCATAATACATACGCTCGCCAACCGTTTATTTTGTTACCCGGCTATAAAATTTACCATAAAATTTACCCGTAGCGGATGAATGATCGCGTATCGTCTGCATCAATTCGTCAACCGAATCGGTCAGCCGACGGCCTCCCCCGCGTTGATCGCTTGACAGGAATCCAGCGCATTCAGACCCGCCACCCAAGTGCCCCCTTGTGTAAGGGAGTCACCAAAGCAGAGATAACTAGAAACATTCCTATTGTTGGACATGGGCAAATTCGATTTCGAAGAAGAAGTTCTTGCCACCTAGAGAAACCAAAAACAACAGAATAATATAATTGTATTAGGGTCTTCTACGGATAATAAACCCCCTGTGAGATACCTTATTCAGCCTCTCCTTCTTATGTTTCCCCTACTGCCATTAATTTGTACTGGAACAGAATCCCCCTCCCCAACGTATGGCGATGTTTCCTACGGCGGTTTTGCGCGAAACACTCTTGATTTCTGGCAGGCGGAAGGGGAAGGGTCCCGACCACTGCTGATACTCATCCATGGCGGGGGCTGGACCACGGGAGATAAATCATCCTATCGCGATGATGTCGCAGCATACCTCGCCAAAGGGATATCTGTCGCCGCGATCAACTATCGTCTCGCCCCGACAAATCCTCTCCCTGCCCCGGTTCATGATGCGGCCCGCGCACTTCAATTTTTACGCTTCAAGGCAGAGGAGTGGAATATCGACAAAAGCCGCGTTTGTTTAATGGGGACAAGTGCGGGAGCATGCACATCCATGTGGATCCTCTGCCATGATGACCTGGCCGATCCGACGGCCACGGATCCTGTGATGCGTGAGTCAACCCGGATTTCCGGAGCAGTTGCCATTAACGGCCAGACGTCTATCGACCCCGAGCAGGCCACCCCATGGCTGGGTCCCGTTCTTCTCGAACATCGGATGATCCACATGGCGGTTGGCGAGGACAACATTGAAGATGCACTGGATAATTACGAGACACATCGTGATCTCTATAACGAGTTCTCCCCTGTCAATCATGTCAGCGCGGATGATCCACCTCTTTTTATGAAGTATAATCGATCAGCGACATTGCCGAGCACCACTGCGGATCAGGCGATCCACCACCCGTACTACGGAGTGCACATGAAGAAAAAAGCGGATCAAGTGGGCATGGAATGTCATCTGGAGGCCAGATCACTCAGTCGGTCGGACGTATACGAATACCCCGGCAAAGATGCCTTCATCGATGCCATCCTGCTGAAAAAATAAACGGAACCCTTAATTCTTAGCTTAAAAAGCCCGATCCCTGCCATGCTTCGCGCTTCGACCCAAAGTCTATCGGCAACACTTTAAGCGTAGAGTTCCCGGATATTTCGTTTTTCGGTTTGGTAACGGACAAAAAAATCAAGCAGCCGCTTTTGTAGATCCTGTGCAACGGATGCGTAAGCGGTATTTTCGTATTGATTGGACAGCTCGTCGGGATCGACTTGCAGGTCATAGAGTTCGTGTTGGCCATTAAGCCTGTAGATCATTGCGCTTCTTACCATGTGTGCACGTTGCAGAGGCCGGGGGAATTGGATCAACGTCTCCTGCTTCTTGTAGTAAAATGCGGGTAGCGTCCGGTCAGGAATTGCCCGCGTATAGGGACGCACTTTGTTTTCTTTCTGGAGCATATATCAAGGTCTTTTTGGCAACCTTATGGGTGTCCCAAAATTTCCAAAATTTCCGCCAAATTTCGTCTCACCCCCACTGCGGGGGGATCAGGTGCCTGAGCGGATACTCCGGCAGACCGCGCTCACCGCGTTGCACCAGGCCGTCGAGCAGGCGCACCGCCGTCTCACCCAGCAGGTGACGGGCGTAGCGGGTGCCAGGGATTTCCGGAAAATCTTCGTCTTCCCCGCAGAGAATCGAAGCAAAGGCGGGGACCCCGTGCGCCGCCAGCCAGCCCAAATCCTCGAGCGCATAGTAAATGGCGTCATTCACCCCCAGAATGACATCCGGATTCTGCGCTTCGATCCATGTATGCAGCCGCTTCCGCAGTTCCTCCTCATTGCCAAGACGCCCATGCAGAATCGGGAGGCGTCCCTTTTTCGGTAGATTGCGCTCCTGCAAAAAGAGAAATTCGCCCCCGATGGTCGCGATCTTCGGGCTTTGCTCCTCATGCAGCAGTGCCAGACCCGGTCGCTGCGCCCCCGCCGCCACCACCAACCGTTGCCAAGACATCCGCGTGGCCTCCCGGTAGTTGGGCCGCACCGAGTGAAAAGGCACCTCGGCATGACCCTCCTCCGAGGCCACCACCGAGAATCGCTCCCACCCCACGTCCGGAATCTCCATTCCCGACAAAATCGGTGCCAGCAAAATCCCCCGCACACTGCGGTTCCATAGCATGTCCCCCAGCCTCCGCGCCGAGGGATAATCCGACACCTCGACCGCCTCCAGCGCATACCCCAACGCCCGCGACTCCGCCTCCGCCGCCGAAAAGAGCCATGGATAGCGCCGCTTGCGCTCCGGGTAATGGGTCAGATATACCAGCGTCTCCCGCACCCGCTGCTTGCCCTCCCAACGGTAATGTGCCAAGCGGCTCATCGCCGGATCGCGAATGTAGCCCAGCGCCTCCGCCACCTCCCGCACCCGCCGCTTCGTCGCCGCCTTCACCCGCGCATCATCCCGCAACGCCAGCGACGCGGTCGAACGCGCCACCCCCGCCGCCGCCGCGACCTCCGCCAAGGTCACCGTCGAGGCCTGCTCCATTCCCACTTGCTCCTCCATAACCCATAGCCTGCACCGATCCCAGAACCCCGTCCATCCTAAAATCGATCTGGTTCGATTTTGTTTCGGTTGTTCCTCTGCGATCTTTGAGCAAATATCGCAAAGTTCCAATACAAACACGTTATATAACCAAAACCACAAACCCATTAATTCCATCATGAAAAAAACACACATCATCCTCGCATCTTTGGCTCTCGCGGTCACAGCACAGGCTCAAGTTCTCCCCCTCGAATTCGCCGACGGCAACGGCACAGCCTCCGTTGACCAATACGAAGGCACCGCCGGCTCCGGCTGGGTTGGTGCCTGGAACAGGCAAGACGATAGTCTCATAAACGGGACCCTCACAGTACAAAACACCACCCCGGTCATCTCAGGTGACGGCAACTACCTCAGCGGAGCCTACGCCTTTAACGGCGGCACTCCCGGAACTAGCGGGCGCACCAGTTCCCTTGTGAATCGTCAATACGACGGTGGCCTTTTGACTACCGCCAACACGTACAGCTTCGACTTCCGGGTCGACTCCACGGTCGGGGCAGTCGATACCATCGCTATCTACGACTCATCGGTGTCCAATCCATCTAATCGCTACATTGGAAACAATACCACCACGTGGGCCCTGCAGTTCGATGCCGACGGGAATATCAAGAGAGGTGCTGGCAGCGGCACCAACGTCGGGGCTACTTGGGATACAGGCAAGACCTACGCGTTCACGATTGAATCCGATCCCACCACCGAGACTTGGGGCTTCAACATCTTTAACGTGACCGATGGCATAGCCACTGCGTCGGACACTAACATAGCGTGGGTGTCGGCAGGATCTCTCAGCAATCAAAACGGTGGATACTTTACTATCGGCACTTCGCTCAACAGGACTGCGAATGTCGTCAACGACGCCTCCACCGCTGCGGCCACCTGGTCGGTTGACAACATCAGCGTCGCCGCCATCCCCGAGCCGAGCACCTTCGCCCTGCTCGCTGGCACCCTCGGCCTTGGCCTCGTGATGCTGCGCCGTCGCAGGGGCTAAACTTTGCGATTGCCTTCTCATTTAAGTGAGCGCCCGCTGTTTCCGAAGAGGAGCGGCGGGCGTTTTTTTGATTTTAAAGTAGCGCAGACCTGGCTGCCTGTGATCCAGCAAATCACTGGCAGGAATGCCTGCTGCTCCCCACGATCCACCCGCCCTCAGCGACTCTGAAAACAAGAATATGAAAGCCGCCCTCATCCTGGGCGCGGGCAACCAATCCCGCATCTATCCGCCCCGCGTGCGGACGGTTCTGGACACCCTCTGCGAAGTCACCGTCGAGGATTGCACCGCCGCAGACATGCCGCTTCACGCGGTGGCCTTGAAAGAGGTGCAGGTTCTCTTTTCCGGCTGGGGCTGTCCGCAGCTTGATGGCGCCACGCTCGCTCTCATGCCCCGCCTCGAAGCCGTTTTCTACGGTGCCGGAACGATCAAGGATGTCGTCACAGAGTCCTTCTGGGATCGCGAAATCCCCATTTCTTCGGCCTGGGCGGCCAACGCCGTACCGGTGGCTGAATTCGCCGTCGCCCAAATCATCCTCTCCCTCAAACAAGTCTGGGGCCTCCCCGATCAGATCCGCCGCAAGCGCCGCTTCGACTGGCCGAAGGGCTTCAATGAAGGCGGAGCATACGGCACCAAAGTTGCCCTCATTTCCCTGGGTCAGATCGGCCAGCGGGTGGCGCACATGCTGCAAGCCTATGAGGTCGAAGTGCTCGCCTACGACCCCTACTGCTCTCCGCAGCAGGCGGCGGAACTCGGCGTCCGCTTGACCGACCTCCCCACCTGCTTCGCCGAATCCCGCGTCGTCTCCCTGCACAGTCCCCTCAAACCGGAAACCATCGGGATGATCGACGCCGCTCTACTAAGGCAGCTACCCTGCGGGGCCACCCTCATCAACACCGCGCGCGGAGGTCTCATCCGGGAAAACGAACTCGCTGCCGTGCTCCGCGAGCGCCCCGACCTGAGCGCCCTGCTCGACGTCACCGATCCCGAACCGCCCGCCCCCGACTCCCCGCTCTACGATCTGGAAAACGTCTTCATCACCCCCCATATCGCCGGTTCCATCGGTGCCGAATGTGGTCGCATGGGCCAATTCATGGTCGAAGAATGCCGCCGCTTCCTCCACAGTGCGCCCCTCCGCTATCAAGTCACCCGCGAGGCCTTCCTCCAACTCGCCTGACGCCGCCCAGCGACTTCCCTGTGAAGCCCCCTAGGCAGAAGATAATTTAGATACTGCGGATGCCTGTTCGGTTTCCTATTTTTTTCTCGTCACAAGAGAAGTCCGCGCTTGGAATCAATTTCGAACAGTAACCCTGCAAAAAAGCCTTATGAAATTCCCCGTAAAATGGACTGCTGACTTCATCCAGGAAGACGGCTCAACGAAATTCCCCGACATTGGCAAGGATGTCCTCGACGCCGAGCCGCGAGTCTCCCAGTCGTTTTTTGAGAAGCACCAGCCGGAGATCGCATCGGCACAGATCGGGGACGCCCGCGCCCTGGTCGTCCTGACGCCCAAGGTAACGAGTGCCAGCCTCGCCGCTGCGGATGATCTTTTGGCAGTGATCCGCTTCGGCGTCGGCTACGATACCGTCGATGTCGAGGCCTGCACCGAGGCCGACGTCCTTCTCGGCATCACCTCCGGTGCGGTTGACCGCCCGGTGGCCGAGGCCTGCGTGATGTGGATGATGGCCTTGCAGCACCACCTCGTAGCCAAAGACAAAATCGTCCGCGAGGGCCGTTGGGACGACCGTGCGGGCTACATGGGCGGGGAGTTGCGCGACCGCACGCTGGGCGTCGTCGGCTGTGGCGGGATCGCCCGCGAGCTGATCCGACTGCTCGAACCCTTTGGGATGAAGCAACCGATCGCCTTCGACCCCTTCCTTGACGACGCCACCGCCGCCCGCCTAGGCGTTCGCAAGGTCGAGCTGCCCGAGTTGATGGCCGCTGCCGACTTCGTCTCCGTCCACTGCCCGCTCACCCCCGAGACCCGGGGAATCATCGGGCGCGACGAATTGGCCACGATGCGCTCCGGCAGCTACATTCTGAACACCGCCCGCGGGGGTATCATCGACGAGGACGCCCTCTTCGACGCTCTCCAGAGCAAGGCCATTGCCGGTGCCGCCCTCGACTGCTTCGACGGCGAGCCCGTGACCAAGCCCCACCGCTTCGGCACACTCGACAACGTGCTCCTCGCCCCCCATTCCATCGCCTGGACCAACGAACTCTTCCGCGACATCGGGCGCACCGCCGGCCAGCGCATCATCGATCTGCTCGACGGCAAGACACCCGTCGGCACGGTCAACCGCGCCGTCCTTGACAAGCCGAGCTTCCAGAAAAAATGGAAGCGCCTGACCGCCGATATTGCCTGAGAATCTTCTTCCCTACGATCCCTTTTCAATCCCACCCATCCACATGACGACCCACTGGTTTTCCGCCTTCGACAACCCACCCTCTACCTGCCGCCCGGCCCTCCAATGGTCCTGGAACGGCGAGGTCAACCCTGAAGGCATCCGCCGGAAGCTCGCGGACTACCAGGAGAAAGGCATCGGCGGCTTTTTCATGCACGCCCGCCCCGGCCTTGAGTTGGGCTACCTCTCGGAGGAATGGTTCGCCCTCTGGGAAACCGCCGCCGTCGAGTGCCAGCGGCTCGGCCTGCAATGGCATATCTACGACGAATACACCTGCCCCGGCGGTCATGCCGGTGGCCACGTCGTCGCCCATAAATCGCATGTGGCTGGTCGCGAACTGCGCCTGATCGAGACCCGTGACCGAAAGATCGGCGGCAAAGGCGGCACCCTCCTCGGCTGGTTCGACGCCGAGGGCCGCCCCGCCGGTCCGCCTGAAAACGGCGAATGGCGCACTGCCGCCCTTCTCGCCCCGCTTCCCGGCAATCCGGCCAAGGGGGGCTTCCCCATGCCGGATCTCACCCACCCGGATGCCGTCAAGGCTTTCATCGAAACAACCCACGACCGCTACCGTGCCAGCTCCGGGCAACACTTCGGGGAGACCGTCGCCTATTGCTTCTGCGACGAGCCCTCGCTCTACCATTCGACCGAGGGACTCACCCTCAGCCCCGCCATCCTCCGCGACTTCGAACGCGAACACGGCTACCGTCTCGAAGACCGGCTCGACGCCTTTTGCTTCGGTGCCGAAGGGTCGGTCGAAGTGCGTTACGACTATTGGAAGACCATGCGCCGTCTCTTTGACGAACGCTTTTTCAAAGGTCTCTTCGACTGGTGCATGGAAAATCGTCTCGGCTTCACCGGCCACGTCATGGAAAACAATTGGCCCAGCCCGACCTCGAACCCCGACAGCATGGCCACCTACCGCTGGATGCATGCCCCCGGCAACGACCTCCTCGGTTTCCAGTTCGTGCGCAGCCGCCTGCGTGATAACGGCCTCTATCTGCTCAACCTCAAGGAACTGGCTTCCGCCGCCGCCCAACTCGGGCGAGACCGCGAGGTCATGGTCGAATCCTCAGGAGCCGACGGCTACGGTGCCGCCTTCGCCCTCTTTAAAACCTGCGAAGACTTTCTCCTGGCCTTTGGAATCACCATTATGGATCCGCACCTGAGCCATTGGACGCTCGGGGGCTCCCGCAAATACGATTGGGCGCAGACGCTCTCCCCGCACAGCCCGTGGTGGGAGTGTTACAAAACCCAGGCCGACCACGTCGCGCGCGTCATCGCCGCCCAGCGCGAGGGCACTGAGCGCAACCGCGTCCTCGTCCTCCACCCCACCCTCAGCGGCTGGCTCGACGGCCGTCCCAACGGCCAGTGGCAACCTTCCGGCGAAGTCACCCACGCCGAGCTCAGGCAGAGCACCGAAGCCTTTTACCTCGACCTCTACGCCGGGCAGATCGACTTCGACCTCGGCGACGAAATTCTGCTGGCCGACCTCGATTCCCGCATCGAAGACGGCAAATTCCACCTCGGCCAACGCGCTTACGATGTCCTCGTCCTGCCGCCTCTCATGCGCACTTGGACGGAGACCACGCTCGCCCGCGTCGCCGAGTGGCTCGCTGCCGGCGGCAAGGTCTTCGCTGCAGGGGAACCGCCCGCCCGCGTCGAAGGCCGTCTCGATGATCGCCCGGCGCAACTCGCCGCCGATTATCCCGACCAATGGCAACACTTCGACGATGCCGCCTCTCTGGTCAGTGCTTTGCGCACGGCGATCCCGCCCTACCTTGCCGCACCCGATGGCACCGCCCTGCCGGAAGACCTCGTCTGGCGGCGCACCGAACTGCCCGACGGCGGCACCCTCTGGTTCTTCTGCGCCCCCTGGGAGCGCGGAGGAGTGAAAGTGAAGGTGAAAGTGCGTGGGGAGCGTGCGTTTGATTTGGATACGGCCACGGGCGAGTGCTGTTTGGGGAGTGAGAGTGAAAACAGCGGGATCTTGCTTGATCTTGATTTGCCGCCGCGCGGACATCGCTTGGTGTATATCGGCGAGGCACCGGGCGGTGCCGTCGTCGAGTCCGCTCCGGCGGCGCTGCCGCTCATCGCAGCCAGCGACCTAAGCTTCGTCTCCGCCGAACGCGACGAACCCAACCTCCTCCTGCTCGATTATTGCCGCCTCGCCGATCCGGGGCAGCCGAACACCTTCGGCCAAGCCCAATGCACGATTCACGCCGACGCCGAAAACTGGCGCCGGCACGGCTTCGACGGCAATCCCTGGCAGATGGGGCACATGTTCAAGCGCAACTGGTTGGAGTATCCCTTCCCGCCCGAGCCCGGCTGCGCCGTCGCCTACGATTTCGAGATCGCGCTCGCCGACATCGCCCGCGACAGCCTTGAAATCGTGGTCGAACGCCCCTGGCTCTACGACATCTTCCTCAATGGCGAGTCCCTTCCCGGCGATAGCTTTCAGCAATGGTTCGACGATGAATACGCCCGCGCACCCATCGGCGAACAGGTCCGCGAGGGCACGAATCGACTCATCCTGAGAGCCAAGGCGATGACCGCCCTCGTCGAGATCATGCCCGCCTACTTGCGGGGTGAGTTCCACGCCGAGGCGATTGAAACCGGCTTCCGTGCCGTCGCCCCCGCCCCCCTTGCGGATGGCGACCTCACCGCAAACGGTCTCCCCTTCTACCGGGGCTGGGTGCGTGCCGACTACCGGTTCACCCTCGACACCGCCGCCGAAGGCGGCTTCCGCGTGGCCCTTCCCGCTCACACCGCCGCCGCCGCCCGTGCCGTCCTCGACGGCGACCGCCCCGCTGTCGCCCCCATTCTCCACGCCCCCTTCGAAGGCCGGTTCGAGGGTCCGGTCGCCGCCGGGGAGCACACCTTGACACTCGAACTCGCCAGCTCCCTTCGCAACATGGTCGGCCCCCACCACTGCCGCGGCCTCAGCGGCCCCTGGTCCTGGCTGGCCGCCCCTGCCGCTCAACCGCCCGGCAGCGGCTACGTCCTTGACCACTTCGGCATTCACGCCCCCGCCAACCCCATCATCTCCAGCCCCGCACGGCTGCCCTCGTGAAAAAACAGAACCAATGAAACCCAACATTCTTTTTTATTTTTCCCGATCAACACCGCCCTGACTATGTCGGGTTCGACGCATCCAACCCGGTGCGCACGCCAAACCTCGACGCGCTCGCCGCCCGTGGGGTGGCTTTCCGCAACGCCGTCAGTCCCTCGCCACTCTGCTCGCCCTGCCGGGCCTGCATGGCGACTGGCAAGGCTTACCCGGCCGTCGGCGTGCATGACAACGGCCAGAGCGTGCCCGACGGCGAAGTGCTGCTCTACCACCGCCTGCAGGATGCCGGCTACCACACGATGGGCTGCGGTAAGTTCGATCTCCACAAGCCGAAACACGACTGGGGACTGGACGGGCGCAACCACCTCGAAGCCTTCGGTCTCAGCGACGGCATGGACAGCGAGGGCAAGCTTGACGGTGCTTGGGCGGCCGAGGAGAAACCCGGCGGCCCCTTTACCCAAATGCTCGAGGAGCGCAGCCTGCGCGAGATCTATGTCAAAGACCTCCTCGGACGCATGGGCGACGGCTATCTGCGCAACGATCCCTGCCCCCTGCCTGACGAAGCTTACGGCGACAACTGGGTGGGTGCCACGGCCGAAGACCTTATCCGCCGCGCCCCGGCTGGCAAACCGTGGTTCATCCAGGTCAACTTCCCCGGTCCGCACGACCCCTGGGATATCACCGAATCGATGAAAGAACTCTACGACGGAGTCGAATTCCCCGGCCCTCTCGCCGCTGAAGACAACAGCCCCGAGCGACTGCGCCAGCTCAACGGCGTGCGGCAGAACTACGCCGCCATGGTGACCAATATTGACCGCTGGGTCGGCCGCCTGATCGAAGCGATCCAGGCCCGTGGCGAACTCGAAAACACACTGATCGTTTACGCCAGCGACCACGGAGAAATGCTCGGCGACCACGAGCGCTTCGCCAAGACCGTTCCCTACTGGCAGTCGGCAGGTGTGCCGATGGTGGTGGCTGGCCCGGGCGTCGCCGCCCGGGATTTCGAAGATCGGCCGATGGCGATTCTCGATCTTTGCGCCACCTTCCTCGACCTCGCCGACGCGGAAGTTCCCGCCGACTGGGATTCCCGGACGCTGCGCCCCTATCTGGCCGACCCCAAGGCCACCCCGCCCCGCGAGATCGTCACCTCCGGTCTCGACAAGAAGTCCGGCAACTGGCGACTGGCCTTCGACGGGCGTTACAAGTATGTCACCGGTTTCGACGGCACGCAGGATCTGCTCTGGGACGTCGTCGGAGATCCTTCCGAAACAGAAAATCTCCTGGAAACCACGGCAAAACAACGGTGTTGGAAATTCATTTGATATAATGGAGCATGAGAGGTCTTAGTT
>CAZWFJ010000011.1:0-36005 GCA_964633135.1 uncultured Puniceicoccaceae bacterium | reverse complement strand
GGCGTCGGCTTCGGATAAAGCACCCCATACCGACGCACCAACTCCTCATCCGATATCTCCGTCCCCGCAGGAGGCACCTCCACCAGAATATGGAAATGGTTCTTCATCACCGCATAGGTAATCACCCGAACCCCCGAAAAATCGGCCACCTGCCAAATCATCTTCCGCAGCACCTCCTTCTCGACCTCCCCAAACAAAATCTCCCCATTCACCGTCCGACTCATCAGATGAAAATAGGCAATGTTATCCCTAGCAGTGAAACGCTTTTTTCTTTTCATGGTATCAAGTACAAAAACTACATAAATTTTCTCGTCAAGCCGAATTTTCCGGGTAGGTGTTTTTAGGGAATTTTAGCAAATATTTTACGAAAATTATTGGTGCAGAGGACAACTATTGGAGGTTCACGAAAATTTCCGACTACTCGGAGCTATTCTCAATTTCTCAAGGCTTTGAGGAAAAATTGCCTTTGTTTTTCTGAAATTGGCATATCCAGCCTTTCCATGACGGCGAGGAGATCTTCCCATACTTTTCGTTTGCTGGCCAGAGAGTCTTGGTGGAGCAGGAAGGAAGGATGATAAGTAATCATCAGTGGGGTATTTGAGAACTCCTTCCACTGGCCCCTCAGGCGGGCCATTCTTCCCTTTGTTTCCTCACCCAGCAAACCTTTTGCTGCGGTGGCTCCGAGAGCCACAATTACTTTGGGCTGAATAATCTTGATCTGCGCAATTAGGTACGGAAGGCAAAACGCCATCTCCTGATCAGTTGGGGGGCGGTTTCCGAAAGGATTTCCTGTCTGCGGGCGCCAGTTCATAATATTCGTGATGTACACCTGATCCCGGGCCAGGCCCATGGCCTTGATCATGGCCGTTAACAGTTCACCGGCCTTGCCCACGAAAGGTTCTCCCTGGGTTTCCTCATCGGCTCCGGGTGCTTCTCCACAGAAAAGGATGTCGGCATCCCGATTGCCCGTGCCAAAAACTATCCTTTTTCCTGGATTAAGATGGTTTTGGCAAACCTGGCAATTGAGCACCCGATCGCGCAGCCATAGCCAATTTTCTTCCTTGGACCCGATGGGAATATCGAGTGCGGGAGGATTGGCCAAAGAAGAATCGAGGTGGGGGCGACCCGAGTCCACTTTCGCTGGCGCGGGACTGGGATCCCGGAGCTGGATTTTCGGTGCGGCTTGCTTCGGTGCGGCTTGCTTCGGTGCGGAAGCTTGCGGACGATCAGCCGAGGTAACTTTTTGCCTCGATTCCTTCTCCAGAAACCGGAGGGCCTCATCGGAGAGGGTAATTCCCTCGACTCCCTCAGATCGCAAGAGTCGCAGTTCCTCTCCGACCAGTTGCAGCAAGCGTTCCTTCATTCCGGCGGGCCTTGATTAGCTTTTGGGGGTCGAGATTCGGGCCTGCAGCATTCGCTCCACATGCTTTGCGAGGAGGTCGAACTCCAAATTAACCCGCTCCCCCACCCTGCGGTCTTTTAGATTGGTCTCCTGCATGGTATGAGGAATCAACCAGACGGCGAAACCGTCGCTATGCAACTCGGCAACAGTCAGTGAAATCCCATCGACGGCGATTGACCCTTTCTCGACCAGATAGACCATTCCCTCCGGGCTACAGCTCACCTTCAAGTAATGATCGGCACCCCGTTTCTGGAAATCCCGGATCTCTCCGCTTTCATCGACATGGCCACTGACAAAATGGCCACCCATTCGGGTTGTGGGCAGGAGGCTGCGCTCCAGGTTGACAAGCCTCCCCGGAGAGATTTGGGCGAAGGACGTTCGCTGCACCGTCTCAGCCAGGAGGTCGAATGAAATGATAGACCCGCTCATACGGGCCACGGTCAAGCAACACCCGTTGACTGCAATCGAGCTACCCAGGGCTTGATCGGCGATCGCCTCCGGCATTTCAATATCGAGCTGAAATCCCGAGGCATCCTCCTCGAAACGGGTCACTTCCCCGGCTGCTTCCACTAATCCCGTAAACATGGCCAAAGGCTAGATCGTGAGTGGGGTGTCTGACCAGTCGTTTTTTTGATCAACTCCTCCCTTGTGTCCTTTCGCTCGGTCTCACTAAACTTCTTTCCATGAATATTTCGCCTATTCTGGTCGTTGGCAGCTTCGTGCAAGACCTGACTTTCTCGACCCCCACTTTCCCGCGGGCCGGCGAGACGGTGGTCGGCGAGTTTTTGACCGGACCCGGGGGCAAAGGGAGCAACCAGGCCGTAGCGGCGAAGCGTGCGGGAGCCGAAGTCATTTTCGTGGGGGCTGTCGGAGCGGACCCGTTCGCGGAT
Organism: uncultured Puniceicoccaceae bacterium; assembly: GCA_964633135.1. Lineage (GTDB taxonomy): Bacteria > Verrucomicrobiota > Verrucomicrobiia > Opitutales > Puniceicoccaceae > Puniceicoccus. The sequence continues at coordinate 33,713 of CAZWFJ010000011.1, read as the reverse complement.
GCGGTTCGCGAATTCTATCGCACGGAAGGCATTGAGGCGGTATTGGCTGAGTATCCCGATTGCTCTACGGGAACCGCAGGCATTCTTTTTGATGAGACCGGGCAGAACGAGATCGTCGTAGCCCTGGGAGCGAATGAGCGGCTCTCGCCGGAGGACATTCCAGATCAATTGATCGCGAAGAGCGATATGGTAGTCTGCCAGATGGAGTGCAATCCAGAGGCCGTTGCATCGGTATTTGCGCAGGCCACGGATCACTCCCTCACCCGAATCCTGAATCCGGCTCCGTTCCGCGCGGAATTCCCCCTCGAGATCCTCGCGCAGACCGATATTCTCATTCCAAACGAAACCGAATTTCTCAGCCTTCTCGAACGGATCAATGAGTCGGCACCTGGGGAGAGCGAATTGGCGGAGATGCCTGCGGCGGAGTTTGATTCACTCTGCCGCAAGCTCGGACCGGAGACGGTTTTAGTCACGATGGGCAAGAGTGGTGCCCATCTCTCTACTCCCGGCGGGTTCGAGCGGGTAAATGCGATCCCGAACGTGAAGGCGATTGACACGACCGGCGCGGGCGATGCATTTGTGGGAGCTTTTGCGGCCGGTCTTCAGCACTTCTCTAGAGATCTTGTTCGGGCCGCCAACTTTGCCAACCGGGCTGCCGCCATCGCGGTGACGCGAAAAGGAACGGCTCCGGCCATGGCCTATCTTCAAGAAATCGAATCGTAGACTGAAATCGCAAAGCCCTCATTTTTCCGCAAAAACTGAATTCATGTCATTCACTCTCTCCGAAATTGCGGCGTCCCTGGACGCTACCAATCTAAAGCTGGACGCTACCAACGCTGACATTGAGGCACTATGCCAGGACGCACTCGCCTTCAGTGTTGCCACGGTTTGCGTCTACCCGACCAGCGTTTCTCTTTGCCGGAGGATTCTGGGTTCGGGCGATGTGGGGATCGCGTCCGTGATTGGTTTCCCCAGTGGGCGGTACACCGCGCGCTCCAAAATGGTGGAGATTGATGAAGTAGCCTCGCAAGGAGCCTCCGAGGTGGACATCGTCCTCAACTATCCGGCCTTGCGGGAGGGAGAAACGGAGCGCGTCGCCCGGGAAGCGGCGGTGCTCTCCGAAACCTGTCGCAAGGTGGGCCTTCTTTCCAAATTCATTGTCGAGACCTGCTACTTGACTCACGAGCAGAAGATCTTGATGCTCAAACTTTGCGAGGACGCCGGGGCGGACTTTATCAAGACCTCCACCGGATTCGGCAGTGCTGGCGCCCAGATGGACGATATCAGGCTTTGGGCCGGGGCGAGGACATCGCCACATCTCAAGATCAAGGCGAGCGGTGGCATTCGAACCCGTGCGCAGGTTGAATCTTTCCTGGCGTCCGGAGTTTCTCGCATTGGTTTATCCTCCGCAAAAGCGATTCTGAGTGAGGCATCCGAGACCGACGACGGAGGCTACTGATGGAGGGCCTCCGTGCAAAAGGTTCCGCCCTCGCCTGCTTTCCTGCGACCCTGGCAAAGTCGCCAGGTAAATTTTTCGGATTGATTCATTCGAAGAAATTATTTGTTCAAGACAGTTTTCAAATTTCACGAAATATCATTTCCAACCACCAAACCGACCATTCATGACTGATCAAAAACCAGAAACCCGAGAGTTCCAAGCCGAGGTCAAGCAAGTCCTCGACATCGTCGTTCACAGCCTTTACACGGATCGCGAAGTATTCGTGCGCGAGTTGGTCTCGAACGCATCCGACGCATTGGAGAAGCTCCGCCACCTCCAACTGACCGAAAAGAATGTCTTCGACGACAACCTCGAGCTGGAGATCAATGTCTCCACCGATGAGAACGCCGGGACGATCACCTTCCAGGATTTCGGGGTGGGAATGGATCACGACGAGTTGGTGGAAAACCTCGGAACGATCGCCCACTCCGGCTCCAAAAGCTTCCTGAAGGCGATTCAGGAGGGGGGAGCAAAGAATGAGAACCTGATCGGTCAGTTTGGGGTCGGGTTTTACAGTGCCTTCATGGTCGCCGATGAAGTCAAGGTCTACACTCACTCCTGGAAGCCGGACGCCAAGGGTTATTGCTGGAGGAGCGACGGATCGGGCGTCTACGAGATTGAGGAAGCCGAGGGACAGCGGCGCGGAGCCAAGATCGTGGTCAAGCTCAAGGAGGACCAGAAGGAGTTTGCCAAGAGTGCCCGGATCAAAGCTATCCTTGAAAATTACTCGGCCTTCGTGCCTTTCCCGCTGAATCTCAATGGTGAGAAAATCAATACGGTGGGTGCTCTCTGGCTCAAGAGTCCGTCGGAAGTATCGGATGACGAATACAAAGAGTTCTACAAATTCCAGGCCCACGCATTTGATGAACCCCGCTTTTGGCTCCACTTCAGTGCCGACGCTCCGCTGGAGATTCACTCGCTTCTCTTCGCGCCGCAACAAAACATGGAGCAGTTTGGTATTGGGCGAATGGAGCCGGGCGTATCGCTCTATTGTCGCAAAGTCCTGATTGATCGCCATCCGGAGGGGCTTCTTCCGGAATGGATGCGGTTCGTTCGCGGAGTCGTCGACAGTGCAGACCTGCCGCTCAACATCTCCCGCGAGTCGATGCAGGACACCTCGATTATCCGCAAACTCAGCAAGGTGCTGACCCGTCGCTTCCTGAAAATGCTCGGCGACAAGGACAAGAAAGATCCGGAGACATTCCGCGATTTCTACAAGAACTTCAGCCAATTCCTCAAGGAAGGCGTAGTCTCGGACGCCAGCCACCGCGAGGACATCGCCAAGCTACTTCGCTACGAATCCTCGCGAACGGAGGCGGGCAAGCAGACCAGCCTGGCCGACTACGTCAGCCGGATGAGCACCGACCAGAAGGACATCTACTACCTCTTCGGCAGCAGCCGGGCGGGCATCGAGTCTGGACCCTATCTGGAGGCCTTTGAGTCCCGCGGACTCGAAGTGATCTTCGTCATGGATCCGATTGATGAGTTTGTCATGTCGCACCTCGGTGAATTCGACGGCAAGAAGCTGGTCTCTGCGGATCGGCAGGACATCGAGCTGCCGGAGGCACCGGAGAGCGGCGAAGAAGGACTCACCCGCGAGGAGGGCCAAGAGCTGAGCCAATGGGTCAAGGAACAGCTCGGCGATCAGGTCAGCGACGTGGTGATTAGCAAGCGCCTGACGGAGAGTCCGGCCGTGGTTCTCAACTCGGACGTCTCCATGAGTCCTCAGATGCGCCGGATGATGAAAGCCATGAATCAGGACGGGGGAAATCCCCCCGAGCTCCCGGTTCGGTTCGAGCTGAACGCCCGCCACCCACTCGTCAAGAGCATCGCGAGCCTGAAAGCCGAAGATCCTGAACTCGCGGCATCCATCACGGGACAGGTCTTTTCCGGCGCCCGTCTCAGTGCCGGTTTGGAAGATGACAGCGGCAAGGTCGTACGGGGGATGAACGAGATCCTCGCCAAGCTCCTGGAGCGCAAGTAGAGGAACCGATCCGGGGCTTTCTAGGAAAAGGGCCAGGCGGGGACTTGCAGCGGCCAGTTTGCGGCCAGAATCAGGATCCAGGTACCCGCTGCGAATACCAGGCTTAAGAAAACAGCGGCACTTCCTATGTCTTTCGCCCTCTTCGCGTATGGGTGCAAATCGGTTGAAATGTAATCCACACAGCACTCCACTGCGGAGTTCATGAGTTCGGTGATCAGGACCAGGAAAATGACGCCGATCAGCGCAATCTTCTCGTCTGGCGAAAGGTCGAGAAGGAGGGCAAGCGGGACCATCAAGAGGGCGGCGACGCATTCCTGACGGAAAGCGGCCTCGTGTTTCAATGCCGCACCCAGCCCCTCCATAGAGTGCAGGGAAGCCTTCCACACCCGCTGAATGCCCTCCGCCTGAAATGGTTTTGTCTTGGAACTCATGCCTGAGTTTTCCGAAGTGTTCATCATCGCACCTGGATTCGATTCAGGATTCCGCTATCCAGAATACTCCTCCTCAACAAACTCCTTCAGTCGGGCCAGTCCCTTCTCCAAAACGTCGTCCGAGGTGGCATAACTGAGGCGGAGTCCCGTATCCGAGCCAAATCCCTCTCCCGCCACGACTGCCACCAGTTTTTTCTCCAGCAGCTCCTCGGCAAACTTCATCGGCGGTACGCCCAGCTCACCGATATCCGGGAACAAATAAAACGCTCCGGTCGAGCGAAAACAATTTAGACCGGGGATGGATTGCAGGCCTTCGAGCAGCTTCAGCCGCCGCCGATCGAATACTTCCCGCATGATCTCCACTTCCCGCATGGCTTGATCCCAATAGCGCATTGCGGCCAACGCACCGTACTGGGCGAACGTGGTGGCATTGGAAGTGGTCTGGCTCTGCAGGTTGGCAACGGCACTGGCGATCGGCTCATCGGCAACCAGAGTCCCCAGGCGCCATCCGGTCATGGAAAACGTTTTGCTAAAGCCCGAAACCGTGATCACGATCCGCGCCGCCTCATCAGAGATGGATGCTGGAGAGAGATGTTCACTCTTGTCGTAGAGCAGGTACTCATAAATCTCGTCGGACAAAATCAGGATTCCGTGCTCGACACAAATCTCGACCAGCCGGCGGATCAATTCGGGTGGATAGACCGCGCCCGTCGGATTCGACGGGCTGTTTACAATCAGCATCTTCGTCTTCTCCGTCAAAGCAGCGCGCAGCACCTCCGGATCGAGAAGAAACCCGCTCTCCAAACCAGTGGGCAGAATCCTGGGCACCCCGCCGGCCAATCGCACCATCTCGGGATAGCTCACCCAGTAAGGGGCCGGGATCAACACCTCATCCCCCGGGTTGCAGACGGCCTGTATGGCCAAATAGCAGCTGTATTTGCCCCCCGGACTCACCACGACCTGCGATGGATCGCACGAAGAAAAACCATTGTCTCGTACATATTTCCCGGCGATCGCTGCCCGCAAATCGGGAAGTCCGGCAGCCGGAGCGTACTTTGTCTTTCCGTCATGAATCGCCTGGATACAAGCCTCTTTGATGAACTCGGGAGTGTCGAAATCCGGCTCGCCCGCGCCAAAACCACAAACGTCGCGGCCTTCCGCTTTTAGTGCCTTGGCCTTGGCATCGACCGCCAGCGTTGGTGAGGGCTCAATTGCGGACGCACGGGAAGAGAGATATTTCGGAGAACCATCCATAAAATTCGAAACGAGTCAGGAAAAAACGAAATTGCGGGGGGAGAACGAAAACAGGGTATTTGTCCGCCCCTTAGAGAGTAAAGACCGGACGAGAAATTCGTCCGGTCTTTTACCGGGAGAAAAAGATCAATGGCGTTCTGAGATCCCTCAGCGCCGAGTCTTGCGAGTTGCTTTCTTTGTCGTCTTTTTGGCTGCGACCTTCTTCGAAGCCGTTTTCTTGGCTGCGACCTTCTTCGCTACTTTTTTCGCAGCTTTCTTGGCTGTCTTTTTGGCCGGCTTTTTGACTACTTTCTTCGCAACCTTCTTGGCCACTTTTTTCGTAGTCTTTTTGGCGGCCTTCTTAACGACTTTCTTAGCTACCTTTTTTGCAGGAGCTTTTTTCACGGCTTTCTTGGAGGGAGCTTTCTTGACCGCTTTCTTCGCTGTTTTCTTTGCTACTTTTTTTGCCATGTCAGGTTTCTGGGTTTCACGAACCACTTCTTCGAGTGGCTTTTCGGAGAGCGCGTCAAGGGCGGCGCGCAAGACTTCTCCAAAGCTCGAATTCTGCTTCTTCGCTGTCCGGATCACCTCTAGCTTAAGGTCCTGATCGAGGCGGACGGAGAACTGCCTCATCGGCAATAAACTTTTGCGAAACTTCTCGAAGTCATAAAGCTTCAAGGCGGCACGAATAATTACGCTGAAATTCTTGGCTCCAATTTTTTTGGCGAGTTTTTCCAACTCTTTAAATGAAGACTCGTCGATTTCGAATGTAAGCGGTGAGGAAAGGTTTGAAGGCATAGGTAAATAAAGTTTTCTCACCCAAGTAAGCCTTTCGTAACTCTACCGTCAATACTATTTTACGGATGTAGTTGTCAAAAATCGTACGGCAAAACGTCCCCTAAATATGCTGGAGCGAAGACCTGCGGTGAGAGTTGTACTTCCACATCGGCATGATCGATGTACAACTCCGTGCGATTTCGAGAACGCTCGTCAAAACCCTCGAGGCGACGAACAAACCAGGTGTCGTCGACTTTCTTAAAGCTGCGCACTTCCAGGGAACGAACAACCGTGTCGCTAAAATTTAAATACTCGACGCGAACGGGCGCATCAAACCGAGCATCCAGAGCCACGCGAATGGTAGCGACTGAGGCGGTTTCCAGTATTTGCTTCCATTCCTCCGGGGGCGCGAACCGAAACCAGTGCGCCGGGCTGTCCGCGACCCGATCCGATCCATCGTAGTTTGCATTGGGCCAGTCCAGGTAGGGGGCCGTCAGGTCAAAGGCGGTTAGATCGAAGCCCGTCAACAATGGTTGGAACAGTTCCTCCATTGGAACCACGGTCACAGCGGAATCCGGAGTCCATGACCAACCCGCTGGTTTCGAACCGCCCTGAAACAAAAACCGAACCATTGCAGCATCTCCGCGCTCGTCAACATCGACTTCGATCCGCAACCGCAGCACAGATCCCTGCCAACCGGAGTAGATCCGCACGGGCAATTCAACCTTGGACCCCCGGCGTGGATAGTGGATCAACCGCGCATCAAAAATCGAGTCCATGCCCCCGCGAGCGGTGAGAAATGCACGCAAGAACTCCTCTGCTTCATCGGCGGCAAGAGGGGGCACATCACGGGTTGTCCGGCCCATGTCGCGCCGCCCCTGGGCATCGGCCGGGACCACCCAAATCGCAACGAGCAGGACAAGCAGTCGAATCAGGGCCAATACTCCGGCACCCGCCCAACCCTCTCGTCTCCGCAATCTCAATCTCGTTCCCCGGATGGTTCAGGAGTCGGCAGGAGGATTGGGACTATCGAGATTCTCCAATCGAAGAGGGGCCTCCTCGTTCACAGACTCGTCTGACCCACCTTCCGGCGAATCCTCTGGCTGAACCTGGCCAGCCTCGGAATCCTCCGGGACTGGTTCAACGAGGACCTCCTCCTCCTCCTCCTCGACGATGACCGCCTCGGCGGCAGATTCCGGCTCTCCACCGGTCCTGCCTTCCCCCAAATCAGTAATGGAAGCCCCCTCCGATGCCGTTTCCTGGGGCTGGGAGTTGGCAAGTGTTCCTAAGTAAAGTCCAAAGCTGAGCACGAAAAAGGCGATGATGGCGTAAATCGTGCCCCGGGTTAAAACATTGGTCGCTTCCCCCCCGAAGGCTTGCTCGGCAGCTCCTCCACCGAGAGCGGCACCCATCCCCGAGTTCGCACTCGGCTTCTGCATGAGCACGAGTAAGGTCACAAAAAGGCAGACCAGCACGAGGACGACCGAAAACAAAGCGATGAGAAATGTAGCCATAGAAAGTAAAAAGCCCTCAAGAATGCATACTCCACCGCTTTCTTTCAACCCTGAATTTGGGATAGTTGTAACAGAACGGTGATTTAATTGTCCGGTTCGAGGAACTATCCTTTTGGCGGTATCGGCGACACTGAGGATGTCCCGATTCCTGGCGCGATCGCCCCGAGGGCCTTCTCCAGATCACCTCCGCTCGGGTCTTGGTAGATCGAAAGCTCGAACCAGGGAAGTGCTGCGATGAAATGGTCAAAAATGTCCGCTTGGATTGATTCATAGCGCACCCAGTTAGTGGTGGCGGTGAAGACGTAGATTTGGATGGGCAGGCCCTTTCCGTCAGGCTCCAGCTGCCGGAAAAGAAAAGTCATATCTTTCCGCACCCTGTCGTCTTTTCGCAAGTAGGCTTCGCAATAGGCGCGAAAGCAGCCGACATTGGTCAACCGGCGACCGTTGACCGGCATCTGCTCGTCGATATCATGCTCCTCATTCCATTGATGGACTTCTTTTTTTCTCATCTCAAGATAGGGTCGCAAGATCTGAATCCGCTCCAACTCTGCCAGCAGTTTATCATCCACAAACTGGATACTCCTCATATCGATGCGAATCGACCGTTTAATGCGACGCCCACCCGACTCCGACATTCCCCGCCAATTAACAAAGGATTTGGAGATCAGGTCATAGGCGGGTATGCTGGTAATGGTCTTGTCAAAATTCTGGACCTTTACGGTAGTCAGGGACACATCCATAACATCGCCGTTTGCGTTGTTGGAGGACATTTCGATCCAGTCACCAGGGCGAACCATGTTGTTGACCGAGAGCTGAATCCCGGCGACAAATCCGAGAATCGCATCCCTGAAAATCAGCATCAGCACAGCGGTCAAGGCTCCAAGACCGGACAGGATGTAGACGGGCGTCTTTCCAAACAGAACGGAGATGACAAAAATCAGCCCCACAAGGTTTGCGATGAGCTTCGTGGCCTGGATGAATCCTTTTATCGGAATGTTCTGCGCCTTCGGGGAGTGAGACACGAGGCGGTGGATCGCGTTCAGCAATCCGTCGAGCACAAAGAGCGAGATAAAAATCAGATAGATTGTGACTGCGGCGCGGATGCCGGTCACCACAGGCTCGTTCTCAAAGAGAAATGGTGTCGCGAGGTGGACAAAGAGTGCTGGCAGCAGATGGGAAAGACGGGTTATCGCCCCAGACTCGACAAAGACGTCATCCCGCTTCGTTTTGGTCCTGCGCACGATTGTGCGAACAATTCGCAGGAGGATATTTTTCCCGAGCCAATTGACCAGAAAGCCACCTACGATCAGTCCGATGATCTTGGCACCGACCGTGAGAAATTCGAGAAGGTTATTTTCAAAACCCAGGAGAGAGAATACAGTCCCGCTGCTGTCGGCTGCGAGGGGGATCAGAATCTCCCCGAACATCACAAAGATTCTTCAGGGTCATCCTCTTCTTTGGAAGCGGCATGACTCCTCAGATCCTCTAAGCTGATGATCTCGAGGGCCGCTTCATGAGTGGCTTCGAGCACAACCAGGGGAGCTTTCCCAACAAGGAAAGCCTCTTGCCAGCGACTCGCGCAGAGGCACCAACGATCCCCCTCCCTCAGCCCCGGAAAACCCCATTCGGGCACCGAAGTGGACAGATCATTGCCTTGTTCTTTGGTAAATTTGAGAAACTCATCCGTCATGACGGCACAGACGGCATGAACTCCATAGTCCTCCGGGGGCACATCACAAAAGCCATTGCGCGAAAAACCGGTCATCGGATCGGAACAGCAAGGGATCAAAGCTTCCCCAAGAACGTTTCTATGGATTACGGTGACCATGTTACCAATGCACTTTTCTCACGAAGTTGGCTCCAAATCCTCCGCCTCAACGGCAAGACCGAGTTCAGAAACATCGGCCAGCACCTCCTGGAACTGAGTGTTATCCCAGAGATTTTCAAAGGGGATATTGGTGTTGATGCGGATAAAATACTGCTCGCCGGTTCCGATCACTTTGGACTGCAGAAAATCCCTCACGTAGGCATAGGGCGTCGGAAAGGTGTTCGCCCGCTTTCCATACTGGTAGGCCTGACCGCCCACCAGATGCCAGAAATAAACATACTGCTCGTTTCCCTGGATGGCAAATTCCCGCCACTCGGCCGGCAGGAGGGGCATTTCCCTGAGCTGGTTTTCGACACGGTGCCGACGATCGACAATATCCCAGCCATTCTTCGTCCAGCAGCGATCGGGCGTGTGTGCCGAAACGTCAACGATAGAAGCCTTGCCGGGGGACCAGTAGGCTACGAAAACCTCGAAAAACTCGGCTCCGTCGTCCCGCGAGAAATTCCGGTATACGAAGTCGTCCAGATCAAGAATGGATTCGGCCCGGGTCTGCACGGACTCTGTCTCGCCCAGCTTCTTGTCCTTTACCTCCCAACCAGTCAGTTCAGAGGGAACAAAATCCTGCAAATGCGCGCCCCGCCCCGGCTTCGGCTCAACCGAGAACGGGTTGTAGAAGTTGAAGAACACGAGAAGAGCAAGTGCCGCAAAGCCCAAAAAAGGAAATATTTTTTTCATGGAGATTGAGTGAGCGTGGATTTAAAATGTCCGAAAAACATTTACGAACGTGAGGATGTGGATAAAGATTATGGGAACAGTATGAAAATTCCCGCGATTTTTTCCATTCTTCTTTTCACTTTTTTGCTGGGCTGCGCGACGTCCCCAAACTCGTCCCCCCGTGTCACTGCGGGACTCAATTCACTTGAGCCTGCGGCAACGGTCTACGGGGACAAGGTGATCCACCTCAACGTGCCGAATCGCCTGAGCATGCTTCAGATGAGGCAGGCGATTCTGAACGCTGCTTACGACGAAAAGTGGGAAGTGACGGATGTCGGACTCCGGGGCGAAAGTGGATTCATCCAGATGCAGAAAAAAAACGTCTTCGCAGAGGCGTACTTCACCTTTCTTTTCGGCCCCACAGTGGTCAATGGCTACTCGAACTCCTATTCGGTTGACATCACAGGCAAGCCCACCCGCCGCTACACCCCTCCCCTTTGGATGGATCGAATTCGGGACCGGATAAAGACCAACCTGGAAAACGAGATGGCGGGATTCTGAGCCCTCTGGATTCCCCGTCGGCCAATTCAAGAGACTCCGAGTAATTTTTTCATCGCGGCAAGGTCGCGGGTATTGGCCACTTCCCGGGCCGAAAGCCCCGCTTTTCGGGCCATATCAACTCCGTAACGGATATTGGCCAATCCATCCGGCCGATGCGCATCCGGATTAATGCAAGCGAGCACGCCCTTCTCTCTCGCCCGTTCCCACTCACGCCAGTCGAGATCGAGCCGGATCGGATGGGCGTTGATTTCGATCCACTTTCCATTTGCCGCCGCCGCATCAATCACCTTCGGGATGTCTACCGCGTAGGATTCACGCTGCAGGAGGAGCCTCCCGGTAGGATGGGCGAGTAGGGTCACAGAGGGATGCTCCAGTGCCCGGATAATTCGCCGGGTGACGGTGTCCCCCTCCTGCCCGAAACCTCCCTGATGGATCGACGCGACGACGTAGTCCATCTCGGCAAGCAACTCATCTGGAAAATCAAGGCTCCCATCCTTAAGGATGTCGCATTCCGTGCCGGCGAAAACGTGAACCTTTGCCGCTCCACCCCGATTAAAGCTCCGAATTTCCTCCAGCTGCTGATAGAGCCGTTCCACACTCAATCCATTCGCTTGCTGACTGGAACGGCTGTGGTCAGCGATCCCGAGGTACTCCCAGCCCAGATCCTCGGCTGCCGCTGCCATCTCGGCCAAGGTGCCGCGCCCATCGGAAGCGTTCGTATGATTGTGCAGCGCACCCCGAATTTCCTCGGGTCTGAGAATATCTGGCAGCTCCCCGGACTCGGCCATCTCGATCTCCCGCCCGCCCTCACGCAACTCGGGGGCGATCCATGGCAACCCGAGCCGGGCAAACAAGTTCGCCTCATCCTCAACCATCTCGTAGTCACCCTCCGCCCCTTTCCTCTGGAGGCCCCACTCGCTGAGGCTCCACCCCATGGCGAGGGCGCGTTTGCGCATCCGCACATTGTGGTCTTTCGAACCCGTAAAATGATGCAGTGCCGCCGGAAACTGCCGCGCGGAAACAACCCGTAAATCCGCCTGCAAACCACTTTCGAAGCGTACGCTCGATTTGGTTCTCCCGTGAGCCAGGACCTCCTCTACCCCGGCGCGCGCGACAAACCATTCCATTACGGATTCCGGGTCATCCGAGGCGACAATGAAGTCCAGGTCTCCCACCGTTTCCTTGCGGCGCCGCAAGCTTCCCGCGACTTCTGCCCGGGAGACGCCCTCCAGTATCCGCAGGCCCTCCACTATGGGGAAGGCCACATCCTCCGCCGCCGGCAACAAATGCCGCTGAGAAAAGGTTTCGAGATTCTCCAGACCACGCAGCATCTTCGCGGCACTCTTCTCGCCCATTCCCTTTAATGCGGCCACCCTTCCCGACTCGCAGGCCTCCCGGAGATCACTCAGCGTCTCGACTCCCAGCTCTTTGTGAAGCCTGTGGATCGTCTTGCCCCCCAAACTGGCGATCTTCGCCATCGCACGCAGACCGGGGGGCACTTCCTCCTTTAGCTGATCGTAGTAATCCAGTTTGCCCTCGCGCACCAGCGTTTCCACTTTCTCCGCGAGAGCCTTCCCCACCCCGTCCAGATCCTGGAGTCTGCCTTCCCCCACGAGCACCTCCAGCGGTTCCGGGTTCCGCTCCAGGGTACGCGCTCCGTTTTCATAGGCTCTGACCTTGAAAGCGTTCTCGCCTTTGATCTGGAGAAGCACAGCGATCTCCTCCAGAATCTCGATGATCTCGTCTCTACTTTTGGGCATACCTGTAAATGTGGGCCGAAGTTCGCGCTCAGACAATCCTCTTTGAGGATCGACTTGCATCGCCTATTCCCCAAAACAACCTACCCAATCAAAATTATGAAACCGCTCCTCTGCTTCCTTCTGCTGTCCCTCTCCCTGCTTGGCACTGCCGGGCAAAATTTCATTTTAGACGTTGATATCGATAATCCTCCCGGAGGAATTCTCTCGGATGACTGGTCCGAGATGCTTATCAATGGCGAGAAGGTCGGATACTCCCACAGCCGGATCGAACGCCGCAAGGACGTGATTGTCACCAGTGAGGAGAGCTACATGCAGATGGGGCGCGGCTCCTCCGCGATCACTTCTCTGAGCAAGAGCGTGACGACCGAGATGATCGATGGAACCCCTGTATCCCACACGAACGTCACCCGCGAGGGCGAGCGAAGAAAGACCCAGCAGATTCAATTTACCCCAGAGGGAGTGCTGGCCACGATCAATGACGGCATCCGCTCGTGGACCCGGGAATTCGCGCTCGAGTCCGGCTACGTCCTCAGCTGGAGCTATATCCGGCAGATCGCCAAGGCCGAAATGAGCGCGGGCGACACTCTCGAGAGCCGGATTTATGTTCCGGATCTTGCCTTAGACCAAACTCTTCTGGTCACCACGACCCTGGTCGGACCCGAGACGATCCCCGTGCGCGGAACCATTCACGAAGCAACCCGGATCGAGCAAACGCTTCAATTGGGATTCCTTCCCCTGAAGCTGACCGCTTGGATTGAGGAAAATGGCCGCCTGCTCAAAATGGACATGCCCTTTGGCGGGATGAACATTACCCTGGTTGGCTCAACCGAAGAGGAGGCAAAAGCCTCATTCTCCCCACCCGATCTGTTTACCGAAACCTTGATCCCCTTGAACCGGATCATTCCCGAGAACGCACAGACCGTGACCTTCCTGGTCCGGTCCAGTGGCGAGGTCATTACCGAAATCCCCGACAGTGCCTTCCAATCCGTCCGGCGAATCGACGAGGGAACTTACGAGGTTAAGGTCCGCCGGGGGTCCATTGACTTTCGGGGATCGGGCGCAGTCGACCCCGCCTATCTCGAACCCACCCCAATTGTCGACTTTGATGACCCCGCAATCATGGCACTTCTCGAAGAGGCGGACCTCGATTCGTTGTCCCCGGAAGATCGCGTGCGCACTTTGGTTCGGATCGCCGACGATGCCATCGCGATCAAATCCATGGACCTCGGATTCGCGACCGCCTCCGAATCCGTTGCCCTAAGCGAGGGCGATTGCACGGAACACGCTCTCCTCCTTGCCGCCTTGGGAAGAGCGGCCGGGTTTCCCGCCCGGGGGGCTTCAGGCGTCATCTATTTTACCGATGATGAAGGCGATCCCGTCATGGGATACCACATGTGGACCCAGTTCTGGAATGGCACCGAATGGCTGGACGTCGATGCCGCCTTCGGGGCAGCCGAAACCGCTCCGATCCGCATCCTCTTTTCCACCACCGACCTGTCCGATCCCTCACTGCTCAACGAGGTTCTTACCCTCGCGCAATTCCTCGGCCAAACCGAGATCCGCATATCCTCCGTCTCCGAAGAACTCCCGGACTAATCGATCTTTTCTTTCGGGATCTTGTTGTCCGTGCGAATCAGGAGCACCGGCTCCTTGTTCTTGATCCAAATCCCCTGCTCTTTGAAGTGACGCGCTGTCACGGATTCGCAGGCCTCCCCGATCGTCTCAACCGGAAAGCGGCGGCCCTTCGGAGTCGCGTTGAACTCATAAGCCGCCTGGATGATCTTATCCTTGATCATCTGGGGATTCTCCCCCTCCGGGATTTGCACCGCCCAGCCAGTCAGGTCGACCCCCTCAATCCGGCCCTCCGGGTCCGAGACCAATATCGCAAACTCCTTTTTAACCGGAGGCCCTTTCGGCTCCTCCTCTTTCTCCAACTCCCGATTGATGTCCTCAATGATCTGACTGACCTGACGGGCATCGAGTTCGTTGCGCTGGAGCACACGCTTCAATAATTCAATTTCTACTTTGCGAGAAGCCATAGGCCAACAAGAAAGCCCTAAAGTGGTGGAAGAAGTCAAGTTCCGGCTTCGACCGATTTATTTCTTACTTACAATAGGTCAGTCCTTACAATAGGTCAGTCCTAACTTGTTTTGCCTCCAATCTCAAAAAATGCCGAGAGGCAAGGCTGTGCGAAGGGAAATTCTAAAAACGCTGGATAATACCACCTCCCCTATCCTCACCGGAACCGCGTGCCCCCCTCGAACTATACCTGGTTTGTTTTATTTTGCTTGCTGCTGGACGTTTGGAATGATAAATAAATTTGAACAATTAAAGGACTTAATAGATAGATCTCATTAGTTTATATCATCTGCTGTTTTTGAATGCGAGGTGCTATTGGGGAAGGCACGGTTCCGGCTTGCTCATTCTGTGGCATTGAGCAATATCGGTTCCGGAGATTCGATTTGAGGCATTGTGGCAGGATTTGACGAAAATATTGTACGAGAGTATTTCGAGCTGAATGGGTTTTTGGTCCGGCAGCTCCGAAAATACCAAGTGCAGGCGCGCAAAAAGAGAGCGGATGAGGAGGTGGATCTTCTGGTTTATAATCCTGCTCCGGAGGAACCGAGTGCTTCCCGGGGTTTTCAGCTTTTTTCCGGGGACATACAATCCGTGCATCGGGCACTGGTGGTGGTCAAGGGTTGGCACACCTCCTCCTTCACGCCAAAAATGTTGAAACAGAGCAGCACCATCTTTGATTTCCTGAAGAAAGATGTTCTGGATGCCGTTGAGAAATATTTTGCCGACGATGCGGACCTGATCGGCAAGGTTGATCCGGTGACGCGGATACTGGTTCTCCCCGGTCTTCCGTCGACCAACCCTCATCGGGAGGAGTCCATCAAGCTTTTAAAGGAGAACGGGATCGACTTCATCATCACGTTCCGAACCATTCTAGAGAATCTTCTGCAAGGGATTGAGACGAACCACAGCTATCAGAAATCGGAAGCGTTGCACATCTTGCGGCTCTTCAAAATTTACGACATGGTCAAAGCCCCCCAGCTGGAGCTATTCTCGGACGACCGCCGCCGCCGCTGATGTCTGGAGTCCCGCAGGCACAAGCGTCAGGAGCCACCGGTTGACCGCGTGAAAAGATCGTGACCCAACCGAATATTTCCGTATCGTAGTCTACCATGCCGTACAAGAATTTCACAAACTTCCCGCTTTGGCAGGCCGGTGCCGATCTGGCCGATTCGATCTTCGACTTCAGCCGTGGCATCGAAGACTTTTCGCTGCGCAACCGTATGACTGCCGCTGCGGTGGATATCCCGTTCCTGCTGGGAGAGGCGGCGCAGTCGGAATCGGACGAGGCGATGGCGAACGGCTTGTGGAAAGTCGAGGACCCCATAAACGAATTGCGGAGTGTGCTCAATGAGGCAAAGGAGCAGGGACTCGCACCGCATGCCGATTACGCCCTGATGCTGGAGCGCTGCCGGGATCTCTTCCAGAAGGTTCACAGCGAAGCCTCGTCCCCTACCCGTATTCTCGAACCCGGCACAACCCCGGCGGGCGATGATTTGGCGGAACCGGCATCCGCTCCCCCTGCAGACGATCCGGCCCCAGACGATCCGGCTCCTCCCCCGGTTCGTTCCGCTGATGCTGACGAGGAGGACTCAGGGCCGGCGAAGAGGAAAACGGCTGCGGAACCCGGCGATCTGGACTTTGACGAAAATGCCTTGATCTAGGTCAATATCCTGCTCGCCGTTGTCCCGGTTGGTGAGGCGTCCGTCGAGGTCATAGCGGCGGCTTTCGCGCTGACCGGCGGCGTTCTCGGTGAGGACGATGAGAGGAACCTATCCCTCAAACACCTCGCCGAGCGTCGTGGCCTCGAGAATCCGTTCTCCCCAGCACTCGAGTTCTTCCTTGTTGGCATGGTCGAGTTTCTCCTGCGCCTCGTAGGGTAACTCGCCAAATTTGCGGGTTAACTGCCGATGTAATAAGAGGCGCTCTCCAGCGTGTCAGTCCGGTCTCGAAAGAGTCAGCCGGATCCGGTTCCAGGATGGCACGCAGGACTTTTACCGTGACGCACAGGGCCAGGTTGTGCATGAATCCACCGACTTCTGATGCTCGAAGAGCAGATGAAAGAAAATCGGTTTCTCCCCAAATCGCGCCGAAAAGAGCAGGTCGGCGTGACGATGATGCAGTTGCTCGTCCAGAAAGTCGGTCGATTTTACTTCGAGAGAAGTCCAGTCCACGGCAGCCGTCAAAGACGTCAGTAAATACGCTTTCAGAAAGCTCGCCATCTGCCCAGGCTCACCCAGTCCGGCTTTGATGAAAGAGTCATGGGGATCGTTCAGCGGAGCCTCGTAGATGACAATAGTGGTTTGCTGGATCGTTGTTTTGAGATTGACGAAAAAACGATGACGCAATGGGCGACGGGAAGCGCATAAAAATCTTGTGACATCCGATAATAAAATCGTAACCTCCAGCTATAAATCTCCCGCCTAATGCTCCCATCGGAGCCGAGCAACTGGCCGGATTCTTCGAGCGGCTCAGGCGCATCCCTGGTCGGCCGGAGCGGATTGTAAGTCGGGGCCTTGCTATGAGCGCACCTGCACCGGGCTATCGGCCATCTTGCGTTCTCCATCCGGTGCCGCCGTGAAGCTTATCGAAGGTTTGTCCATGACTGACGCATGGAGGGAAAAGCAAGGTTTTCCGGATTCAGATCGTCTTTCGGCAGCCACTCCCAGTCTGAAACTTCGGTAACATCAGCTCGAACCTCAGCCTGAGAGATGCGGGCGACAAAAAACACGTCGCAAACCGGCCGGCTCAATCCACGGTATGTATAAAGATTCGGCGCAGAGCTGAGGTAATCCAAGCTGTCGAGCTGAATGCCAGTCTCCTCCTTAACCTCCCGAACGGCAGCCATTTCGAGTCCCTCTCCTTTATCGACAAAACCACCCGGCGGTGCGAATAAACCTTTGCCCGGGTCTTTGGCTCTTTGGATCAGAAATACGCGATCCTGTTCATCGAAAATCCATACAGCGACCGCAGTGATCGGATTGTTGAAATCACGATGTTCGCAATCGACGCAGTGCCGCTGTCCATGATCGAGGCGGAATCGGAGGGAGCCGCAGAGCGGACAATAGATGCTGGCGTCGATCAGAGCTTGGTTCATAAGGTTGACTATTGATGGCATTATAAATGGACAGAGGGAATCACCTCGGCAAACGCAAAAACCAAACGCTTGATTTCCCGAAACCCGCAGCAGGGGTTTATTCGGCTTGGTATTCAAAGAACCGCACAAACACCGGCTCCTCTTCTGGAGACGTTTCCGTCCGCCATGCGAAAAAGCCCGTCATCACACCGGTAAAACCGCCCGCGAGCGCCGCCGCCAGGAATCCGGCGTCCAAAGGCTCGGTCTCCAGTAGATTTTGACCGTCCGCCCACGCGGTCAATGTCGCGCCCAGGCCGACTCCGCGAATCTGGAATCGCACGATTCGCGAAGGCTCATCCCGTGGAGGGAGAACAGCCTGGGCGAGGATCTCTCGCTCGCCTTTCCGCATTTGGAGAATTTGGAAGCGTTCGGTTCCTTCTTCGGAAACCACGCTAACTCGCAGATGGTTCGCATGATTTTGGAAGAGGAGAATTCCGGCTTCCAAACCATCGGCGGCCGACGGCATCACCATCTCGGCTTGCGCGGTGAATTGATGATGCCCGACTCTCCGGGCTAGCAATGCGGGCGACCCATTTTCCTCCGGAAAAATTCTCGAAGGATGCAAGCGCAGGCCTTCGGGACCGGTCGCCCAGAATCGCTCCGCCGGGTTGAGCAGGTGGCACCAGTGAAGCGGTAAACCTTCGGCCAAAAACTCATCGCGCACGGCTGCCGCTTCTGTCGCGGATGGGGGAGACAAAGAGGGAGACTTGCCGGAAAGTTCCACGATGCCCTTGCCGGGATTGACCACCGGCCAGTCTTCTTCCGGCCAATCGACTGGCGTCAGGAAGGTTTCCCGCCCCAGCAGGCTCAAGCCCTTGATCGGGCGGCAGGCCAGCAGCACCATCCACCAGTCTCCTGTCTGGGTCTGCACCAAATCGGCGTGCCCCGTGCAGGTGATGGGATAATCGGCTCCCAAGTGGCGGTGCGTCAGGATGGGGTTGTGTGGACAGCCTTTGTAGGGGCCTGTAATCTTCTCCAACACGGCAGAGAGTCGGGTCGGGGTAGAATCCCGGAATGACAGGATTGCGGAAGGTCATGTGCGCATGCTTGCGGGGATTTCGATAAACTGTCCGTGCTTGCGGAGGCGGTCCTGAAGCATGCCGACATCCACCTTCCCGGTGTCGCCCGGGCTGGCCGCCATGGCGGCGGCGATGCCGGCGGCCTCGCTGTAGGCGCAGAGGGGAGCCATCACGCGGGTGGCCCCGTGGGCCTCGAAATCGCAGGAGATCGCGCGGGAGGCGATGAGCAGGTTATCAAGTCCGCGTGGAGTCAAGCAGCGGTAGGGGATGTGGAAATAGCCTCCGTTACCAATGGACCGGGCGATGTCCTTGCGATCCGCGCGAGTCGAGTGAATGTCGATAAAATTGGCGCAGGCGGCGACCATGTCCGGGAAACGCGCTCCCGCAATGCATTCTTCGCCGGTGAGAACATGGTCGCCGACGACCCGTCGGCCATCGCGCAGTCCGAGGCGGGTGGCGACCTGGCCTAGTGTGACATTGGCGAAGGCCGGGTGGCGTCCGCGCATGCCCTCGACGAATTCGTGCACCTGGCTCTCGGCTTCCGCTTTGGCGTGGGCGATGCCCTCCGCGTCATCCGGGTGGACGCCGAAGACGCGGGTCTGGTTCATCAACGCCGAGCGCATGTCGCGGCGGACGAAGAGCAGGACGTTCTCGCGGGGATTGCGGGTGCCGCCGCTTTCCCTTAGTTCCCGGTAAATCGGGCCGAGCTGGCGCATGATCTCCATAAACACCTTCGCGCTTAGGAGTGGCCAGCCGCCGAGGTCGAATTTGGCATAATCGACGTTTTCCAACGTAAAAATCAAGGTGGCCGGTTGCAGCTCGCCGGGGTCGCCGGGTGCCCCGATCGTGGAATCCGCATCGGCGAGATCCGCGACATGGGCGTTGAAGGTAGCGTCGATCACGATTCCCGGGTGGACGGTTTCACGTTCGCCGGTGGAGGTTTGCAGGGTGACGGATGTGATCTTGCCGCCGTCCCGTTCCACCGCCTCCACGCTCGTGTGGGTCCGCACTTCGAGGGTGGGCTGCTCTCGCAGCGCTGCCTCGTAGCGGGCGGCGAGGGCCTCGGACTCGTAGGTCAGCATCGGCGTCAGCTCGTTCAGGTGGCGGCGCCTGTCGGGGTCGGTTTCCGCCCCCCAGAGCTTGAGGACGGCTTCGACGCCCGCCTCGTAGCTCTCGGGGAAGAACCGCCGGTGGAGCCCGTCGTTGATATAGGTGCCATCGTCGGCCCAGTGCCGCGTGATCAGCCCCGGGTAGGCGTGGACACCGGTGCCGCCGATGGCCTCGCTCTTTTCCACCAGCAGCACGCTCGCACCCTCCCGCGCAGCCGCCACCGCCGCCGTGACGCCGCCGACGCCCGCGCCGACGACGAGAATCTCCGGATTTTTCGGTGTTTTCATCAACGGAACCTTACCGTTCGCATAGTTGATCCGCTAGCCAAAGCACTTGTGATATTTACCTATTTACTTACGAAATCTGCTCATATATCGATATTCACTCCCTTTAATGGAATTGCCCTCCGTCACTCTTGCGAACTGGTCGAGCCTCTGGTGCGAGGTGCGGTGGGCTTTTGTCGGACCGGTGCCGGAGGAGTCTCGGGAAGTGGCCTTTGGCGAATCCGGCTATCGGGCCTGGTTGTTGACGGCGGGCGAAGGCACCCTGGGCTTGGGGAGCCAGGGGATGCCGCAGGTGGAGGTTCCGGTCGAGGCGGGGCGCTGGCTGTTCATCCCCGGAGGGGGTGGAAAACAGCGTTTTTCCGCAGATGCCCGGATCATTTCAGTGAGCTTTGAGGCACGCTGGCCGACCGAGCAGCCCTTGCTGGAAGGGTTGCGGCCACGTTCGCATGATGCGGCGGCGCACCCCGCGCTGGAGCGGCGGGCGCGTGGACTCGCGCGGGCCTGTCGGCTCGCTCCGTCCCGTCCGCACAGAACCTTCAGCGAGGGCAGCCTGCCCCTGTCCGAACTCTGCCGAGTGAACGCCCGTCTCTACCAGTGGTTGGAGGTGTTCGTAGAGGCCGCTGTTGAGGCCGGCTGGCGGCTCAATGTCCCGACCGAGGTCGATCCGCGTTACGCGGAGGCCTTGCGGCGCGTAATGCATCATCCCCTCGCGCAGCCCTTTCGTGCCTCTGAATTGGCGGAGGAGACAGGCTTGAGCGTCAGTCACCTCAATCGGCTGTTCACCCTGCATGCGCGGGCCACGCCCGTCGCCCTTTTTGAACAACGCCGACGCGACCACGCAGGCCAACGGGTTCTTCGAGGCGATGCGCCGCTCAAGGAAATCGCCTACGAACTGGGCTTCGCGGCTCCCAGCCACTTTACCGCCTGGTTTCGGAAACGCTTTGGCCAGGCTCCGGCAGTGCTTCGGCGGCAGGAGAGAGACGGTCGCCAATAGCTTGGATCATCGGTCACGGCTTTGCCAGCCAGTTCGCCATGCGGAGGGTGACGCCGGCGGTCCAGCCGAGGGCGGGGCTGTTGTTGCCCTTGCCGGTGACGGGGTCGTAGTTCTCCCAGAGGGTGTGGTCGCGGGCGACCATGGCGCACCAGCGTTCGGCCTGCTTGCGGGCGAGGTCGGTTTCGCCGGCGTCGCGGAGGCCGGTGAAGAGGAGGTAGCTGGCGGAGGGCCAGATGGGGCCGCGCCAGTAGCCGTTCGGGTTGAAGTGGGGGCTGTCGAAGGCTTCGGTGGCGAAGCCATGCTTCCCGAGGAAGGGGCCGCCGTCGCGAAGATCATGCAGGAGCGCGTCGCGGATGTCCTGCGGCAGGCGTGGGCCGAGTTCGATCGGCATGCGGTCCAGGAGGCTGTTGCCGCGGGTCTCCAGTTCACCGCCGACACCGGGGCTGGTGAAGCGGCCGTTTTTCCAGCGCAGCCTGATGAAATGCTGAAGGAAGGCTTGGGAGCGTTTCTTCCAGGAGGCGGCCTCGTCGGGTTTGCCGAGGAGCGCGGCCATGGTCCCGAGGGCTTCGAGTTGGAGGACGAGGTGGGCCTGCAAGTCCGCGCCTTCCACCGGTACGCCGACATCGAAGGGGGTGGCGTTGTCCCAGCCGCTGTCCTGTCCGCGGATGTATTCGGCCAGGCCGTTGCCGGTGCTGTCGCGGTCCTCGATCCACCAGCGGGTCCACTTCGCCATGCCGTCGTACAGGCCGGGCAGTAAGGGCTTCATCGCGTCCTCGCCGGCTTCGCGCAGCATTTCGAGCAGGCACCAACCGTGGACGGGCGGTTTGATGAAGGCGTAGTGGGCGCGCTGGTCGCTGAGCGGTTCCGGGATCGCCCCGTTGGGGGCCTGATGATCGTAAAGGGCCTGAAGCTGGGCGGCCGCCAGTTCCGGGTCGGCCTCGACCACGCCGAGGGCGTGGAAGCAGTTGTCCCAGGCGTAGATCCGGTTGAACCAGTAGTTGCTCACCAGGATGGGTTCCCGCTTGAAGAGGCCGTCCGTGGCGGCGGTGATGCTCCACAGCAGATACCAGGCGGTGTCGGCGGTGGCCTCCATGCCGGCGACGACCTCCGGGCGCTTGGCCCGCCAGCCTTCCCACTTCTGCTGAAGCCTGTCGGCGGCCTCCTCGAACGCGGGCAGGGGTTCCTCCCAGGCTCCGCCCGACCGGGCAATGCGCAGAGCTGCCATGACCCCGCCGCCCGTTTTCTCTGGGGAGAACGTCAAGCGAACCGGGGTGTCGTCGTAGGGGCCGGTGAGGCCGTCAACCGTCTCACAATCGGTGACGGCGAGGGACGTCCCCTCCCCCACCCGGACCTGTTGGACGCAGAAACCGCGGTAGTCGATTAGGTCGCAGCGTCGTGTGCCAAACCACTGCTTGCCGACGATCGAGTGGCAGGGCAGCAAGACCAGTTCCACGCCTTCGGCGTGAAAGAGAAAGGTATCGTCGTCGAGAAAAGTCACCCGCGCCCGGGCGCCCTCGGCGGAAAGCGTCACTTCCCGCGGGCTTCCGCCCGCCTCGCATTGCAGCTCCCGCCCGTCGCGGAACAGCGCGATCTCATAATACTCGCGGGGAGCCCCCTGCTTTTCCAGGTCGATAAAGGGATGGTCGCGACTGGTCTGGATCAGCGGCCGCCCGGACGTTCGCCGGTAACTGCCGATGCTCAGAAACGAGCCGCGCTTGCTGAAGGTCATCTTGGTGAGGTCGAACGCGAGGGGAGTGTTCATGGATTGTATGGGTTTGTGTTGGGTTGAGAGTTTGGAGGATTAAGGTTACGCAAAGCTCAGGCGGGGCGGCGCTTCACCTTCGCTCTCGGCACTCAGACGGGCGAAGCATTTGAGCATGTCGAGCTGGATGGCGGCATGGTCCGGCCGATCCCAGAGGTTTTCGTATTGATCAGGATCCTGTTGCAGGTCGTAGAGTTCGCCCGCGTCGCTGTCGCCGTAGACGACGAGCTTGTAACGGTCGGTGACCATCGTCCGCTGGGGCATCGCGTCGGCCTTGGCGCGAGCTTCGATGAGGACGGCGTTGCGGACGGATTCGGCTTCGCCGGAAAAAATCGGTTGAAGGCTCTTCCCCTGGATGCCGGGAGGGACGGCGGCTCCGGCCGCGTCGAGGAAGGT
Organism: uncultured Puniceicoccaceae bacterium; assembly: GCA_964633135.1. Lineage (GTDB taxonomy): Bacteria > Verrucomicrobiota > Verrucomicrobiia > Opitutales > Puniceicoccaceae > Puniceicoccus. The sequence goes on along the minus strand of CAZWFJ010000011.1, from coordinate 10,636 downwards.
GGGCATGAGGTCGACGAGCGATACGAGCGCCTCGCTTTGCGGTCCCGACTCCACTCCTGCGCCCCATGCCAGGAAGGGCACCCGCTGCGCGTCTTCGTAAGCGGGCAGCCCCTTGCCCCAGAAGCCGTGGTGTCCGTGGTTCTCGCCATGGTCGGAGGTGAAGACCACAAGGGTGTTGTCCGCTTGGCCGGTGGATTCGAGGGTTGCGAGGAGTTTGCCGACGGCGTCGTCGAGGAAAGCGACCATGCCGAGGGTGGCCTGCATTGCGAGGGATGCGCGCTCCTCGAAGTAAGGGTTGGGATAGGCGCAGGCGGGTGGCAGGCGGCGTTCCTTGTCGTAAAGGGGTCCCCAGCCTTCCTCGCCGAACCAGTCGCCGTGGCGCGCCTCCCAGACGCGCTTGTAGAATTCCGGCTTGTCGTCGAACTCGCCCTCCCGGGCGCTTTCGTACAGGTGCATGCCAGCCGTCTCCACCTTACTGAACCATGGTTCGGGGCAGACAAAGGGCACATGCGGATCTTGAAAGCTGCTCCAACAAAACCAGGGCGCTTCGCCGGCCCCCGCCTTCTCGATAAACGCCTCGGTTTCGCCGCCGACCCAGCGGGTTGGGTGCAAGTGCTCCGGAATCTTCCAGACGCCCATTTGCTTGCCCGCATCGATCTGGGTTCCGGCGTAGAAGGGGAACCACCGACCAATCTCCTCCGGTGTGGCTCCTTGATCCTCCAGCCAGGCGAGGTAGTGCATCTTGGGCACTTGTTGGATGTTGTGGCCCATCGCCAACCGCAGGTGATCGAAGCCGAGGAAGGAATGCTCGCGTCTCCAGGTGTCGGCGGGGATATCCGTGTTCGGCTTCAACTCAGCCCGCTTTATTGTCTCCGGTTCACTCAGAACCAGGCTTTCTTCAATGTTCTGATTATAAAAATGAGCTTTGCCGATCATCGCCGTCCGGTACCCGGCCTCCCGCAGCCGCCAGGCCACCGAGTCTTCTTCTCGCATGAACTCCGGATTCGCGCCGATGGACCAGGAACCGTGCCGCGAGGGATAGCGCCCGGTCAACGTGGAAACGCGGCTGGGCGTGCAGGTCGGCGAGGGGCAGTAGGCCCGGTTGAAGTGCCGGCCCTCGCGCCCAAGGCGATCGAGGTGCGGGGTGTCGATCCCGGCCAGACCGGCGAGGCCGATGTGATCACAGCGTTGCTGGTCGGTGGTGATGAGAAGGATGTTGGGCATGTACATTCTTTCGGATTCCGTGGGGATCAAAGTCATCGAATCAAAGTTATGGTGAAAATCTATTACGGATAGGGAGGGGAAACAGTGCTTGAAAAACGAACAAATTTACAGAAAAACGAACATTATGCCCCGAATGCAAATTCCCGTCCACCAGCCCGTCCCTCCACAGGAATTGGCCGGGCTGATCGAATCCGCTCTGGCGGAAACCGTCTTCCGGCGGTGCTCGGTGTTCGATCTGAGGAAATCGGAGACGTCCGGCGGGGAGCGTCTGACGTTGGTACCCTTTATGATGCTCTGCCTTGAGGGCGGGTTCGGCGTCGCCGGGGGCGACGGCGATGGACATACCCGCTGGCTACGACCGGGCGAGGCGGCTCTCTTCGCCCCGTGCAGTTATGCCTCCGTCGATTTCCACGGTTCTGTGCGTTTTTTTCGGGTTACGGTGGAGTCGGACGGACTGCTGGTCGGCATGGAGGAGGTCCGCACCTCTGACCCCGAGAACCCCGACCCGTCCACCGGTCACCTCAAGGCGGCCTGGATCGAGGGTTCGCCGGACGGTATGGCGGCCCACCTGCTGGCGCGGTTGCTGGATCCGGCGGTCACGGGGCCGCGGCATCGTCTGGCGCTGCTGGAAGGGTATTTGTGGGAGCTGGCGGACCTGTTGGGCGGTCGGGAGCGCCCCGATTCCATGGACGACCCCGCCCGGGTGGCGTTACGCTTTCTGCGCGACCAATTCCACCGTCCGATCAACCGGGACCTCGCCGCCCGCGCTCTGGGGGTTTCGGCGGGACATCTCGGTCGGGTTATTCGAAAGGCGACAGGACGCTCCTTCCGACAAGTGCTTCTGGAGCTTCGCCTGGAGCATGCCCGCGCCCTTCTCAGACAAAGCAGCTTATCCATGGAAGACGTCGCCCTCCAGTCCGGCTTCACCAGCGGCAACTATTTCGCACAGGCTTTCCGTCGCGTCGAGGGAACAAGTCCTTTGAAGTGGAGGGAACGCCGGCATTACCTCGTGGGAGGAGATAATCGTAAACTACTGAGCTGGGAAAAGGCGGTCCCCATCCAGTTTTGACCCGCAGATTCAACAGCTCGCGAAACCGCTGAAGCTGCGCTAATTATCGGGGAAAGTTTTCTTTATAGATTCCAGTTTTCGTGGAAAAGGACATTGCACTCCCCATGCCGTCCTATAACTCTGTTGAATAGTCTACATTACCAGAATAAGGATAAAAAATGAGTCCCATTGGATTATTCCGCACTTCGATCGCGAAGAAGTTTGTTATGGCCGTCACCGGCGTGATTTTGGTCGGGTTTGTGCTCGGCCACATGCTGGGAAACTTGCAGGTTTTTGGCCCGCCGGAGGCGATTAACAAATATGCCTATTTTCTGCATCAGATCTTGCCATGGGAGGTTCTGTGGCTGGTGCGTATTGTTCTGCTGGCTGCGGTCGTCCTCCACATTGTTTCGGCGATTCTGCTGGTAATCGAGAACCGGAAAGCCCGTCCAGACACCTACGAACGGCAGCAGTATATGCAGGCTTCTTTTGCCGCCCGCACGATGAAGTATTCCGGCATCGTTGTCCTCGCCTTTATCATTTTCCACTTGCTTCACTTCACCGTCCAGAGCATCGACCCGGCTTTTAAGAACCTGCGCTTCGACTTGGATGGGAAGGATACCCATGACGCCTACGGGATGATCATCCTCGGGTTTTCAAATATCTGGGTCTCGGCTTTCTATATCGTCGCGATGGCGCTGCTGTGCTGGCACCTCTCTCACGGTGTTTCGAGCATGTTTCAATCGCTCGGCTTCCGCAATGAGATCTGGCGGCGCAGACTCAACCGTTTTGCCCTCGCCTTTGGTTTTGTGATCTTCGCGGGCTTCAGCATTATTCCCATTACTTCCATGATCTCCTGGTTTGGAGGTCCGGACATCGTGTACGGATCCGAGGTGCGGGAGGCCACCGAGAACTGGGACGGCGAGTCCCCCATTTACATCACCTACCCCGAGTCGTCGGGCCACTGATCACTACCTTTACTGGAGAAAAAGCCATGGAATTAAACGCAAAGACCCCCGACGGGCCACTCGCCGAGAAGTGGACCAACCACAAGACGAAGATCAAACTCGTCAATCCCTCAAATCGCCGCAAATACCACGTCATCATCGTCGGCTCCGGCCTGGCTGGTGGTGCGGCCGCTGCTTCCCTAGCCGAGATGGGCTACAACGTGAGCTGTTTTTGCTACCAGGACAGTCCCCGCCGGGCACACAGTATTGCTGCGCAGGGAGGCATCAATGCCTCCAAGAATTACCAGAACGATGGAGACAGCACTTACCGCCTCTTCTACGATACCATTAAGGGGGGAGACTATCGCTCGCGCGAAGCCAATGTGTACCGTCTTGCCGAGGTGTCGGGAAATATCATCGACCAGTGCGTCGCCCAGGGCGTTCCCTTTGCCCGGGAATACGGAGGTCTGCTCGCCAACCGTTCTTTCGGCGGTGCTCAGGTCAGCCGGACTTTCTACGCCCGCGGGCAGACCGGCCAGCAGCTCCTGCTCGGTGCCTACCAGCAACTAAGCCGTCAAATCGGCCTGGGGCAGGTCAAGATGTACAACCGCCACGAGATGCTCGATCTGGTCATGGTCGACGACCATGCCAAGGGCATCATCACCCGCAACCTCGTGAACGGTAAGATCGAACGCTTCGCGGGCGATTGCGTGGTTCTGGCCACAGGTGGCTACGGGAACGCATTTTTCCTCTCGACTAACGCCCAGGGCTGCAACGTCACGGCCGCGTTTCGAGCCTACCGCAAGGGGGCCGGCTTTGCCAATCCCTGCTATACCCAGATTCATCCGACTTGCATCCCCGTCCACGGCGACCAGCAGTCCAAACTAACCCTGATGTCCGAATCGCTGCGAAACGACGGTCGCGTCTGGGTGCCCACCGAGCCAGAGACCGCGCGGAAGATCCGGGAAGGCAAGATGCACCCGGGAGATGTCCCGGAAGACAAGCGCGACTACTACCTGGAGCGCAAGTATCCTTCCTTCGGGAACCTCGCGCCGCGCGACATTTCCTCGCGGGCGGCCAAGGAGGCGTGTGACGAAGGAAGGGGCATCGCCTCGACGGGCCTCGGAGTATTCCTCGATTTCCGCGATGCGATCAATCGATTTGGCAAGGATACCATCGCCGAGCGCTACGGAAACCTCTTCGACATGTACAACCGGATCACTGGCGACGATCCCTACACGACACCGATGATGATCTATCCCGCCGTCCACTACACAATGGGTGGACTCTGGGTAGACTACAATCTTGAGAGCAACCTCCCCGGACTTTTTGTAGCCGGTGAAGCGAATTTCTCGGATCATGGGGCGAACCGACTCGGTGCCTCGGCCCTCATGCAGGGGCTGGCCGACGGCTACTTCGTGCTGCCCTACACGGTAGGGAATTACCTGGGATCCCAGGGGCTGGCCGCTGCTGGCAAGGTCAAAACCGACGCCCCCGAGTTTGATGAGGCCGAGGCCGATGTTCGTGCCCGCATCGACAAACTTCTTTCCATCCAAGGGAACGAGAGTCCCCGCAGCTTCCACAAACGGCTCGGGGATATCACTTGGTCGCAGTGCGGAATGGCCCGCGACAAGGAAGGTCTGGAACAGGCCATCCGCGACATCCAAGCCCTCAAGAAGGAGTTTTGGGAAAACGTCAAGGTGGTCGGCGACGCCGATGAAATCAATCAGGAACTCGAACGTGCCGGCAGGGTAGCTGACTTCATCGACTTTGGCGAACTGATGTGCCGCGACGCGTTAATGCGCGAAGAATCCTGCGGAGGACACTTTCGCACCGAGCACCAATACACCGAGGAAGATGAGATCGTTCGGTCCGGATTTCTCTCTGCCGGAGAAGCCAAGCGCGACGACGAAAACTTCGGATTTGTAGGCGTGTGGAAATTTGAGGGCGAAGACAAGGAACCTTCACTGCACCGGGAAATGCTCGAATATGAAGAGGTCGAATTCACCACCCGTAGTTACAAATAATTCGTAAAGGAGAAGAGAAAATGAAACTTCACTTAAGAATCTGGAGACAGAAAAACACAGAGACCCCGGGAGAATTCAAGGGATATGACCTTCCGTATGTCTCGGAAGACTCGTCTTTCCTCGAGATGCTCGACATCCTCAACGAGCAGTTGGTCGAGAGCGGCCAGGCTCCGGTGGCTTTTGACCACGACTGCCGCGAAGGCATTTGCGGGACGTGCTCGATGGTCATCAACGGTCAGGCCCACGGTCCCGAAAAGGCGACTACGGCATGCCAGCTTCACATGCGCCACTTCAAGGACGGCGATACCATCACCGTCGAGCCATGGCGGGCCAAGGCCTTCCCGGTTCAAAAGGATCTGGTGGTCGACCGCACCGCCTTTGACGACATCATCCAATCCGGCGGCTTCATTACCGCTCGCACCGGCAGTGCTCCCGACGCAAACGAGATCCCCGTCTCCAAGGAGATCGCTGACAAGTCTATGGACGCTGCCGCATGCATCGGATGCGGTGCCTGTGTAGCTGCCTGCCCGAACGGCTCGGCCATGCTTTTCGCCGGGGCAAAGGTGACTCACTTGAATTCTCTCCCGCAAGGCCGTGCCGAGCGCGACCGCCGGGTGCTCTCGGTCGTCCATGCCATGGACGAGGCGGGATTCGGCAACTGCACGAACTACGGTGAATGCCAGGAAGCCTGCCCGAAGGAGATTAAACTCGACGTGATCGCCAAGATGAATCGCGACTACGCGTTGGCCTCGGTGAGAAGCTTTTTCTCCAAGGCCAGTTAAGCATCCTGCTTAGGCATCCCTCCATTGCGCCGGATTTGATTCGCCCGCTTTTGGATTTCGGATCGTTCCGATGGACTTTTCCTGTCCACGTTTTTGATTTGAAATTGCATCCGCTGGTTACTCGAAAGGCGCTTCCTGTGCCGGATTAGGAAATCCCAATAGAGCGTTGTGAACGGACACGCCTTCTTTCCCGTAGCCTCAGCCGGGTTGAAGGGGCAATCCCCGCAGATAATAATAAATTATAAATTATAGGACACCCATAATTTGCGGATTGGATTTCTGATTTTTTCATTCTCTCATGAACATTTCGCCCCGGCTTCTTCAGGGAAGAGCCGATTGGCTCTCACCCATCTCGAAGAACGGCGGTAAGGCTGCGAATTTTCCACCGAACAGGGTCAACACGGTCTATTTATTTAGATCCATACGACTTTGATGGGCAGCGTTTCATCTCAAATCTCAAATTTTCGATCTCAGATGTCTTTTTATGCGGCATCCCGAGGCCAAATAAAAATACCGTGACAGGGTCAATGGGAAAGCTTATCTTGCATTACACATGACGCCGCGCCGGGGTGGATCCGTTGTTCGGAATTTGGCGTCGGTTCAGGCCGTCTTGGCAGGTGATCTGCCGTAGAATCGGCTACTTCCGGTCCGTCCGCAGAACCACCGCTGCCCCTTGGCCAGCGCGTAGTCGCGCAGGTCCGCCAGCGAGCCGGCTATCCGGTGGAAAAGCCCTCCGTAAGCTTCCACATTCTTGGCCCAGGATTCCGCATCCAACCCGAATTCCACCAAAGGATCCTTCAACTCCACCGGAATATACCCCGGCTTGTCGGCCCGGATCGTGCGCCCCGTCCACTCCACCAGACGCAGGTAATACTCCTCCGTCAACTTGTTAACGCCCGAATTGCCCCCGTAGAAATCGCTTGATTCTTATTGAATTGGGGGTCGTAGGCTCGGTTGGAGTTACGATGGCAATTCGGAGTTGGCCAAAGGAGGGTTTTGGGTTCATTGGCTGGGAGGGTGTTCGCAGCGTTTTGTTGGGTCGGAGTCTGACTTCACTGATTTGTTTCATCGGGTGAAGTCTCTGTGTTGCCGTCACTGCGGCAGGGAGGGGGTGTTGAACAACCACGGGGCATTGCGGACGAAGACGGGAGTGTTGAGGGGGATACGGTTTTGGTGCAGTCCGCGCCGCAAGGGGCGTCCGGGCTGCGGGAGGTCTTTTTGCGTGTGGCTGGGGTGGGCGATTCCGGGGCACAGTGTGGAGGCGGGGGTGCTCGCGCGTTTTCTTTGGGAGTGGTCGCGCCTGGGCGGGGCGGTTTCGGCGGCATGGGAGAGTGCCCGCACGGGATTCTCGCTCGATAGTGCCTATCGCTGGGCCAAGCGCTTTCTCGGCAATCAGGGCGGGGTTCGCGCCCGGCTATGCCGGGTGCGCGCCCCGCCCCTTTGTGGCAGGGAGTTCTTTCATGCGGATTTGTTTGAACACCTCAGACTCGCATTGGGAACGGACTCCTTTGCCGAGTCTTTCCAGATACGCTTTCAGGAGCCCTGGCCGATGAAGGCGTGATCCGGATTCCCGTCGTGGGAAGAGTGCTGAATTTGCGCACTTTCCACCGGCAACACAATAGGCAAAGAGACTTCGGCGAAAAAAGTCCCCACGGTCGGTTTTCCATGAAAAATCCAACCGAATACGTCAAAATGAGAGTCCTCGCCGCCATCGACATGGCCGAGGGCAAAACCATCGCCGAGCGAACCCGCCGAGTCAGCGAACTGACCTTCCAAGATGAGGAGGGTCAGCGCCACCGCTTTACCTTCCGCACGATCGAAACCTGGCGTTTGCGCTACAAAAAGCACGGTTTCACCGTTCTTTGCCCCACCGAGCGATCCGACAAGGGCAAAACCCGCAAGGTTTCCCCGGAGCTGCTCCTGGAGGCCATCGAGCAGGTCAAACCCTTCTTCCGGGGCAAGGACTTCAACCTGGCCGAACTCTACCGCCGCTGCATCGAGAAGGGTTTGCTCAGGCGCGAGGAAGTCGCCCCCACCACCTTCCGGCGCCTGGTCAAACAACTCGAGTTGCTCAAGCCCGACAAGGAGGCCACCCACAAGCTGCGGCTGGCCTTCGCCAAGGCCCACGCCAACGAGGCCTGGCAATCCGATACGCTCTTCGGCCCCCGCGTAGCCCTCCCGGGCGGCGGACGCTTCGCCCAGAGCAAGCTCATCGCCTTCGTCGACGATGCCTCGCGCATCTGCTGCCACGGCCAGTTCTTCACCGAGGAAAACTCCCCCGCTTTCAAAACCGCCCTCAAAACCGCTTTCTACAAACGCGGTCTGCCGCAAATGCTCTACGTGGACAACGGCTCCATCTACTCCTCGGCCGAACTCACCGCCATTTGCACCCGCCTGGGCGTGCGCCTGTGCCACACCCCCGTGCGCGACGGCGCGGCCAAGGGCAAGGTAGAGCGCTTCTTCCGCACCGTGCGCGAGCAGTTCCTGGTCCGCCAACTCGACCTCTCCTGCATCGAGGCCCTCAACGAGCAGTTCATCGCCTGGGCCGAGGACGAGTACAACCACCGCCACCACGGAACCCTGGGCATGAAACCCGTCGAACGCTACGCCCTCGACCGTCAGCGCATCCAATACCTCCCTCCCAACCAATACGCCGAGGAACTCTTCATGATGGAGGAGTCCCGGGGAGTCGCCGCAGACAACACCTTCTCCTACGGCAGAATCCGCTACGAAGCCCCCGCGGACCTCCGCGGCAAGACCGCCGACATCCGCTTCGACAAAGCCCCCTCCGGACAAAAACTCCCCCCGCCCAAACGCATCCCCGTCTACTACAAGGGACAGCGCATCGGTGAGGCCAAAGCCCTCGACCGCATCGCCAACGACCGGCCTCCCAAAAGCTAACCTCCACACCTCTACACCTCCAAACCTCCAACACCGAACCATCATGATCCAATCCCACTTCGGAATCTCCCGCGCCCCCTTCACCCTCGACGAGCAGCCTCTGCTCCAGGCCCAGAAGGACATCCTCGAACACCTGCGCGTCCACTGCCACCAGCGAGGACTTTGCCTGATCGCCGGAATCCCCGGCACAGGCAAGTCCGTCCTGCGAAAGGCCTTCGCGCAAAGCGGGGACCGCCGCGTGTGTCCCCACATCACCCGCACCATGCACACCTACTCCAACACCCTGCGCATCCTCTGCGAATCCCTCGCCATCGAATACGAAGGCGGCGACCTCAAGTGCGAAAAGCAAGTCATCGAACAGGCCCACGCCCTTCACCGCCAAGGCAAAGCCATCGCACTGACCATTGACGACGCACACCTCATGCCGCCCCAGCACCTGCGCAAACTCCGGCTTCTGCTCGAAGACACACCCGGCAACTACGCCATCATCGTGTTCGCTCAGACCGAACTGCTCGCCAAACTCGCCCTGGCGGTCAACGACGACCTGCGCAGCCGCATCTCCTACTCCGCCCTGCTCAAGCCACTGCTGCCCGAGGACCTCGAGGCCTTCATCCTCCGCGAACTCGAACGCTGCGGCCTCGCACACTCACGCCTCCAGGAGGCCGCCCTCCACCTCATCGCCTCCTCCTGCCAAGGCATCCTGCGCAACGCCGTCAACCTCACCACCGCCTCCCTCGTCCAGGCCGTGCGCACACAAACCACCTCCGTCAACACCGACCACGTCAACGCCGCTCTCATGCAACCCCACTGGCGCGACCACGACCACTGGATCACCCGAAAAGACCATGAATAAAAACACTCACCAACATCTCCCCACCGACACAATCCTGCGCGACATCCGAAAACGCTTCTACGCATCCGATCCTCCCGAACAGTTCCACCGCGACCGTCGCATGCTCCTCTACGCCATCACATGGCCCGCAGGGTGGCTCGAACAACGTGCCCTGCGCATCGCTCCCGGTCGTTACCAAGACCTCCTTACCCAGAGACTCGACGCCATCGCAACCCACGGCAACCCCGACCTCTACCGCAGATACTTCCCACGATACCTCCTCAAATCCATACAGGACTGGTTCGCATGGCACGGAGAGGACCTCTACGACGAACTCAAACACATCCGTAACGCTCTCCCAGACATCGCCACCCTCCTGCAAAACACTCCTCCTCAGAACCCCCCCGATGTCGTAGAACCCCTCGCCAGAGCGCACCACGTTCTCCACGTCCAATACCGTCGCAAAAAAACACCCGAACCCAAGCAGCTCACGCTCTTTTGAAAAATGAAATCCACCCCTCACGAACGGCCATTTTCGTCGTACAAAATACGACGAAAACGAGCGCAAAATACGACCGTAATGTTCAAAAACACCCCAAAACCCTACGACCCCAATTCGGTCGAAAATACGATGTCAAAAAAAGTGCTTACAGCTCTGCGGAGTATCGGCTTGCCCGATACGGAGTCTGACTGATTGACAGCGCGGCCTCAAACGTAGACGCGCTAGCCCCGCCCGGAGCGCGGAGCCGTGGAGCCCCCTGCTGACTTGTCGGGTGACAGCCCAACACCATCTTATGTCTAGGCTCTCGCAGGCTGGTTGGTAAGTGCTCTTTTCCCGCATATAGCACTGCGGCTGCAGATATGAGATACTTCCC
>CAZWFJ010000010.1:0-38961 GCA_964633135.1 uncultured Puniceicoccaceae bacterium | reverse complement strand
GCTGCCGCACGGACTTCTCTGGTGGGCGCTGAAGCAACCCACCCACTGTGAGGCTCAAATAAGGAAGCCCGTTTCGAACGCACTTGCCTATTGGCGGAACGGCGGAAAGAATAACCGGCTTTTCATGGCCCCGCGAAATCTGAAACTGAATGCTTACTGGCCCTGGCGGAACTTTGCGCTGGCTGTCTGGTATGCGATCCTCCTCGCCTTTGCTCTTTGGATCTCGTATGAGTTGCGCTTTGATTTTGAAGTACCGGCGAATTATCGGGCCGAGCGACTGCTGACACTGGCTTTTGTCCTTCCGATCAAGCTGTTTTCTCTGCTTTTGTGCGGACAATTCAGGGGGCTTCTCTCTTATTTTCGGACTCCGGATCTGAGCCGGTTGTTTGCGGGGTTGCTGGTTCCGAGTCTTCTCTTTCTGGTGCTGCGGTACGTGGATCCTACCGGGTATTTTGTGATTCCGCGCGGAGTCATTCTAGCCGATTTGCTTTTTTCCCTGATTTTTCTGGCCGGTTTTCGGATGGCGATGCGCATGGCCCGGGAGAAGTTTGGTTCGCCGGGTTTGCCCAGGGGAAAACGTCCGAGGCGGATCGGCATCATCGGTGCCGGATCAAACGGTGCGGCACTGGCCGGCGAGTTTTTGGCCAAGCCGCAGCTGGCGGTGCGCCCGGTCGCTTTTTTTGATGATGACTGGGGAAAGGTTGGGCGCGATATCCACGGGATCCCGATTGTTGGCTTGCCGGAGGACCTTTCGGAAGCTGCCGACCAATTGGGTCTCGATGCCGTGGCCATTGCGATTCCCTCGCTGAATGCCAAGCGCATCCGGGAAATGATCGAATACGCCAGGGAGGCAAAGCTCGAAACCACCATCATTCCCAGCCTGCATGAATTGTCGACGGGCCGGGTCAAGATTGAGGAGATGCGCAAGGTAGACGTCGAGGATCTGCTGGGGCGTCATCCCGTTTCTCTGAACACCGAGCCGATTCGGGCCAGCGTCGAGAACAGGGTGGTGCTGGTAACGGGAGCCGGGGGCAGCATCGGCAGTGAGATCGTTCGCCAGGTGGCCTCCTATCAGCCGCAACAAATTCTCCTGCTGGACCACTCGGAGCTGGCTGCTTTCACGATTGAGCGGGAGATGATGGAGAGCTTTCCCGGGACCCCGGTTAGCGCTCTTGTAGCAGATGTCTGCAATCCTTCCATGATGAGCAAGATTCTGGCGCAATGGCGACCGGTAGTGCTGTTTCATGCGGCCGCTTACAAGCACGTCCCCCTTATGGAGACCCAGCCGTGGGAGGCCATTGCCAATAACGCGATCGGCACCTTTCAGCTGAGCGAGCTGGCCATTGAATATGGCGTGCAGCGCTTTGTGCTCATATCGACCGACAAGGCCATCAATCCGACGAGCATCATGGGAGCCTCAAAGCGTCTCGCCGAAATGGCAATCCAGTGTGCGACCAACAAGTTCGAAAAGAGCGGGCAAACTGCCGCCCAATCCGAAACGGAGGCAGGGCATGGGAATCCTCTTTCGCAATCCGAGATGCAACCGGAGGGCATAGCACCATCGCAGGCAACGCTCACCCGGTTCATGGCGGTTCGGTTCGGGAACGTGCTGGGTTCCTCGGGGAGCGTGATTCCCACCTTTCGGCGGCAAATTGCCCGAGGCGGGCCGGTCACGGTCACGCACCCGGAGGTGACCCGATACTTTATGACCATCCCGGAAGCGGTTGGCTTGGTGCTCCAGGCCGCGGCGATGGGGCAGGGGGGGGAGATTTTTCTGCTTGATATGGGGAAACCCGTCAAAATCATCGACCTGGCCCGGCAAATGATCGAGCTGAGCGGGTTTGAGCCAGACACCGAGATCGAAATCCAGATCACGGGACTACGTCCGGGTGAGAAACTTTTTGAAGAACTCAATTATGCGACCGAGCAGGCCGATGAGACCGAACATCCGAGGATTCGAAAACTTCGCGCTGCAAACATCGATTACAAAGAGTTCGAACGACGGCTCCTTGAGTTGGAGCAGGATTTTCTGCATCTTTCCCGCCCGGAATTGAGGCAAAAAGTGGCGGAGATGATTCCCGAGTATCACCCGTACTCCGGGCCGGAGGATTTTTGAAAGAGAGAATTTGCGGGTGTATCGTTCTCTCCACGGGAAAGCCCGACTAAGTCGTAAATGGGGCATCAGCCGTTCATTGAGGATCTGTATTCCAGAAATTTCGGAACGGCCCGTACGGATTCCATTGATTCGATTGAGTCGATGTAAGAAACCAGAAAAAAAAGAACAAGAAGATGAGGAAAATAGCCCAGACTCACCACTTCCCACACTTGGGAATTATTGCCGTCTCTCCGTCCGGACGCCTGATCTGTCATGCGACTGAGGGCGAGCTGGCGGATGCCTTCGCGGAGGGCGAAATCCCTGGCTTGCTCGCATTGCTCAACCGCGACGGCGCTGGCCGGAATGAAGATGCCTCCACAGCGTACTGGAAGGAGGTGGCAGGCAGGTTTATCCGCGATCTCTGCCACGTGCCGGAGGGGACAGGTGCCGACTTCGAGGTGCCCGCTCCGGATGCCGCCCAACTGGCCGTGTGGGCGCTCAATGCACCGCCCATGACCGGGGGCGAATATCTGGCACCGGAGACCTTGCGCGGAATCTGGCAACGGCTGGAGGCATGGACGCGCGAACAGGTGAAAATGCTGGGCGGAATCGCGGCCTTTCTCCAGCGCTATGCGCCCGGGTGGTCCCGCGTGGGGCGGGTCACGGTACATCTTGCCGAGAACAAGGCCGATGCCAACTTCCCTTTTGCCTTCATGGCGACCTATGCAAGCGGGCTGAATGCGGCCGGCAGTTTGCGCCAGTTGCCTCTTAGCAAAGCCCTGCAGGAGTACGGAAGCGCAGGCGACAAGGCCGTCTTGCTGAAGTTGCTCGAACCGTTGCACCGTGCCTCGCAAGGCTGTTCTTTCATGGCCGATCTGGTCGAGAGCGGCGACGTATATCACCCTCTGGCGTGGACCCCGCAGGAAGCTCATTCTTTTCTGCAGTCCATTCCCGCTTATGAAGATGCGGGGCTGTTGGTGCGCCTGCCCAACTGGTGGCGGAAACGATCCCGTCGACCAAGGGTAAACGCCACCATTGGCAATCGAGCGAAGGGCAAAGTCGGCCTCGATACCCTCCTCGATTTCAAGCTGGAGGTTGCCGTCGACGGCGAAAAGCTTACTCCGGACGAGGTGGCGGAATTGCTGGCGGGTGAGGAGGGGCTGGTGCTCTTTCGTGGCCAATGGATCGAAGTGGACCGGGATCGATTGCAACAAGCCCTCAATCATTGGAAGACCTTGGAAGAGGAGGGTGGGGTATCCTTCGCCGAGGGCATGCGGCTGCTCGCCGGAGCCTCCGAGGACCTTTCCGAGGCGGACGAATCTGACGAGGATCGCGATTGGGCCTTCGCCGAACCTGGCGAGTGGCTGTCGGAGACGATCCGCCAGCTGACCGATCCATCCGCCGGACTGTCCCTTCCGACCGGACTCAGGGCAAACCTCCGCCCCTATCAGCACAAGGGTCTGGACTGGCTCTGGTTCTGTGCCCGCACCGGACTGGGTGCCTGCCTCGCCGACGACATGGGCCTCGGAAAAACCATCCAAGTGCTCGCTGCCTTGCAGCGTAAAAAGGAGGTCGAACCCGGCGACCCTCCTGCTTTGCTCATCGTGCCCGCTTCGCTGATCGGAAACTGGCAGCGGGAGGCGGCCCGTTTTACGCCCGATCTCCGTTTATTCATCGCCCACCGTTCGCAGCGGGAAGAGGATTTTGAAAATCCCGCCTGCGAAACGCTTGCCGCAACCGATCTGGTCATCACCACCTACGGGATGCTGCCCCGCCTCGATTGGCCCTCCGAGCAGGAATGGAGCTGGATCGTCATCGACGAAGCGCAAGCGATCAAGAACTACGGCACTCGCCAAAGCAAGGCCGTGCGCCAGCTCCGCGCCCGGGCACGCATTGCCCTCACCGGAACGCCCGTCGAGAACCACCTCGGTGACCTCTGGTCGCTCTTCGACTTCATCAATCCAGGCCTCCTTGGCTCGCGGAAGCAGTTCTCGGATTTTACCAGGAATCTTCGCGAACGACAGGGCGGCCATTACGGCCCGCTCCGCCGCCTCGTCGCCCCGTATATTCTTCGCCGGCTCAAGACGGACAAATCGATCATTACCGACCTGCCGGACAAGACCGAGATGAAAGTTTTTTGCGGCCTGACCCCCGCCCAGGCCAAACTCTACCGCCAAACCGCCGCCCAGCTCGAAAAGGAACTGGAGATCAGCGATGGGATTCAGCGGAGGGGACTGGTGCTCGCCTACCTGATGCGCTTTAAGCAGATCTGCAATCACCCGGATCAACTGACGAAGACGGGTGACTACGTTCCTGCCGCCAGTGCCAAATTCCAGCGCTTGGCCGAAATTTGCGGGGAGGTTGCCTCGCGGGGGGAGAAAGCCCTGGTCTTTACCCAATTCCGCGAACTGGCCGATCCCCTTGCAGCCCACCTCGCCGAAGTCTTCGGACGCAGTGGACTCGTCCTGCACGGTGGCACCGCTGTCGCAACGCGTCAGGACATGGTGGAACGCTTTCAGCGCGACGAGGGACCGCCGTTTTTTGTCCTCTCCCTCAAGGCCGGGGGCACTGGTCTCAACCTCACCGCCGCCTCGCACGTCGTCCACTTCGACCGCTGGTGGAATCCCGCCGTCGAAAACCAGGCTACCGACCGCGCCTTTCGCATCGGCCAGCAACGCAATGTGCTCGTGCACAAGTTCATCACCTCGGGAACCCTGGAGGAAAAGATCGATGCCCTCATCACCGAAAAGCAGGATACAGCCGACTCCATCCTCGACGGCGGTGCCGAAAAAGTGCTCACCGAGATGAGCAACGATGAGCTTCTTCAGTTCGTCCGCCTGAGCCTCTGACCTAAGGAATCGCACATAACAACGAGGGCGGGTCGATCCGGGCGGAAACTTCCTCGGGAGCCGAGGTCGTGATTCCGCAATCGGACAACCCCCGGACAGGGGCTTCGCTCAGGGTGTTGGATTTTGCAGGTGGTCCCGTCATTCTCGGGTCCTTGGTCCAGCCGTAGCCTCGTGCTGAAGGCCATGTTGGCAAGAAAATCAGAATAGGCCGCTTTAGACTTGGAGCATCAGTGGATTTACGATTTTCTTATCAGTCAACCATGAAACGTAAAATTCTTCCATCCTCCTTGCTCCTCGGCCTTTTTTCTTTGGGCTGTGTTTTATCTGGCCAAAATCCCCCCGTCATCCTGCCCACCGACGATCCGGACATTGGCCCGCCCCTGCGGGTGGTCTGGCCGACCGAGCCGGGGGTCCGTTATCTCCTCGAGGAATCGACGACCCTGGAGTCCGGATCGTGGAGCGTGGTGGGTGGCTTCCCCACCGAGGCGGCTGCGCTGGCCCAGCAGCATGCTTTCGATCTTTCCAGCGACCGGCAGTTTTTCCGGGTCGTGGAGCTGGATGAGCAGCCGCCGGAGGTGGTCGACTACAGCCCGGGAGACGGTGCTTTCGGAGTCGGGCGTTTTTCTTCGATTTCGGTCGAACTGGAGGACCGGACCGGGATCGACGCCGCCAGTATTTCCTTTTCGGTCCAATCCGGGGCATCAATCGGCACGGCGGATCCCTCGCTCACTTTCGAAGACGGCGTTCTCACCTTCGATCTGGGTGGCGATACGCCGCTGGGTGCTTATGGGGAGACAGTCGAATTCCAACTGACGGTTGCCGATTCTCTCGGCAACACGGAGACCTACCAGTGGAGCATGGAGCTGGAGCGACTGGTGCAAACGGCTAGTGACCTGCTCGTCTTCGGATCGCCGGATGCGCAAAGGGCCGGACAACGGCTCTCCGGCATGGCGGCCACCGTGGCGGCGCGGTTCGGCGGTCCCGTTCGCGCCTCCGCAACCTCCCTCGACTGGGAAATCGACTCCGTGACGGCGGATACTATCCTCATTGCCTATACCTCGGCCAGCGCGCCCACGTTCACCGTGGGCCAGAAAGTGACCAACCTGGCTCCGGCCCACGTCGATGAGATCTTTTACCGGGAGATCACCTCCGTGTCCGTCGATACGGGCGCCCAAACCGTGACGCTGGGCACGGTCGATCTCAATCTGGGGGATATCATGCCGGAAGGCTCCTTCACCTTTGGACAGGACGCCGAGATCCTCGAATTCGACGCCTCCGGCAACCTCGTTGCCATGCGGAGCCTCACCGTGAACCTGCCATCGATCGGAGCGGATTTCTCCGGGCAGACGGTTTACGACAGCGGCCCCCTCGCCGTGACTTTGCCGGAAGCGCGGGCCCTGTTCCATCCCTCGGTCACGCTTTCTTTGGACATGGAGTCGGGCGAGGTGGAGCGTTTCGCCGCGCGCGCCGAGGGAGACTTCGATATTGCCGTGGTTCCTCAACTAACGGTCAGCAGCGGATTCTCCCAAGAGGTGAGCCAGGAGCTTTGGAGCCACGGCTTCTGGGTGTGGACGACCGTCGGGTTCGTGCCGGTGGGCGTCGAGGTAGGTGCCTCGATCACCGCGAATGCCTCGATCGAGGTGGATGCGCAAGCGACTTTTCAAACCGGCTTCCGCCAGACGGCTTCGATGGGCATGGAGGGCGTCTATTTGAAGGATGCGACGCCGTCCGTGGAATGGGACCGCTGGTTTACCATCGACCCGATCGACCTGGTGCCCTTCACCTACACCCTGAACGGGGAAGGCAGTGCGTCGGTTTCCCTCGTTCCGCAGATTGACGTAAGGCTCTACGGCGCGGCCGGCCTCTACCTGAACATGGATCCCAGACTCACCCTGAGCGGCTCCGCCACGGTGACGGACGGCACGTTGACCGAGGCCAGCTGGCTTTTCGGCGCTTACGCCGATGTCAACGCGGGACTCAGCGTGATCGGTCTCTCCAACGACCAATTGCCCGCGCTGCCGCCCTTCCGTTTCTTCACACGGGAGTGGGGGGACAGCTATGCTGTCGATCCGGACACGCCGGGTGGCGGCGACGAGGTTTCTTTGGCGATCCTGAGGCAGCCCCTCTCGCAGAATGCGAAGGTCGGCGACACGGTAGTCTTTGCCGTCGAGGCCGATGGCAGCGGCAGCCTGGACTACCAGTGGTATCACAACGGAGTTCCACTGCCCGGAGCGACCGGGCGGGAGTTGAGGTTGCCGCGGATCACCAGCGGCTTTGCCGGGGATTATTTCGTGCGGGTGCGGGATGCTAACGGGACGCTGGATTCGGTAATGGTTTCTTTGAGTATCATCGCTTCTGGAACCACGGGGCCCGCTCCGAGCGGCTTCGCCTACATCCCCGCAGGCAGTTTCGAGATGGGGGATAGCTTCAGTGAAGGCAGCAGTGCCGAGCGTCCGGTGCACAGCGTCTATCTGAGTGGCTTCTATATGGGCCGGACGGAGGTCACGTACAGCCAATGGCAGACGGTGTATAATTGGGCGGTGGCGAATGGGTACAACTTCGATAATACGGGCGCGGGCAAGGCTGCCAACCACCCCGTGCATACCGTTAGCTGGTATGACGTGGTGAAGTGGTGTAATGCCGCGAGCGAACGGGAGAGGCTGGCTCCAGTCTACCGCACCGGCGATGGCAGCGTCTATCGCACGGGGCGGCTTGCGCCCGTCATCGATTACGGCAACCGGGGCTACCGTTTACCGACCGAGGCGGAGTGGGAGAAAGCGGCCCGTGGCGGCCTCAGCGGCAAGCGCTTTCCCTGGGGGAATACAATCACCCACAGCGAGGCGAATTACTACAGTAGGAGCGGATATAGCTACGACGTGAGCAGCACGCGCGGCTACCATCCCAGCTACGATGACGGCAACTATCCCTACACGAGTCCGGTGGGTAGCTTTGCAGCCAATGGCTACGGGCTTTACGATATGGCGGGTAACGTCTGGGAGTGGTGTAACGACTGGTATGGTAGCAGCTACTACGGCAGTTCGCCGGGCACCGATCCTACGGGGCCGACTTCGGGCTCGGCCCGGGTGGTTCGGGGCGGCGGTTGGTACGGCTTCGCCAGCAACTGCCGCGCCGCGTACCGCAGCAGGGGCAACCCGGACTTCGACAACTACGGCCTGGGCTTCCGCCTGGCCCGCAGTCAATAGTCCCCTGATGAAAACAGGTCTGAACCAGCACGCGGAACGAAGAGCAGGGGCAAAGGCGGAGCCGCCCCTGCCGGAGTGGAGTGCCGAGGGGGTGCAGGGGGAAACCTCCCCCTGCTGACGGCGATTTTTTTGAGCAAGTATGTCCTATGAATTTCATCAAATCCCGGTGAACGGGAGCGGCGAAGCTACCGAGGCGCTGAATCGCAGCCTGCGCGGTGGCCGTATCGTGGGGGTGCGCAAGGAGTTTGTCGCAAACGGGGAGAATTCCTTCTGGGCCTTTTGTGTGGAGCGGGTCGAGGCCACCGGTGGTCATACAAGCCGCAGCCCAAGTAGCAACGGCTCACGGGCTAAGATTGACTACAAGGAAGTGCTCTCGGAGGAGGACTTCGCCGTCTATTCCCGCTTGCGGGAAGTGCGCAAGGCACTGGCTGAGAAAGAAGCGGTGCTGGAGTCCTTAAGCGCCAAGCCGGAACCAGGGGCGAAGTCATGAAGCGGGTCGGCTACATCTGGCCGCAGGTGCTGGACTGGGCGAACCTCCGGCTGGCCTACCACCGTGCGGCGCGTGGCAAGGGGCACAAGTTGGAGGTACGGCGCTTCGCCGCTGATTTGGACGCGAACCTTGAGTTGATGCGCGCGCAACTGGTCGACGGCAGTTTCACGCTCGGTCGCTACCACACTTTCGAGGTGCATGAACCGAAGAAGCGCACCATCCATGCGGCCCGTTTCCCGGAGCGCGTCTTTCACCATGCCTTGATGAATGTCTGTGAGCCGGTTTTTGAGCGGCACCTCATCGACCACAGCTACGCCTGTCGCAAAGGAAAGGGGCGGCTGAAAGCACTCCACCATGCCGGGCGGCTGTGGTATGTGCGGGACGAATTTCCCTCCAACCGCCGCATTCCCGGTAGGGGTATTCTGGTTGGATGCCACTTCCGGGCAGGTGAATTTTCGCAATGCTCCTTGGGGCCATTTACAACTTCGTGCTGAAGGCACGTCGGAACAAAGCCCAGGGTTTCAACCCTGGGTAATCGTGCTTTGTTCCAGCGTCCTTGCAGGACGCGTGATTGTTGGTTTGATGGATTCCCGGGGTTGAAACCCCAGGCTTTGGACGGTTGCCCTTTCAGGGCATGCTCCAACCGCCACATCCGCAGCGGCAGTTGGAACAACAACGCCAACAACTGCCGCGCCGCGAACCGCAACAGGAACAACCCGGACAACGACAACAACAACCTGGGCTTCCGCCTGGCCCGCAGCTCAGACCAAACCCGCCGGACGGAGGGATCCGGCAGCATCAGGGGACTGAACCGGCCGCCGACCCGCTCCGGCATCTGCAATGAAGCCGGACAAAACCCAACCATCCCCCGCCCACGCCAGTAGGCCGCGTGGATTCCGGCTCGACCGTTCGGGACGGGGGTCTTTTCTTTAGAGGATATTATGGAGATGGACGGACGGAACAGATGGAACGGACAGAAGGGAGGGGACCCTGAGGAGGCGAATTCGCGCCGGGCGCTGCGGTCGGAGGCTGCCGGGCGGGTGTATGGCAAGCATGGCGGCTACCGGCAGCTCAAGGCCTATCAGTTGGCGGAGCTCCTCTACGATTACACATGCCGGTTTTGTGACCGCTATGTTCCGAGAAAGGACCGCCACCACGATCAGATGGTGCAGGCGGCGCGCAGTGGGTATCAGAACATTGCCGAGGGCAGCGAGGACAGCGCCACCAGCCGCAAGCTCGAGATGAATCTGACCAACGTCGCCAAGTCCAGTATCGGCGAGTTGAACCGGGACTACCAGAAGCACCTAACCCGTCGGAAGCTACCTCTCTGGCAGCAGGGCGATGCGCTTTTTGAAGCGGCCCGCGCCTTGCGTCCGAAAACGCTCGAAGAGGCGGCTGCATGGGTCAACCAGAAGCACGCCGGGAGCACGGTCGAGGAGCGGGCGGCCAACCTCGGGGCGATTCTCTCGGCCCAAGCCCACTTTTTAACCGAACGCCTGCTCGACCGGCAGGCCCGGGAGTTCGAGACCGGAGGCGGCTTTTCGGAGCGGCTCTACAAGGCCCGCACCTCTCAAACGGGACGAAAATGACGAATCGGACCGAACAGACGGCCAGAAATCCTGAAAGCAGACTGCGTTTCCGCCGTCCGTTCGGTCTGTTCGGTCTGTTCAGTCCGTTCCTGCTTCTTGTCTTTTCCACCCCCACCGCCCACGCCATCATGGCGGGCGGGGAATTCGATTCTCCGGAAGACCGGCCCTCTCTACGTCTGGATCCCCTCGGGGCTTCGTCTTCGTTTAATTTCGTGGGTGCTCTCGAACTCTCGGTTGGTGGCAGCAGCTACTTCGGGACGGCGGCGGCGCTCTCACCCAACTGGGTCCTTTCGGCCGGGCACAATGTTGACTTCGACGACAACGGCGTGCCGGATGCTGGTCTCGCCGCAAACTTTCACCTTCCGGGATTCGGTGCCTACGCAGCCACCTCGTTCACCCTCAATCCGCGATTCACCGGTTTCGGCAATCCTTCGATCCAGAACGATCTTTCCCTGCTCTACTTCGACGATCCCCTCCCAGCGTCCCTCGATTTTCCCTCGCTCGGGTTGGACATGGAAATCGGCGATGTGGTGACCCTCGCCGGCTTCGGGCGTTCCGGTTTCGGCAGCTACGGCTACACGACCCAGGCCTCGCTTACGGACCGACGGATGGGGGCCAACACAATCCGTTCCTTCGAGGCGGCCAGCGGGGGCGACGGGCTGCTCTTTCGCTATGATTTCGACGCGCCGGACAGCGTGAAGAGTCTGGGCAACGACATCGAAACGCTCATCGGCCCCGGCGACTCGGGTGGACCGGCCCTCGTCGATTACGGAAGCGGGTTTGGGCTCGTGGGGATCAACACCTTCACCGAAGGATTTGGCGGGCTGTTCGGAGACATCGGCGGCGGCGTGGCCCTCAACGACCAATGGGACTGGATCACCGAAACCACCGGGCTCGCCCTCGTGCCCGAACCCGCAGCCTCGGCTTTCTGGCTGGCCGCGGGCGCTGTGTTGATCCTGATCGTGAGACGGAGGCAGCTTTCGAAATGATAGACACCATCCAACTCAATCCAACACCATTCAAATGCCTCAATCCTGCCTCAATTGAAAAAGTATTTAATTCATAATTAGCTGAATAAAAACAACATAAGAAACCAAGTTGGCGTCCCGCCACCTCCATTTCTCGACGCGCTGCGCTTTGCTCGAAACGAGGCAAGCGCAGCGCGTCGAAAGGCTTCTGTTCTGGTTTTTTGCCTAGCTTGCTCGAAACGAGCCAAGCGCAGCGCGTCGAAAGGCTCCTGTTTATGTATTTCTTCTACATTCTTCAGTGTAAGGGAGATCGGCTCTACGTCGGATCTTGCGAGGATCTCGCAGCCCGTTTCAAAAAGCATGAATCTGGTCGGGGTGCCGAGTTCACCCGAAGATTTCCGCCAACCAACATGGTCTACACGGAATGTTTCCGAACCCGCCGAGAAGCGATCCGTCGAGAAATGCAGGTAAAGCGATGGTCTGAGGCGAAGAAACGCGATCTCATCGACGATCAAAAAGAGCAACTGAAGAATCTCTCGAAGTCACACGATCACCGAAATACCTGACCCACCACCCCGATCCCATACTCTGGCCGCCCGTAACTTCGAAACCATCCTCAAATCCCACTCCGGCAAAGCCTTCGCCCACAAGCGGCTCTGGCTCTCAGCCTGAAAACCGGCTCCGGCTGACGCTTCCAAAAGCGCCACCTCGGCATGCCGGAGGAGATTGATCCGAATCCTGAAAGGATCAGGCGGGCACTATCTGTTTTCGCGATGTCTTCCTGCGCTTCGGCTTCGTTCCCGGTTCGCGCAATTCGATGACCAGTTCCTTTCCGAGAGCTTGCGCTACTTTCCGAAGCGTAGAGACACGCGCGTCGCTGGCCTGATTCTCCAGCCGGGAAATAACCGACTTCTTCGTGTGAATCGCCGTCGCCAGTTCCTCTTGGGTGACACCCGCGTTCTGGCGAGCTTCCTTCAGGAGCACTCCGATGAGGAACTCCTGATAGCCCGATTCGTAGCCTTCGGCAAACGAAGGGTCGCGATCTTTGCGCTGTTGAATGTATTGATTGAGGTCGTCCATGGTTCATCCCTTTCTTGAAAAATAGTCTTTTCGGCGCCGTTCAGCTGTTTCGATTTCTTGTCTTGGTGTTTTCTGCGTTTTCTTGGCAAAGCCGCTGGTCAGAATGACAAGGTTTTCGCCGTTCATAAAGCCGAGGAGCCGGAAAGCGTTGCCTCCGAACTCGGCCCGAACTTCCCAAAGCTCGGTGCCCACTAGTTTCTTGAAATACCGGGTCGGAGGCATTGGGAGGGTGCGAACCAGATTAAGCACCCAGGCAACCTTCTGAGCCTGCTTGCCATCGAGGGATTCGAGAAAATCCTCAACGGGGCAAGCACCCGACTGCTGCTTGTAGAACCGGATAGTCCGCATTTCAAAAAGTTAGCATATATGCGAACCTTGTCAAGGGTCGGTCTCGCCAGCACCACGCGCGGCTACCATCCCGGCTACGATGAGGGAGGCACTTCCTACACGAGTCCAATGGGTAGCTTTGCAGCCAATGGCTACGGGCTTTACGATATGGCGGGGAATGTTTGGGAGTGGTGTAAACAGATGGAACGGACAGAAGGGAGGGGACCCTGAGGAGGCGAATTCGCGCCGGGCGCTGCGGTCGGAGGCTGCCGGGCGGGTGTATGGCAAGCATGGCGGCTACCGGCAGCTCAAGGCCTATCAGTTGGCGGAGCTCCTCTACGATTACACATGCCGGTTTTGTGACCGCTATGTTCCGAGAAAGGACCGCCACCACGATCAGATGGTGCAGGCGGCGCGCAGTGGGTATCAGAACATTGCCGAGGGCAGCGAGGACAGCGCCACCAGCCGCAAGCTCGAGATGAATCTGACCAACGTCGCCAAGTCCAGTATCGGCGAGTTGAACCGGGACTACCAGAAGCACCTAACCCGTCGGAAGCTACCTCTCTGGCAGCAGGGCGATGCGCTTTTTGAAGCGGCCCGCGCCTTGCGTCCGAAAACGCTCGAAGAGGCGGCTGCATGGGTCAACCAGAAGCACGCCGGGAGCACGGTCGAGGAGCGGGCGGCCAACCTCGGGGCGATTCTCTCGGCCCAAGCCCACTTTTTAACCGAACGCCTGCTCGACCGGCAGGCCCGGGAGTTCGAGACCGGAGGCGGCTTTTCGGAGCGGCTGTACAAGGCCCGCACCTCTCAAACGGGACGAAAATGACGAAACCGACCGAACAGACGCCCGGAAACCCTAAAAGCACACCGCGTTTCCAACGTCCGTTGGGTCTGTTCGGTCCGTTCAGTCTGTTTCTGGTCCTTGCTCTCTCCACCCCCACCGCCCACGCCATCATGGCGGGCGGGGAATTCGACTCTCCGGAAGACCGGCCGTCGCTACGTCTGGATCCCCTAGAAACGTGGATTTAATTACACGGTCCAGAAGATCCGCTTCACGAGCGGTTTTGTCACGGCGCCAGCGGTGAATGCGGGGGAAGCGGACCGCAACTCCTGACTTGTGGCGTTTGGAGGGGCTGATTCCCTCAAAGGCGATCTCGAACACGAGTTCGGGGTCGACCACCCGGACAGGCCCATGGGATTCGCGGGTGTGTTGACGAATCCAGCGGTCCACTTCGCGAATCTCTTTGTCGGACAAGCCGGAGTAGGCCTTGGCGAAGGGCACGAGTTCACCGTCACGCCAGACCGCAAAGGTGTAGTCGGTGTACAGCCCGGCCCGCCGACCATGCCCCTGTTGCGCGTAGACGAGAACGGCATCCACAGTAATCGGGTCCACTTTCCATTTCCACCATTCTCCCTTGCGGCGTCCGGCGAAGTAGGGGGCCTCTTTGGCCTTGAGCATGAGGCCTTCGACCCCCTTCTCGCGGGCGTTCTGCCGCTCCGTCCGGACTTCACACCAGTCTCTTGGGTTGACGATGGGTGAGAGGCGGAAGGCCGCCCGCGAGGCGGCTGCAAAGGTTTCGAGCATGGACCTCCGTTCTGCCGTTGGTTGCGCCCGCAGGTCGACGCCATCCCGCTCGAGCAGATCGTAGGCCATGAATAGAACAGGGACCTCGCGCCGCAGCTTCGGTCCGACTTTTTTGCGCCCGAGCCGCCTCTGGAGATCGGCAAAGGGCACCGGGCGGTCCTCCCTCCAGGCCAGAAGCTCGCCGTCCAATACGAATTCCTCCGGCCAAGTCTCGGCGGACTCGATGACCTCGGGAAACTGTTCGCCGACCAGTTCCTCGCCTCGCGACCAGAGAAGAACCCGGCCCTTGCGCTTAATCAGTTGTGCCCGGATGCCGTCCCACTTCCATTCGACCTGCCATTGTTCGACTGGCCCCAGGCTTTCCGGTGTTTTGCCTTCAAGGGGATAGGCCAGGCAGAACGGGTAGGGCCGGGCCGGATCATCGCTGCCCGTCTCGGAGGCGAAGAGACGACGGAAGTTCTCCGCGGTCGGGTGCCAGTCTCCCATCAAGCGGTGGGCCATGACCGCCGGTTCGATTCCGGCCAGTTCCGCGAGCGCCCGATTGACGAGAGTTTTGCTGACCCCGACCCGTAATCCACCGGTGATCAGTTTATTGAAGACGAAGCAGGCGTCTCCGTTGAGCCGAGACCAGATGGCGAGCATCTGCTCCTTTTGGTCAGCGGCCTCCCGGTCGCGCAGGGGAATGATCTCCTCTTCGATCATCTCGCGCAGGCTCGAGATGGAGTCGGTTTGCGCAGGCGGCCCGCTGCGGTTCGCGAGGAGCAGAGCGAGGGTTTCCGCCATGTCGCCGACATGGTTGTAGCACTCTTCGACCATCCAGAGGGGAAATCCACAGGCCTCCGCCGCCCACTCGCGGAGATTGCTGGT
Source organism: uncultured Puniceicoccaceae bacterium (assembly GCA_964633135.1). Lineage (GTDB taxonomy): Bacteria > Verrucomicrobiota > Verrucomicrobiia > Opitutales > Puniceicoccaceae > Puniceicoccus. The sequence goes on along the minus strand of CAZWFJ010000010.1, from coordinate 23,908 downwards.
CCGAACGATTCGCTTGAGGCGCCTGCCGGTGAGGATGTAGGTCGCCCACGCCGCATCCCCCGGCGGAGCGGCGGAAAAGTAGTTTTTTAAAGACGCCAGCTTGGCAGAGGTGCGGTTCGATGCGTCGAGTTCCATGTAGAGCTGCGTGAACCGTTTCACTAATCGTCCTCCCTCGCCGTGGATGTCGGACTGCTTTCGCGCTCCGCCGCGTCCGTGAATCGCGTCGGGATTTCGAACGCATTCAGGCTCCTGTTCTCCCGGAGCCACCGGATGAGCGGTGCGGTGTAGCCGTGGGTGGCACCTACGCAGGTGGCACCGCTCTGGTCGATCGTTTCGAGTATGCCCGGCCAGTCGACATGGTCGGAGAGAACAAATCCACGGTCTAGCGCCTGGCGCCTCCGGGCACCACGCACGCCCATCCACCCGGAGGCGAATGCGAGCGAGTAGGGGGCGAAGCGGCGAATCCACGGAGTGTTGCGAGCCGACCCGGGAGCGACGATCAGCCCGCGACCCTTGAGGACGTCACGGGTTTCTGATCCGGCCGGAATCGTTTGGGGCAGGGGACGTCCCGCAGAGCGATAGTGGGGATTGAGTTTCGCGACAGCGCCGTGGACGCCGATGGGGCCGATGGAGGAATCGAGACCACAGAGAACTCGTTGCGCCTTGCCCAGGGCGTAGGCAAACAGGACGCTGGTGCGGCCCTCCGCCTGGTTGTCACGCCACCATTGGTGGATGCGGGCAAAAACTTCATGAGGATCGGGCCATCGGTAAATCGGCAGCCCGAAGGTGGACTCGGTGATAAGAGTATCGCAACGGACCGGTTCGAAGGACTCGCACGAGACGTCGTCGGCCGTCTTGTAGTCTCCCGTCACGACCCACACCTCGCCCCGGTGTTCAACCCGGATTTGGCCCGACCCGAGCAGGTGGCCGGCCGGATGAAAGGATATCTCCACGGAGCCGATCCTCCGGCGCTCCCCGAACGGGAGTCCCTCAATCCTCGCTTCACCGCCTACCCGTTCACGGACGATTCCGACACCCGGTGCCGCCGTCAGGTAACCCCCCATCCCGTGGCGGGCATGATCGCTGTGCCCATGCGTAATCAGCGCACGCTCCACCCGTCGGCAGGGGTCGATGTAGAAATCGCCAGCCTCACAATAGAGTCCATTCCGAGTGGCCCGGATGAGGGCGGGAGCCTTTGGTCCTCCGTCGTCCATCTCTCAGACGAAAGACAAAATTCGTCCAAACGCAAAGATTGACCCCGGAAGTCGAGATGGCTCGCAGTTTCCCTTGCCCCTACCGTGTCGGAATAATGTGCAATCGTAATCCTAATCGTAATCGTAATCGTGCGCTGGCGGGCGGAGCGTCGTCGGCGGCTCTACAGGAGGCTGAACTCGGAGTCCACCGTGGCTACAAATGATTCGACTCACCACAGAGAGCGCACTTCGCGCGGGAATGAGGCTAGGCTGAATGGCACTTAGTTAAGCAAGAGTAGAAGTGGCATCTTGCCGCTTGAAAGCGGCTGGAAGTCGCTTCTAACCTCGATCCTAAGCCTTAACTAAGTGCCATTCAGCCTAGGCTTCTTGGATCATCACCCACATTCTCCATGGGCCGACGCTTCTGCCGGTGGCTGCATTCCAAAACCACTGGGAGACATCGCTGCTGTTCCGGCCATCTGCGCCTTCAATTCGTTGCCTGACCTCCCAGCGCGTGCCCTCGCGGGAGGCATAGAACCGCCTCCAATTGCGCTCGTATGGATCCTTCCAGATACTTGCGTGTTCAATCGAGTATCCGGAGCCGCGGAAGCAATCCTCGGCGGGATGGACGGAGCGACTCGGGCGTTTAATTTCGCGGAGCAGGACGACAGCTCCATCGATTTCGTAGAGCCGGGTGTCGCCCTCGGTACTCGAGAGAAGACGGGCGAATCCTTCTCCGGCAAAAGCAGGGGATGCTGCGAAACGGACCTCCTGCGTCCTTTGCTCTTCGTGTGGGACGGCGAAGACTGCTGCCTGGTCAATGATCGTATAGGACAGGGCGAGAAGGCACCAGGCTCCTCCCGCGATTCGAAACGGTAAACGATTCACTCCTTGTGCAGGGCCGACCGCAGAACGGATCAGGTCAACGCTCGACGGTCGTTTACAGCGAAGTATTCTTGCGCAGAAAAGAATGGCGAGAAGAGCGAGGGAAAAGACGAGAAGTCCGACCCACTCGTGAGTGACCGGGCCACCCAAATCGCGCCACTCCAAGAGAAAAAGTAGATTGATGCGGAGGGCATTCGCCAGAAACAGGATCAGGCCCGAGAGAAGACTGAGACTTATGGAGCACTTGAGAGACAGGCGATACAGGACTCCGATGAGAGCGGTGAGAAACCATCCAAACCAGAGATATTTGAGTCCGCTGCAGGGGCGGTCGATGACGATCTCGGCGGAGCCGATCCACATCGAAATCCCTTCAATACGGACAGGGAGGCTGAAGATGTTCAGGACTTGAACGCCCAGCCACCCGCAGGCATAGCGCAGCGGATAACCGCAGTAGAATTCCAGTGTCGCGATGATGGGAAGGCTGAGGATTCCCAGTCCAAGAATGGCGGGAGGGGCGCCGCGGCGAACCGCCAGAAGGGAGAGCGCAGAGATGAGGATCCCCGCCTGTATCAGCGGAAAATCGGGTGCGATGAGAAGGGCAGCAGCAGTGGCGACAGCCGTCGCCCACTCGAACGGATTCGGAAAGTCTGCGGCTCGGCCAGCTTTCCGCAGAGCATTGACTGGGAGGAAAGCGGCCCACGCGAGGAGGGCCAAGAGGCCGTAAGGCTCATCGGAGCCATCCTTCATGCGTTCGATATACCAAAGCAGCGAGGGAGCGCTCAGGATGAGAAATCCCGAGAGGAACAGCAGTGGGGTCCACCCGTTGCGCGGAGAGTCACTCGCACCCTGAGACGGGTCATGGTGAGGTTGTATTTTCATCGGATAATCAATCGAACTCGGGAAACGGTTTTCGCCTCCGGATGGCAGGGCAGTGGACCTTATGGAGGAATGGCCAGGATTTGAGTGCCCTTTACTGGTTTTTCTTCCCCCTGCGGCTGCGGATGACGCTGTAGGACACGGCAAGCGCGGTGATGAGGATGAGGCTCCAGGTGGCGGGTTCGGGTGATGCGGGGACGCCGCCGCCAACCGCGAGCTTGCTTACGCCTGCGGGAAGCGGGAGAGGTTGCTTGACCGTGTGCAGGTCGGCCTCGGTCCGGGCGATGACTTCCTCAACGGCGACGAAGGAGGTAAACGGGGTGAGGAGTCGGTAACGGAGTCCGAGTGCTACGATGGCTGACCGAACTTTCCCCTCGCCGAGGAACGGAAGGTCGTCTGAGAGAGCACGAATTTTCTCTCTCGCCCAAAGAATGTCGAGCGACTCGGCTTCGGTCTGCAAATCGTTCAACGAGATCGCTTGCTCGAAGGGTTCACTCCCGCGGAAGCCGGTTACGCGAATCGTTCCCTCTAGAAGACCCTCGAACTTCCCGATTACCCGGAGGGGGCGCTCGACGAAAAGATCCGGCTGGGAGGCGGGTAGAACGTCATCTACCGAGACTCCGTCGAACTCGATCTCAATATCGGTCAGGACGGGATTTTGAATCATCTCCAGGAAAGAAGAGGTCATCAATTGACCCTCGCCGGAATCGGTTGCGACAAAGGCTTCGCCACCACCGGCGCGGGCCATCCCCTCAATGAGGTGGCGGTTGACCGAAGAGCCGATTCCGACAGCGAACAAATTAGCCTCGCCGAGAGAGTTCCGGATGAGTTCAAAAGTCTGGTGCTCGACGCTGACGTAGCCATCCGTGAGAACGATGATCGAACGCGATCGGCCCTCCGGTTTGGGTTCCTTAAGGATCTTTTTCATCGCCGGAAGGATGCGCGTGCTCCCGCTTCCTCTCTGGTTTTCGATCCAGTGCAGTGCTCGCGACAGAGTGGTTCTGTCGACAGGCACTGAGCCGCTCGGCGAGAAGATATCCGTGCCACCGGCAAAAGCGAAAATGTTGAAGGAATCTCCCTCGTTCAGGTCACTAATGATTTTACTGATGATTTCTTTCGAGATATCGAGAGGAAACCCATTCATCGATCCGGAGACATCGAGGAGAAATAGATACTCGCGGGGAATGAAGGTCGAGGGAGTCGGGCGCGACGGGGGTTCGATATTGAGGAAGAAAAATCCACCAGGCCCGGTTCGTTGAGCGAGGAAACTGGCTACAGGTTCGGCGTCGGCGAGAGAGAAGCGGAGTATGAAATCCCGGTTGTCTATCCGTTTCGCCTCGTCGAGCAGTTCAATACCGACCTCGTTGGGGGTAAGGTATTTCGCGTCGATTCGGTGGGTGGGAGAGCCTACTTTGTCCAACCTTCCGCCTTGGAGAATGTGGATTGCCATCTCAAATGACGGTTCAGTGGGAGCGGGGGTGTCTGGATCGATAAACGGGGAAGAAATCCAATCCGTGCTGGGGCCGCCTTTGGGGTTCTCGCTGTATCGCGGCCCAACGACCGTCGGAAAGACGAACTCGTAGAGTCCATTCTTTCGTTCAAGGGTTTCCGTGTAGGTCAACTCGACTTCGATCGTATCGGCGGGTAGGATATTCGCGACCTTCATTTGGAAAACGTTCGGACGATGTTGTTCGAGGAGGGTTGTCCGCTTGCCCTCTATTTTTGCCTTTTCGTAGGTTCTTCGGGCATCTTCCTTCTCTTTGATCTCAGCGCGGATGGTTCGCTCGCCGACGCGGAAGAGAAGATCGTTGACGGCAGCTCGTGTGGACCCTGGAAAAACGTAGGACGCTTCGATGGGAACGGTGCCGTCATTGCGATAAGTCTGCCGAATCACAACCGTTGCCATGGTTCCCTCAATCTTCACTTGCACGTCGGTCGATTTGAGGGGAAGCGAGTCGATCCCGCCATCTGCGGCACGAATCCAAAAATAGGGAGCTTCCGTCGTATCTTCGTTTCTCTCGGCCTCGTCAGCCAATGCGAAGGAGGGCTGTAGCGAAAAGACGAGGACCAGGGCGAGTCCAATTCGCTCAATGAGGGTCGTCCGTGTGGCGGGTGGTGTGGATTTCAGTTTTTTCATGCCGTCAGTAAAACCGACGGGGATGATCAGAGGATGATCTGAATGTGAAACCTTTGTGGAGATTCGGTGAAATCCTTTCGCCTTCTCGAGGTTTTCCGCAAACCTATGGGTGTCACAAAATTTCCTCGTCAAGAATCAACCCCGGAAGCCGGTTTGCCCGCACCCGCTTGTCAAGCAGCTCTTCAACCCGATAGGTTCGAGTAATATCCTTAAGGCGGGACTCCAATCTCTTGCAGCGTGCTATCGATCGGAGAAGCTGGGCAAAAGGATGATGCCCCGGCGTTCGAGGAGGGTTCCCTCGGCCAGGTAGAGTTCGACTTGGGCTATGCGGTATTGGACAATCGCCCGGACCCGCTCGATTTCGGCCTCCAGAAGATCCCGCTGCACCTGGGCCACTTGAAGCGAGGTACCGGTTCCGAATTCCAAGCGATCTTTCTCGGCCTGGACGGAGAGTTTTTGCAGGGCCACGGTGGCTGCGGTCGCCCCGATCTGCCGCCGGGTCCGTTCCAGTTCATTGGCCGCCAGAAGAACGTCCGTGCGGATGACCCGCCGCAGGTTGCGGATCGATTGGAGAGCCTGGTCCCGGGAAGCCCGGGCCGCTCGGCGTTCGCCCTCCGCCGAGCGATTGCCGATGGGGTAGCTGAACTCGCCCCCCACCGTCCAGTCGTAGGTGTCGCTATCCAGATTCCGAAACGATTCGTTGAAGCTGGAGGCATACCCGGTCTTCCCCAGTGAAAGGAAAAAATCGAGGCGGGGCAGCAGACCGTTGCGGGTGACGATGGTCTCAAGACGCGCTTGATCGAGTCGCAGTTCCGCCTCCTTTAGATCCGGTCGTTGGACAAGCGCCAGCTCGATCCGCTCCGGGATATCTTCGAGCGGAGGCGGCTCAGTAAACTGGGGATCGGAGGTGGGGATGACCTCGCCATTCCCCAAATCGAAACCGTCGGGGAGGACTAATCGCGCCAGTCGCAGACGGCTTTCCTCCAACGCGCTCTGTGCGTCGATCAGATCCTGACGGCGCAGCGCCACCTCCGCCCGGACGGCGGCGGCATCGTTTTCGGGAAGCGCCCCCAACTCAATTTGCTGCTCAATCTCCTCCCGTTGTTGTTCCGAAACCTCAATCGATTGTTCAAAAATAGCTATCTCGCGACGCGCCAGAACCCACTGCCAATAGGCGATTTCCACTTCGGCCAATAGCGATTCCCCGTATCCGCTAAGCTCATACTGACTGATCAGGGCGTCCCACTCTGCCAACTGGACCGACGCCAGATTGACCACCGGACCGAAACCGCGGAGGAGCGACTGGGTCACGGTAAGGCCGATTCTCGTCTCCTGCTGTTCCGGAGTCCGGTTCGACTCCGACTGCCGCTGCTCGGCGGAGAGGTCGATATTGGTTCCCGTTGGCAGATCCTGGCGAACGCCAACGGACGCGCTCCGCTCGCTGCCGTCCACGGAGAACTCCTCCTCGGTCGAGCGTGACGTTTCGAGAAGACTTTCTTCCCGCCGCTCAAAACGGGCGTAAAGCTCCGGGTCGAAAACTCCGCGCTCAATCTGGACAAAAGCCCCGGCAATGACCGGATTCAGCGTTTGGATGCGCAGCTCCGGATTGTTCCGCAATGCGAGGAAGACCGCCTCTTCTACCGATACCTCGTAAACCTCGCGACCGTCACGAAGAGTCATCTCCGGCAGATCCTCGGGAGCGCTCCAGGCCGATACGTTGACCGGCTCTTCCCGTTCTTTCTCTTTTTCGAGAACCTTTTCCATATCCGGCTCGAAGACCGACCACTCATCGACCGACGCGCATCCGGCAACGAGAAAAATCGAGGCGAGGAACGCAGCTACGCGCGAGACGATAGGTTGCCTTTTCATACTTCCCTCCCCCCTTTGTGGAAGAGCGAGTAGACCGCCGGAACGAGGAAGAGCGTAATCACCGTTGATCCAATCAAACCGCCGATGACGGCCCGCGCCAGCGGAGCCTGGGCGTCGGCCCCCTCGCCGATCCCGAAGGCGAGCGGCAGCAGCCCCAGAACTGTGGTGCAGCTCGTCATGAGGATGGGCCGGAGTCTCCGGCGACCGGCCTCCCGAATCGCCTGGTTCACCGACATCCCGGCGATTTGTAGTTGCCCTGCCTGATCGACGAGCAGAATGGCGTTGTTGGAGTGAGATCAAGGACCTCTCCGATACTCCGCTTTTTCCGCATCCTGAAGCTGCACGAAGATTCGGTAGGAATTCCCCTCGCGCCGGAACTCCCCTACATCCGACCCCGCGATGGCGGTCTCGATCAACTGGGTCACGTCTTCCACGCTGAATCCAAGATCGGCCACCCGCTCGCGGTCGATACGAATTTCCTGTTGGGGAATCCCCTCCGTAATGTCCCGGCGAATGTCGGTAATGCCCTCCACGCCTTGCAGCGCGTTCTCCACGGCCTCACCCAGAGCGACAAGAACTTCAAAACGGAAGCCGCGGATTTCCACGGTCAGCCCCTCGTCCCCCCCAAGAATACGCTTGAGGAGAAACTGACCCTGGGGAGCTCTCACCCGCACCTCCATCCCCGGAACCTTTCCGTCCAGCTTTCGCCGGAGATCCTCGGCAATTTCCACATTGGATCGATCCCGTTGAGCCGCTGGAGTCAGCGAGACGTTGATATCGCCCCGACCACTCCGAACGCTGACCACCGAAGAAACCTTTTCCGGCAGGGAAGCAAAGACGATCTCCTCCATCTTCCGGGTCTGCTGATCGACAATATCAAGGCGGGTTCCGACCTCCATCTCTCCATCGATCCGCACCTCTCCTTCATCGCTCGGGGGGAGAAACTCAGAGCCGATGAACGGAAAGAGAAACAGCGACGCGCCCAGAAGGAGCAACGAAATGATTACGACCGCGGGCCGCCGCCGAACGGCAATTTTCAGCCCGCCTCCATAGCGGTCTTCGAGCCATCTCAATCCTTTTTCAGAACGGTCGACCCACGCGGCCACCCAACCGCGCCGACGGGACTCTTCCTCTTTCCGACTCCTCAGAAAACGGGAAGCCAGCATCGGAATCACGCTGAGGGAAACGAGCAGCGAGGCGACGAGGGCAAAGGCGATAACCGAGGCCAGATCCCGAAAGAGAACGCCCGAAACGCCTTCGACAAAAACGACCGGAAGAAAAATGACCAGAGTGGTGATGGTGCTCGCGATGATCGCGGGAGCCACCTCCATCGTCCCCTCGGCGGAGGCCACCTCGCGCGTCTCGCCCTCCTCCTCTCGCCGGCGGAAGATATTTTCGAGAACGACGATCGAGCTGTCGACCATCATCCCGACCCCGAGAGCCAGTCCCCCCAGAGTCATCAGGTTGATGGTGAACCCCATGAAGTAGACCAGCGAAAACGTGGCCAGAATCGAGATGGGAATGGCCAGCGAAATGATGACCGTGCTTCGCAGATTGCGGAGAAAAAACAAGAGGACGAGGATCGCCAATCCGCCTCCGTAGAGGACGGAACGGCCCACGTTCTCAATGGATCGCTGGATGAAGTTTCCCTGGTTGGTGACCGGGATGATCGTAATCTGCGGATATTCTTCGTTGAGCCGTTCGATCTCTTCCAGAATCCCGTTCGCCACCTCGACGGTGTTTGAACCGGCTTTCTTGCGAATGGCGATCCGGATCCCGCGCTCCCCGTTGACCCGGATAATCCGGTCGAGCTTCGTGTAGGTGTCTTTGACCTCTGCAATCTGCCCGATGCGGATAAACGCACCATCCGGCGTGGAAATCACTGTTTCTCGGATCTCCTCCAGATCCTTGAACTCCGCCGGAGCACGCAGGGTCACCTCGTAGCGCCCCTCCTCTATCTGCCCGGCCGGAAGGTCGAGGTTCGATCGCTCGATCGCTTCGAGGACGGCACTCAGCGAAATCCCCAAAGCACGCAACCGGTCAGGATCGACCTCCACCCGGATCTCGCGGTCGAACCCGCCCCAAAGGTCGGCCTGGGCTACGCCGGGAATCCGCGTCAGGCGGTAGCGCAGCCGGTCCTCCACGAGCTCGGTCAGCTCCACCGGGTCCAGCGGACTGGAAATCCCGAGGAGAATGACCGGAAACGTATCGATATCGAAAATACTGATGCGGGGTCGAACGATGTCATCCGGCATTTCGCTCACCTCGTCCTCCAGCGTGGCCCGGAGTTCGAGAGCGGCCTGGTCCACATCGGTGCCCCACTCGAAAGCGACCGTCACCCGGCTCTGCCCTTCCGTGGAACTCGAGGTGATCTCCTCCACTCCAGGGGTGGTGGCGATGATCTCCTCGACGATCTGGGTCACGGTCCTCTCCATGACCTCGGGACTGGCCCCTTCGAAACTGGTGCGCACACTTACAGTCGGTAGCTCAATGCTGGGAAGCAGGTCGATCTTGAGCTGCCGGAAGGAAACGATCCCCAGGACCACGACGATGAGGCAGGCCATCGTCGTAAAGACCGGGCGTCGGACGCTAAATCGCGGAAGACTCATTCCGGTTGGGAAACCCCTTCCAATCGGGAAACCTGCACGCGTGATCCGTCGTTCACCAACTGCTGGCCGAGGGTGATCACCTCGCCGCTGATGTCCCCTTCGGTGATCTCGATCCGGTCCCCGTCGCGAATCCCGATCTCGACCGGACGCCAATGGGCGGTCTGGCGATCCCCGCCGAGAACGAAAACTCCGTCTACGTCGTTTCTCCGCACGATGGCGAGATCCGGAACGATCACCGCCTCCTCGTTGACCTCCAGAACCAGGCTCACCCGAACGAACATTCCCGGCTTTAACCGCTGATCGGCGTTCTCGACCTCAAACTCCACCTGCGCCTGCCGCGATTCTTCGGAGAAAACGGGCGCCACGCGCGTCACCTCTCCCGAAAAGACCTCCTCGGGAAAGGCATCGGCCCTCACGGTAAGGGAATCGCCCGGATGGATCTTCGAGTAATCGCGCTCGGTCACCTGAACCACCCCGAGCAGCGGGTCCAAATTGACGATGCGAAAAAGGGGCTGGTTGGCGGAAACCGCATCGCCCTCGTCCACGAGCCTCTCGGCGACAATTCTCTTCTCGTCCCCGCCAGTCCAGTTGGCACGCACACGTGTCTCCCCCAATTCGATGCGGGCCGATTCGAGTTCGGCCTCAGCCCGGGCAATCTGGGCCTCGGCCACCGCCATCGCCGCCTCTGCCGACAACTTTTCCGCCTGGGCCGATTCCAATTGGGCATCCGAGGAGATTCCCCGCTCGCGAAGTTTTTCCGCGCGCTCGCTGTCCTTCACCGCCGTCTCCATCCGCGCCTCTGCGGCCTTCAAGTTCGCCTTGGCCACCAAGAGGTTCGCCTCCGCCTGTTTCACCGACTGCACCAACTCCGCATCGTCGAGCACGACAATGACCTGCCCCCGCTCCACCGGATCCGAAACCCTTACCCGCAGCTCCTTCACCTGCCCGCTGATCCGGGGCGCTGCGTAAAAATCAGCGGAAGGGCGAAGGCTGCCACTGAGCTGTCGACGAAGTTCAATCCGGCCCACCTCCACCGGTGCCACCTCGACCGGGGCCGGAGCGCGAGCCTCCCCGCGCTCCTCGTCGCCGGCACAACCGGAAAAGAATGAAGTCAGAAGGAGTACAGATAGAGCAGGAACGGCCGAAGCAATTAGCTTTTGGGAGAAATACATCGGTTAGTAGAAAGAGTCAAAGGCTCGGATTAATCAATAAAAGTCGACCGATTCCGGTCAGAGATTCGCTGAAACCCTTTTGCCTTCTCGAAGGTGCGCTTGACTCGGTTTCGCTCGACGGCTCGAATCGGGAGCGTGCCACGGATTTTAATCGTTGAAGATGAGCCGGCGATTGCCGAGACGGTTTCTTATGCTTTGGAAACCGAGGGAATGGAGGTGGAGTGGGTCTCCACCGTGGGGGAGGCGCGGCGCCGATTGACCGAGGCAATGTCCTCTGCCCCTTTTGACCTTATGATTCTCGATATCCTTCTCCCCGACGGGAATGGGATCGAATTTTGCCGGGAGGCGCGGCGATTCCACGAGGGTCCGATCCTTTTTCTTTCCTCGCGCTCCTCAGAAATTGATCGGATCGTGGGTCTTGAGGTGGGGGGAGGAGACTACTTGACGAAGCCCTTCAGCCCGCGGGAATTGACTGCGCGTGCACGAAATTTGATCGGGCGGTCGTCATCGGCACCTGTGCCCGTATCCGCACCGGGTGAGACTGGGCAACTGTGCCTGAATACCGACACCCTTGAGGTTACGTGCGCGGGAAAGCGGGTTGTGGTGTCAGCGCACGAGTGGCGGATCCTCCTGGCCTTGGGAAGGCGTCCAGGCCGGGTGCTTTCCCGCGATCAATTGATGGAAGCGGCGTGGGTCGATCCGGGTGCCAGCATGGACCGGACGGTTGATTCACATATCAAAAATCTGCGGCGCAAATTCCGTGAGGTCTCGGCCGGTTCGGATCTGATCCTGACTCACCGGGGTATGGGATATTCTCTTAAGTCGTGTTGCCTCCTTCATGAAAGGCCCGGCGGATGAAGATCCGCACCGTTGTCCTATGCTCCTTTACGCTCCTGATCGCAGCGGGTGCAGCTTTCTTCTACAATTGGTCCACCCAATCAATCCGACCCTCCTATCTCAAGGTGGTCGAGGAGAGCCTGGTCGATACATCCCGTCTTTTGTCTTCGTTGATCGCTGACCGCTTGGAAAACGGTGAGGATCTCTCGGTCACTCTCCTGCAGCCCGCAAAGAACTTTCGCGAAGATCGGTTTTTTGCCCAAATTTATGATGCGGCGAAAACGGAGTCGGACCTCCAGTTCTACGTGACCGATTCCGGGGGGATCGTCCTCTTTCACTCTCATCAAGAGGGAGAGATCGGGAAGGACTATTCACGCTGGAATGACGTCCGTCGGACTCTCGAGGGAGAATACGGAGCGAGATCGACCCGGCTCGATCCTGCGGATCCCGGCACTTCCCAGCTCCACGTGGCCGCGCCAATTGTCATCGAAGCGGATATCGTGGGTGTATTGACTGTGATCAAGCCCATCGGCTGGCCCTATCAATTTATGGAGGAGGCGCGCGTTCACATTCTGAAAGGGGTGCTACTCATCACAGCCGCGACGGTCCTCGTGGCCTTTCTGCTTTCCCGGTGGCTCACGAATCCGATCGAAAGAATTACGGGTTATGCCGCCCGCGTGAGTCGGGGCGAACGAGCAGTCCTGCCCCGCCTGGGGGTGGCTTCGGAGGTCAAGAGGCTGGGGAGAGCCGTCGAAGACATGAAAAACAGCCTGGAAGGGAAAAAATATGTGGAGAGCTATGTGGCTAGCCTCACCCACGAGATCAAAAGTCCCATGTCGGGGATTCGGGCGGCGGCTGAGATTTTAAAGGAGAATCCCCCTCCGGAAAAGAGGCAGCAATTTCTCGAAATTATTCGAACCGAGGGCGACCGGGTTCACCGCATCATTGACCAGATGCTCACCTTGGTGGAGCTGGAAGGGACCGAGAAGCTGGAGAGATGCGATTCCATGGAGACCAGCGATCTCGCAGAGAAGATTTGCGCGGATTTTCAAGCGCAGGCTGAGGCTGAAGGAATTGATTTAAAGGTCAAAACTTCCGCGAGCGGTCGGATCCGGGGAGATCGCCGCCTCCTGGAGATTGCGCTCTCCAATCTACTTAGTAATGCGCTAGCCTTCACTCCGCGCGGAGGCTCCGTCAGGCTAGAGACCGGGATGGATGAAAGTTCTTACTGGATAAAAGTCGAGGACAGCGGACCGGGAATTCCAGACTATGCACAAGAAAGGGTCTTTGAGCGTTTCTATTCTCTTCCGCGGCCCAATGGGGGAAAGAAAAGTTCGGGGCTGGGCCTCCCGCTGGCCCAAGAGATTGCAAGCCTCCACGGAGGAAGGATCGAACTCCTCTCGTCGGGCGAGAACGGAACGGTCATGCGGTTTGTTTTTGGGGGTAGATAGATCGTAATCGTAATCGCTTTCTTCAACCGACAACCCCCGCAACCAACCTTGTTTTCAATCGGGCGTATTCAGCGAGAGTTTGCTGGACACGGGCAATTCTCTGATGTCATACTGCCACTTCTAATGCCCCGCCCCATTCTATTGGACAAGAAATTGGTTCTTTTCCGAATCTTACTGGTTTTGGCGCTGCTGTTCTGTATTCACTCTCTTTTTCTGGGTAAAGCCCAGGCCGGAGGTCCACCTCCTGCAAAGAGTTTGGAAGAGGCGCATCCGTTTGACTTCCCGGATCTCCCCGAAGGGATCGGGAGCAAAGAGGCCCGTCGTCACGTCGGCAAGGCTTTGCACCGGCTGTATGACTTGGTGGCGCTGCGGGAGTATGAAATGGCCGACGCCTACTGGGAGAAGCTTCGTGCCTACCAGGAAGAGCATGCCGAAAGCCTGAGTCCTTTCTACTTCCACTCCATTCTCTGGAGTATTGGTTATGGCAAGGGGAACGACGGGGAGAAAGCCGTCGCCGCCTATATGTACGCGCGAGCACTGGAGATCATTGAGACAGAGGCAATGTTGCAAACCAGGCACGGAACAAAATTCAGCCAAGGCCGATACAATGAATACCTCGTGCTTTTTTCAAACGCCGCGAATCTGGCAGTCTCTGCGGGCTGGATTGAAGAGGCAAAGGATCTGACGCTCCGGGCAGAAAGCTTTTTAAAGCGCGGGTTCGAGCTCGATCTGAGCGGGAAGGAGATGCCCGTTTATGGATATAATTATCAAGGCGAATTGGTACCACTGAATTATCCGGTCTGCAACTACCTGGGAATGCGCAGCGTTATGCATTTCCTTTCAGGCGACATCGAGCAGTCGGAATTCTTCTCAAGGTGGATCCTAGAGATTTGGAAGACACATGTGCCGAGGGAGAAGGTAAAGCTGGAACGGGGCTACAACCGAAACCATTACTCCATCGATAACAGTTCGATCTCAGCCTACTTTCGATTGATAGAACTCTATGACTTGATAAGAGAACCGGGAAAGGCGCTGGAGTTGAGTCGGGACATGGCGAAGCAGACGCGTCTGAACGAGGATTTCGGTGGGGCAACAATGCTGAACATTCAGCGACAAGTAATCCTGAGAGAGGCGCGGATGCTGGGTTTTTCTCAGGAGACCTTGGAGCGTTTCGATTCGGTACGCGTTTCCCTGCCTGATTTCGACAAAGAGGTACATGATCCAAGTGACCTGAGCTGGCGCGAAACCTCTGCCAAAGCCGAAATTCTCTGGGAACTAGGGCGCATCGAGGAGGCCCGCCGCTTGTATGAGGAGAAGATTGCGGACCAGAGACAGACGACCGATACAAGAGCGTGGGCGCGATTGCTCATTGACTACCTTAGCCTCCGTCTCGCCAATGGTGAGACGGATGATTCCGTTGAGACGGAATTGCTTGAGTTGCTCGATTATAGCCGAAAAAGGGGTATAAAACCGGACGAGTTTGAACTCTACCTTCTGTACGCAAAGTGGCAGCAGAATCGGGGCGAGATCACCGAATCAATCCGCATGTTGCAGCAGGCACTCTCGGTTGCGGAATTCATCGGCTATCCGAAACTCTTCGATCTGGTAGACTCGAAGCTGAAACAGCTGCTGGACGGACTGCTTGTTGTGGAAGCAGGTCCGAGCCTACCCGAAGATGTAAACAGTAAGCCACGGACGGGTAACGGGGCGGCACCTGCTATGGACGAGACCTCTGCAGCAGAGGACAGCTACACAGGTTCGGCTCCCGAGATCGATTTGCAGCCTTTTAAGACAACGGTTGTCACTGCGTCCAACGAGTATGCGCGGGCGAGATTCTCCCTGAGTTCGCTGGCGGGCGGAAATCAAAAGGGCCAACTCCGTTTTACTGCCCCGGACCAGACAACCATTGATGTCAAATCCAGCCAGAACGAGGTATGGATCCACACACGAGGAACAAGCCTCCAGTCTTTCAGCCAGGCGCTGGAACTTCGCTCCACTGAACAATGGCTGATCTTTGTTGAAACGGACGGGCAGGCGAGCAGCCCTATTACCCGCCTTGACTTGAACTGGGAAAGTCGAGGAGTGCAGCAAACCGCAAGCGCACTTTTTGTTGAAGATTCCCAAAAGAGGGGTATTCATTCCGTCCACAGCAGTCGGGGACTCAATAACCCGTTCTATGCGATTCCGTTTTATCACGAGATCTATTTCCGTGATTCGCTTCCTGAATTAGCAAACGTCCGCGTAGTCGCCTCTCACGAGTGCCGAATCGAATACTACGATCCAAACTCTTTCACTCTATTGGCAACCGATTCAAATGGCGATGGTGATTTTGAAGATGCTGGTGATGTCCTCTATACGGATGCCGATCACTCGGGTCACACAGAGATCGGCATCGATGGCGAAGAGGGGCTTGGGACCATCGAGTTTAACGTGTACCTGGACGGTGTTGCCGACCCCCTTTCTTTGAGACTCGAGTTATTCTCGGATGGCCACTGGGTAGAGCTATCTGTGGACGAACTGATCAGCCATCCAATCCTTGATTGGCAAGATTCTCCGCCCCGTGAACAGAACTGAATCCGATCGGAATCGATCAGAACGTTGAAATATCATTCGCTCGATGTTATTCGTGCTCGCTTTGCTGACTAAAGCAACCAGCGGTTTGCCCTGGTTTAAGGGCCACCACCTCAATCGCCCGAGCCAAGGACTCAAGCACAACACAAGGCGTGAACATCGGGTTGACTACTCGTCTTGCTCGGATTTGAGCATCTGAAGTTTTTCGTAAATCCATTCCGGCTCCCTGCGAAGGTCAATAATCGCCACTACAGTGACGACCCGCTCCTTCGCGCTCACCGAACGCATGCTCAAAACTCCGATGCCCAAGGCTGTCCCCTACATGCTCAAGGTTCGCTGGACGCAATTGTTGGGCGGCTGCCATCATAAAAGGAAGGTTCTTCACTTATTTCGACCTCGTCATTGGGAGTATTGATTCCCACCATGATCAAATCGCAAATATTTTCGGAGTTATTTCTAAAGGTATGCCACTCACCTGGCGCTGTCGCAATGGAGTCCCCTTCCCCAATCTGCATCCATTGTCCGTTTAGGCAAAAGCTGCAAGATCCATGCAAAACAAAGAACCACTCTTCAATGCGTGAATGCCGGTGATACCACGTATTGGACTCCCCAGGAGGAAGTCGGGTAACACGAGCTTCGAACTGTTCTATCCCATGATCTTTAGTAAGGTTTTTGAAAAGCCCTCTTCTATCCGCAGATAATCTGGGATTCCTTTTCTCAACCCACTGCACTTCGTTAGAATGTATAAGATGTTGTTTCATTGATAGCAGCTCTACGAAAACGTGGATTTAGGACACCCATCGTATGCTCTCGGTGAGCCGAGCTAAAATCCCGAGTTGTTTCCACCCCTGCGGCATATCATAAGTGAAGATTTTTTTCTTTCTGGAGCAGATATTAAGGTCTTTTTGGCAACCCTATGGGTGTCCCCAAATTTTTCTGGTGTCCCCAAATTTTTCTCTTTTCAGACCCGGTGAGCCATACAGGTTTCCTATGGATTCTTTTATCAGTTTTTTGGATGGCGGGAATAATTCAGGTGATTCAGTCTTCTCACTTTCAGCGTCTGGAAAATGAACGGCATCCGGACTGCTCCTTCGAGAACTCCGCCACCTAATTTCATCCATTTCATGAAGGTTCGTCTGCAAGAAGTCCTGGTCTTTGGCTCTCAATGCCGTCTGGCTGGTATCTGTTTTCTCCAAAGGGTCTGGGCCGTGTCATCCGCGTGTCCCGGTCGGTCGAAGTTCTTGAGGGGCAGGTTGGCATTGGTCTGGGTTCAAGCGGTCGCCTTTCTCCTTTTGTCCGTCCCCGGGCGCAGCCAGATTCTGCTGGATGTGAACATCGCCGGGAATCCGAATTATACCGATTCCCTCAATGCCTATGCGGTGGGTTCGGCCCAATACGGGGTGCGGGTTTACGATTTCGGCGACAGCGGCGCCAGCTCGGGCGATGTCAACGCCGGATCGGGATCCGGCACCGGGACGATAGCGGGCTTTACCCAGACCGGCCAAGTGGAGATCACGTCGCCGAACCCCGGGTTCGCCGATTCGGCGGTCTCCCTGTTGCTCGAGCTGACCGGTGGGGACGGCGGAGACCAGACCAGCGGAGATGCCAAGGACAACGCCGGCGACGGCGGCGATGCCGGTGGCATTCTGGCAACGAATACCGGGCGGGTCGAGATCTCCGGAAACTACGGCGGTCCGGTTTCGATTTTCGATGCGCGCTCCGTCGGAGGCACCGGCGGGGCCGTAACGCCGAAGGGAACCAACAACGAAGGGCAGCCCGAGTTCGATGGGGGACAGGGCGGGAAGGGGGGCGATGGCGGATCCGTCACCGTCGAGAATTCCGGAACCGTGTCCGCAACAAACCTGCAGGGAGACGGGCCGCTCTACGGGATGCGGGGACTCTCGCAGGGGGGAGCCTCGGGCGAGGGGCAGGATGGCAGAGACGGAGGTTCGGCGACCGCCGTCAGTATCACCCACTCGGGGACTCTCTCGATCAACTCCTACACTTCCCGGAGCGATCCTTCGGATCCGCCGACCCAAGCTTGGGGGATTCTCGCCGAGATTCTGGGGGGCGACGGATCGAATACCTATGTCTCCAACGGGAGCCAGGGCGGTGACGGGGGCAGCGCCGCCGGTTTTACGGTTCTGCTCAATTCCGGCAGTTCGGTCGAGCTGAACGCGGGCGACAATGTCCAGGGCGGAGCCGTCGGGGGAATCAGTCAGGGGGGAGACGGGGGAGATGCCTACAGCGGGGAACAGGGAGATGACTCGGTGGGCGGTGCCGGTGGCGCTGCCGGAAACGACGGGGGGTCGACCATCGCGCTGACCGATTCCGCGATCACGACTTTCGAGGTGGGTCTGGCCGGAGTCGTTTCGATCCACCGCGGCGGTGCTGGCGGGGATGGAGCGGATGACCAGCAGCACAGCAACGGCGGCGCGGGCGGGGAAACGGAAGCGATGACGCTCTCCCTCGCTTCGGATGGAAGCGCCGGCACCTCGATCACCACCTACTACGATTCCTCCCCCGGTGTGCTGGCGCTGAACCAGGCGGGCGATGGCGGCACGGCGCAAACCTTCACGGAAGCCTTGGGCGGCAAGGCCGGCGACGGTGGCGAGGGCGGGAGCGCCGGGGCGGTGACGGCCAACCTGAATTCGAGTTCCGACAGTGGGTCGGTGCAATTGCAGACGCAGGGAACGGAGTCGCCGGGGATCGCCCTTTTCTCAAGGGGTGGCGAGGGTGGTGCCGGGGGTGAATTGAGCAGCAATACCAGCGGTGGCGGTGCCGGCACGGGAGGCAGGGGAGGCGACGGCGGGGATGTTTCGGCCTCCCTCTACGCCGGTTCGAACATCAAGACGACCAAGGAAAAGAGCCCGGCCGTTTTCGTGCAAAGCACGGGTGGAACCGGCGGTGCGGGCGGGAATCTTAAAGACGATTTTGGCGGGGATGCGGCCGATGGGGGAGACGGCGGGGATACCGGCACGGTCACGATCACCCTCTTCGGTGGGAGCGTTGAGACCACGGCCAAGAATTCCAGCGTCCTTATCGCCCAGGCATTGAGCGGTTCCGGCGGGGCCGGAGGGGAGCGGATCGGCGGCGGAGGAGGCAGCGGCGGCGCCGGAGGTTCCGGCGGTGCGACCGGTGCCCTGAACATCAGCAACAACGGAACGGTCACTTCGAAGGGAGACAGCTCCCACGGCCTTCTCGCTCAGGCCTTCAGCGGAGACGGCGGGGACGGCGGCAGCAGCTCCGTCGTTTTCTACGGGTCGGGCGGCGACGGCTCCAGTAGTGGGGGGTTGGGTCAAATCGAGTTGAGCAACGGGGGAACCGTGCAGACCAGCGGGCAGGGGTCCCACGGTTATCTGGCGCAGTCGTTGGCTGGCGGGGGCGGTGCCGGGGGTGACTCCGAGCTCGGAATCGTCTCGCTCGGCGGGACCAACCCGTTGAACGCCGATGGAGGCCCGATCTATGCGACGAATTCCGGCCAAATTCTAATATCCGGTGATACCTCTCATGGAATGGTCCTCCAGTCGATCGGCGGGGGTGGCGGCGACGGCGGGAGTAGTGACGGGATTGTCTCGATCGGCGGCGCCGGGGGTGGCGGTGGCGCCGGAGGGGGCGTCACCGCGGAACTCTTTGACGGACACACGATCCAGACGAGCGGCGACCATTCGATCGGGATCGTCGGACAGTCGATCGGCGGTGGAGGGGGCAATGCCGGTAATGCGTCGGTGGCGACGGCGGGTGCCTCTCTGCAGATCGGCGGGACCGGTGGCGATGGGGGAGACGGAGGCACGGTCGCCATCACTTCATCCGGTTCGCTGACGACAAGCGGTTCGAAATCCATCGGCATTCTCGGGCAATCCATCGGGGGTGGCGGCGGCAACGGCGGCGCTGCCTACTCCCTCGACATAAGCGCGGGCCTCAGCGCCGCCGTCGCGCTCGGAGGGAGCGCTGGTAAGGGAGGTGTCGGAAATGACGTGACCGTGACTACGACGGGTGGAGCGATTTCAACGGGGGATTTTTCCATGCCTGCGGAACCAACAAACCAGCTCCCGGTCGATGCCTTCGGGATTGTCGCGCAATCCATCGGGGGCGGTGGCGGAAACGGGGGATCCTCGTTCGCGGATGCCATCGCCATCGGCGTGCCGGTGCCGGGAACCTCGGCAACCGTCGGCGCGGCGTTTTCGGCGTCCGTGGGAGGAAGCGGAGGTTCCGGCGGACAGGGGGGGCAGGCGGAAGTCATTCTCCAGCCGGGCACAACCCTCATGACCCAGGGTCAGGGTTCTCACGGCATCATCGTTCAGTCAATCGGTAGAGGGGGTGGAAATGGAGGAGACTCCTCCGCCCTCAGCAGCACGATCAGTTACACGCGGGCCGAGAGTGTTTCCGAGGTAAAGAGCTTCTCTCTGAATGCGGCCGTGTCCCTCGGTGGAAGCGGGGGTACCGGCGGGGATGGCGGCATCGCTTTCGCGGAAGTCGGCTCCCAGGCGGGGGGCAGTCCCAACGCGACGGTCTCGACCTTGGGGGATTTCGCCAATGCAATCCATGTGCAGTCGATCGGCGGCGGCGGCGGCAATGCCGGGGTTGGCAGTGGCAATACCCAGGCCTTCGGCTCGGACTATGACCTCGATTTGGATATAACGCTCGGCTCCTCCGGTGGCGGAAGCGGGGATGGGGGAGAGGCGGGAGCGACGCTCTATTCGAATGCGGTGATCAATACCTACGGCGACGGCGCCAACGGTCTGATGGCGCAGAGCGTGGGCGGCGGCGGAGGGGCCAGCCAGGGGGGTACTCTGGGTTTTGGCGGGAATGTAAACATCCCTACCGGCAGCAAAGAGCCCAGCCTCCTGCCGGAGGGTGGTGTCAATTTCGCCCTTGGACAGACCGGCGGAGACGCGGGAAATGGAGGACTTGTTTCGCTGAACCATATGGGAACCATCCAGACGCAGGGGAACGACTCCTTCGGAATCTTCGGCCAATCCGTCGGCGGGGGAGGCGGGATTGTCGGCAGCTCCGGACAGGACGCGGCGGCGGATAACCCGGTCAATGCGGGACTGGGTTACGCCCGTGCCTTCATCACCGCGATCTCTGAGGGATACGTTCCCTTGCCGTTCTCATCGAGGGCGACGATCAATGTGGGCTCCGTCCTGGCCGGCCCGTCCGGCACCGGGGGAAACGTGGATCTGGATTTGGCCGGTTCGGTCGGAACCCAGGGCGACTGGTCGCACGGGGTCTTTCTCCAGAGTCTGGGCGGCGGCGGAGGCAGGGCCGGTAGCGCCTATTACGGCGGCTCGGAGTCCATCATGAACCTCAACATGGTCGTCGGCGGGTCGAACTCCGGCGACGGGGACGGCGGGCTTGTGACGCTGACGCCTGACGGCGGCACGATCACTACCAACGGATTCTCCGCCTTCGGGGTCGTTCTCCAGAGCGTTGGCGGTGGCGGAGGATACGGTGTGGATGGCTCCAACCAGGCGGCAGGAGACATCCTGGTGGGGAGTAGTAGTGGGGCATCGGGTATGGGCGGTGACATCACGGTCAATTCCGGATCGCTCCAGATCACGACCAACGGGGTGGGGGCTCATGGGATGGTCCTGCAAACCGTCGGGGGCGCCGGTGGAATCGGAGGCGCGGGGAATGCCGAAAGCGATCCGAGCCAGAGTTCCATCAATCTGACGGTGGGGTCGCCGGTAAGCGGTAGTGAGAACGGAGGAAATATTCTGGTCGACGGAACCAATCTGAACATCAACACCCGCGGCGACAATGCCTACGGTTTGTTGGCGCAAAGCATCGGTGGTTCGGGCGGCTTGGGGCAGGTGATCGATCCGGCGCAGGCGGTCCTTGGCACTCCGAACAGCAATGCCTCGAATCCGGATGGAGGGACCGTCACCGTAAACCTTGGCGCGAATGCGAGCATTCAAACCTTCGGGGATGGTGCCCATGGGGTGGTGCTCCAGTCGATCGCCGGAGGTGGCGGGGTGGCAGGCTTTTCCAGCCAGGCGTCTCCGATTTCGGTGACGCCCGGTTTCACCACCTACAACGGAAACGGCAATGCGAACCCCGTTAATTTTACGCTTCCGATCGGTGCCCAGATCCAGACCCAGGGTGACGCAGCCCATGCCGTCGTCCTCCAGAGCATCGGCGATGGCGGCGGGATCGTCGCGAATCCGGACGGGACCCAGTATTTCGGTTCCAGTAACTCCTCCGGCTCCGGGATCGGCCGGTCGATTACGGCGAATATCTCCGGTCTGATCGTCGTTGCCGGCGAGAACGATTCGGTGGGCGTCTTCGCCCAAAGCACATCGGGCAACGGCGAGGGAAGCCAGATCTCCATCAATATCGATGAGGGCGCGGTCATCGACATGCAGCAATCGACCGGTCCGGCGATCTGGGTCGATGGAGGGGATAACAGCAACACCGTAACCATCGCCTCCGGGGCGAGTATCAGCAGTCAAAATACGGCGGTCCAGTATACGGGAAATTACACCGTCACCGTGAACAACAGCGGATCGGTGGCCGGAAGTCTGGATACCGCGAACGTAGCCGGAGTGAACGGCCGGTTCAACAACCTGCCGGGAGGCGTCTGGCACGCCAGCGGCGATTCCCGCGTCGATGTCATCAATTCGGGAGTGATCGAGGTTGGAAATCCCCGGTCGGGACCTCGAATTGCGCAGGCGACGGTGAAGGGGAACTTCGAACACCGGCGCGAGGGGGCCCTGGTGATCGATGCGGATTTCCTTGGACGGCGAAGCGACCTTCTCGTTGTGGAAGGCGATGCCACGTTGGAGGGGCGGGTCGTTCCCCGGCTCCTAAGGATCGCTCCGAACGGGGAAGTCAAGTTCGCCGAAATGTCCGGGGACGTGGCTGGCGGATTCATTCTCGACGGGAACGACGGATCACTGCTTTTTGACTTTGCGATTGTTCGGAGGGGAAACGAGTTCTTTATCCGGCCGGCGGCGGCCCGGTTCGTCGACATTTTCGGCGGGCTCTCACCCAACCAGCTGAGCGTTGCGGAATATTTCGGCGGAATCTGGGATGCGGGCGGCAATCCCGCCTTCAATGAGGTGTTCGGCGATCTAAACCTGCTGACCCTTGCCCCGAATGGAAGGGAGGCCTATCTCGGCCTGCTCAACGAACTTTCCCCGGGGGCGACCTTTGGATTCGCCTCGCGGGGGATGATGCAGAATCAGTTTTACAGCAACATCGTCCTGAACGGGCCGGTTTACGAAGGGGGGATCTCCGAGCTCGATGAGGTTCCCTCCTCCTGGACCCGGATCTACGGAAACCGGACCGAGGTGGAAGTGGACAATGGGTATTCGGACTTCCGTGACAACCAAATGCTGGTTACGGTCGGGGGTCAGGCCGAAGTGAGCGAGGACTGGTTTGTCGGCGGCTCGCTCGCTTATCAATACGACGACCTTAAGTCGGTCAACGGAACCGTGCGGGGCACCGCTGATACCGCCCTTGCAGCGGTGACTCTCAAGCGGGTTTGGAAGGATTGGACCTTCTCCGGTGCCCTCACCGGAAGCGCCGGATGGGGGGAAACGACGCGGCGGATCACCATCCTGCCGGAGACGGGCTTCGTCGCGGAGGGTTCGCCATCGGTGCAGACGCTGGGTGCCGCCCTCCGGGCCGCTTATACCCACGAAATGGGAATCACCTACCTCCGGCCGGATTTTACCCTGAGCGGAGTCTACGTCCACGCTGACAGCTACACCGAATCGGGGGCGGGGATCTTCAGCCTCGACGTGGACAGCGCGGACCAATCCACCCTGGTTGCCACCCCCGGGCTGGAGTTCGGGGTCCGGACCGAACTCGCCGAGGATAAAGTGCTGCGCAGCTATGTCCGGGGAAACCTGTACTTGCTCAGCGACGACCGATGGGAACAAGACGCCCGCTTTGTCGGTGCCCCGGTCGCCGCCGGGGACTTCACCACGACGCTTCCCGTCGACACGTTGAGCTGGCGGCTCTACGCCGGGGTGCAGTTGCAATTCAACGACCGAACGAGCCTCTTCCTGCAATACGAAGGCGAGTTCAGCGAATCCGTTACTGGAAACGGAGGTGCCGTCGGAGTGAAAATCGAGTTCTAAAAAGAGAAAGGGAGGCAGCAAAGATCCGGCTTCCAGGCCGACGGGGGTGGGGTAGGAAGTGTGTCGGAAAGGCGCGTCTGCTAGAGGGTCTTTCCCGAAAAGGGTTTGAGGTTTGTCAAGAATCAAGACCCGATGTCATTTTGGTGCCCTAGGGCTAGTATCGTGTAACAGTTTTTCTTTCGTAGTCGGACCGGCTCTGGACCTTCGTAGCCTTGGCG
>CAZWFJ010000009.1:0-39877 GCA_964633135.1 uncultured Puniceicoccaceae bacterium | reverse complement strand
GAACTAAGACCTCTCATGCTCCATTATATCAAATGAATTTCCAACACCGTTGGGGAATGGTTTGAAATGGCGGCATGGTTCTCTGCATTTTTGGTTGGTTGTTGGGCGGTGTTTGATTTTGGTCCTGATTTGGCTTGAAGCGGAAGGGTGGCGTATACAAATATTTACTGGACTGATATGTGATAGTTGTGGGAGGACCAAATAGTTCAGATTTAACCCGAGACTTGAAGCGCTATTTTGGCTTTGAGTGTTTTCGGGAGGCGCAGGAAGAGATCGTGCGGGAGATGCTGGAGGGACGGGACTTGTTGGTGGTGCTGCCCACGGGCGGGGGGAAGTCGCTGTGCTATCAACTGCCGGCTCTGCTTTCACCGGGTCTCACCCTTGTGGTATCGCCCTTGATCGCACTGATGAAGGACCAGGTTGATGTTCTGCGCTCGCGAAGCGCGCCGGTGGCGGTTTTTCACAGTCTCCAGTCGTCCGAAGAGCGGCGGGATACCTTGGATTTGCTGGAATCGGGTGAGTGCCGCCTGCTCTACGTGGCTCCCGAGCGTTTCCGCGCATCTGGTTTTCTGGATTTGCTGGGGAAGCATCGGATTGTTCGTTTCGCAATTGATGAGGCGCACTGTCTTTCCCAGTGGGGTCATGATTTTCGTCCGGATTATCTGCGCCTGGGCGAGGCGATCCGGGCTTTGGGCGATCCTCCTATAGCCGCGTTTACGGCCACGGCAACTCCGATTGTGAGGGAGGATATTTCGGAGCATCTTGGGCTGCGGGATCCGGTGGTTCGGGTGTCGGGCTTTGCCCGGGATAATCTTGCGTTTCGGGTTCGGCGGGTTTCCGGGGAGAAGGAGAAGCTAGAGGCGGTGCGGAACATGGTCAGCCGCTGGCGAACAGGAATTATTTATTGTGCGACCCGGAAGAAGGTGGAGAAGGTTTCGCGGGAGCTTGCTGAGCAGGGGGCCTCGGTCATTTCCTACCACGGAGGCATGGAGGGGAATGCCCGCGAGGAGGCTCAAAATCGTTTCATGGCGCGTGAATACGACGTAGCGGTTGCGACCAATGCTTTCGGGATGGGAATTGATCGGGCGGATGTCCGGTTTGTGATTCATTATGAACTACCGGGGAGTCCGGAGGCATACTACCAGGAAGCCGGGCGGGCCGGGCGGGATGGAGAGCCAGCGGAATGCGAGCTTCTTTATAATTATGCGGACCGCCGGACACAGGAGTTTTTTATTGAGGGATCGAATCCTGATGCACAGCTGATTCGGACTGTTTACCAGACACTGCGGCATCTGTCGGACGCCAAGCACGAATTGCTGATGACGGTCGACGACCTGATCGATCATCTGCCGGATCGCTTAAACCCAATGGCGGTCTCAACCTCGATTGGAATTCTTTCCCGCATGGGGTGGATTCAGCGTTTCGACGTTCCGGGGCGCCGACTGCGGGGAACCCGCCTGCTGCGTTCGGACGTTGTTGCCTCCGACCTGCCATTGGACGACAAGGCTCTGCGGGAGAAACGGCGTCGCGATGAGCAGAAGCTTGAGTCGGTCATTCATTTCTGCGAGAGCACGAACCGTTGCCGGCAGGATTGGATACTGGATTATTTCGGTGAGAGGAGTTCCATGCCTTGTGGAAAGTGTGATTATTGTGCATCGCGGGAAGACCCGGACCTCCGCGCTCCAACTGAGGATGAGCAGCTTCTGGCCCGGCAGGTGCTCAGCGGGGTGGCCCGTATGAGCAGACGTGTGGGTTCGCGAACATGGGAAGCCCGATTTGGAAAGGGGAAGATTCTGAACTGCCTGATGGGTGTGGAACCGAACGGCCCAACGGCAGAGTTCATCGAAGGCCTTTCCACCTTCGGGCTGTTGGCCGATGAGCCAAAGAAACGGTTGCAAGCGGTCCTGCGCGAGTTGGAGAAGCGACGCTACGTGCGTACTGATCGTACGGGAAAGTTTCCGCTTCTCGCGCTGGAGGAAAGCGGTGTTGATGTCCTGCTGGATGGACGCACCTGCCACCTGGATTGGGATTCGATCCCGGCCCGAAGGTCGGCCGGCTCGCAAAGCAAGGCGCGAGTCCCAGGCGAGCGTCTCGCTGTGAGCAAGGAAAACGCGGCTCTTTTCGAATCGCTCCGCGAACTCCGGCGCAAGGTGGCCACGGAGCGTGGGGTCCCGGCTTTTACGGTCTTCCACGACCAGACGCTGGCTGAGTTGGCTGCGGTGCAGCCCTCCTCGGTAAACGAGGCTCTACGAATCAAGGGGATCGGTCCGGCAAAGGTAGCGCGTGAACTCCCTCTTTTTCTCGAGGCGATCCGGACCCATGGCGTTTCTTCCTGAGTGGATGTCGGGGGCATCTCAAAAGTCCGTGCCATACGGGATCACGGGATGGCAACTTCCCCCGGAGAGAATCTGCTCTGCGGGATCCTGGCGATTCAGGGTCTACTCCCCGGCACGGGGATCGATTTGTTCGGGACCTTGGCCGGGATTCGACTTAAAGTATCGTCCGGTCGTTTTGTCCCGTTCATAGCGGGTAAAGCCAGATTGCGCCAGATTCCCGGCCTCCAGCTTCTTCCCCCAATCGGAGTAAGTTGTATTGATTCCGGGGGCGGTGAACACCTTGCGGAGTGCCTCGCCCGTGACCGGATGGATTTTGAGCGGCTCGGAGCCGAATTCCTGCTCGGCTTCGTAGATTTCGACGACTTCCCCCATCTCGCCGATAACCTCGTAGGTATAGATTGGCATAACCGTGAAACTAGAAACCCGGAAGATTGGGTTCAACCGCGAAACAGCGTCAATTTCGCAAGGCCATTCCAGAAAGAGATGCATCATTGCATTCCAATTCCAAAGCGGTTCACTGGTCTGAATGGTGAATCACTTTTTCTTCCTTCATTTCTTCCTCAACAGCCAGTCATGCCGGAACGCAGCTTGATCACGCTCAACATCGCGCATGGACGCGGGCTTTCCTTCTATCAGGGATTCCACAGCCCGGAGGGAATCCGCAAGCAACTTGAGCGCATCACTCATCTCTTGAATCGTTTTCATCCGGATATTGTTTGCCTGCAGGAAGTGGATGAATCTTCGCACTGGAATGCTCATATCAATCTGCTTGAAGAAATCCAGAACACCGAGTCGCTCCCTTACTCCTACCTTGGGGTCCACAACCGCAGGGGCGGTGCCAGGAAGCTCGCCTATGGGAATGCGATCTTATCGCGCTATCCGATTCGGGAATCCATCACGATTCCTTTTGGCAATAATCAACTGGGGGAGAAGGGGTTCGTGTTCGCGCGGGTTGAATTTCCGGAGGGTCTGGTGTCCGTCGTTAACTTGCACCTGGATTTTCGCTCGCGGCTAAAGCGGCTCGCCCAGGTGGAGCAGGTCATTCGCTTCCTGCACGAGGAATTGGCGCGCCCCGGCGGCCCGTTGTTGCACCGCCCGATCGTCTGCGGCGATTTCAACGCCCGTGCGACGCTCAAACGCGACGCGGTGGCCCAGCTTTTTGGATACATGAAGAGCCATCATGAGTATGCCCTCCACCCGGAAAAGGCACGTTCCTTCCCGGCACACAGTCCTTTGAAGTGCATCGACTTCATCTTCCTGCCCGAACCCATGAAGTGCCTGGCCTGCCAGACGATTCGCAGCTACGTCAGTGACCATCGCCCGGTCTTCATGCGCTTTGAGATCCCGGAGTGACTGCAGAAATCTGACCTACTCTTTATGCCCCTTCTGCCAGCGTGCCCCCACGAGAATGGCGAGCTCGTAGAGTCCATAGAGAGAAGCGGCCATAATCGTAAACGAGAAAGGGTCGCCTCCGGGAGTGATGACCGCCGAGAGAATGAGCAGGCCGACGAAAACAATTCGACGATGGGTGCGCAGGGTATCGGCGGTCATCAACCCGAGATGGATGAGGAGCACCAGGACAACGGGAAACTCGAAAAGTGCCCCCATGAGAACCGAGAGCCAGACGACGAGGCTGTAATAATCTGCAGCCCCCCAAAGCAGTTCGAGTCCGAGCATCTCGTTGAAGGTTATCGAAACCCGCAGGGCGGCGGGGAGAATCACGAAAAAGGAGAAACAAACTCCGGCCAGGAAAAGGACAAATCCCGCTGCAAGACCGGGAACCAGGATTTTCCTCTCTTTTTCGGTGAGTCCTGGTGCCACGAATTGAGCCAGTGCGAACAGCATAAAGGGGAGGGAGCAGGCCAACCCCCCCAGGAAAAGCACTTGGAGCATGACGGTAAAAACCCCCATCGGACGGCGGGAGAAAAGTCCTTCGAGGGTGTCTGAATCCGCCGTTCCCTGCGCCCAAATAAACGGCTTCTGGAGAAAATCCGTCAGGGAGGGAAGGAAGAACGCGAGAACGATCACGCCGAGCGCAAAGGCTCCAATACAGCGCGCCAGAGTAAAGCGCAGCTCCTCGAGGTGCTCCAGAAAGGTCATTTCCTCATCGGAGCGAAACACATTTCTTTTGGGGGATTTATCTTTTTTTGGATTCACACCGGGTTATTGGTACACGGGAGGCGAATAAACGTGCATCGCCTGAGGGAATCAATGCTTAAGCGGTATCGGTCTTGCCCGAGGGCGCAAATTTTTCATGCGGGGTAAAGTAGAAGTGGCTTCCAGGTGCTTTCGCTCCTTCGCAAGCGGCAAGATGCCGCTTCTACCTTGCAGAAAACCCGCACAAAAAATTGCCCTCCTTGCCCCAGGACCCCTCGCACCTCCGCGCGAAAGTTGGACCTACCTCTCAAAATCGTCGCCCCCAGCCTCGACCGCCGCGTGCCTCGCGCAAGCGAGTGGCTGTTTCCTCATCCAATTCATTCTCTTCGATAAAGCTCTCCAGGCCCTGTGGATCGGATTCATTCCAGCTTGCAGCCACTCGTCTCATCACGCGTTTACGGATCCCTTCGCTTGCGATGGAAGCGGCCCAGGTCATCGCGCCCGCCGGATCTTCTTCGGACGCCCTAACCGAGAAAACGGCCACAGCCCTGTCCGTCTGCTCCGATGATGGGAGCTGATTCAACCACTCGGCAGGACCTTCTAGGTCGTATCGGGACCACCGCTCAATCAGCGAGGAGATGGCTATTTGATAGGCGGGATCGTCGGACTCGAGTTGGGAAACAAACTCTGCCGCAGCCTCGGGATTCGCGGAGGACCATTCCTGGACCAACCCGGCCACGCTCTGTTCTCCTGCGTCCTCCCGGTTGGCAAGAAAATGCCGGGCCGCACCCACAGGATCCTGCTTGGCCCATTCCGAATAAAACTGCCGAAAAGCCTCGGTTCGATTCGGCCCGGTCGGCAGTGCTTGCAGGGCGAGCAGGGCTTCGTCCAAGCGATTGGCGGCCACCTGCGCCTCCACGACTTCCTCAATCAGTCTTCGTTTCAATCTTCGACTCGAATTCGATTCCTCGCTCATGCCGACCGCATGGTCGAAGGCTCCGGCAGGGTCGACTGAGGCATAGCCCTCTATCCACGATTCCAAGCGGGCGGAATGCATTCGTCCCGGCGTGGACTGTCGATTGGCTTGCAGCCAGGACAGGGCTGCATCGGGATCAACCTTGGCCCACTCCTCCAAGATGCGGCGTCGCGCTGACTCGCTGGCCGACAGGGAACCAATCTGATCGGCTAGGGTCAAGGCTTCGAGGGGTGCAATGGAGGCCATGCGACCCAGCAGGAGAGCGAGGGTCCGGTTGCGCTGCGGACCCGCCGGAAGGCTCAGAAGGGACTCCACCAGCGATTGTGCCTGCTGTGGATTCAACAAGGAGGCCTCCATTCCGGCCCGTTCCCAATCGGAGGGAGTCGGAGACCCGAACAGAATACGGGCGAAAGGGTCGGGACCCTCGCGTTCTTCGCTACCGATGGCTTCGGGTGGGATCAGCGGATCGTAAGCAACTGCGGCGCTTTGATTCGGCGGATCTGCCCGGGATTCATTTGCCTGGGGCAGTCCCGTAGGGCCGGATGGGGGAGATTCCTTCGTTTGGTCCCCGGTCATCCAGTACCCCGCCGAGAAGGCAAAGGCAACCGTCAGGAGCCAGAGGAAGCCGATAAATAACCGGGGGTTACGAAAGAAAGACATGGGAATATGATAGGCGATGTAATCGGGGTGTGCAATAATTTTGCGGGAGATTCGAAACGGGTTCCCCGTTCCGCTACGGGATTGGGATTCGAAACGGGTTCCCCGTTCCGCTACGAAGATTGGGACTCGAAACGGGTTCCCCGTTCCGCTACGAAGATCTGGATTGGAAACGGGTTCCCCGTTCCGCTACGGAGATTGGGATTCGAAACGGGTTCCCCGTTCCGCTACGAAGATTGGGACTCGAAACGGGTTCCCCGTTCCGCTACGAAGATCTGACTTTGTAGCGGAAGCGGGAACCGCTTTCGATTGGGGTTACCGAAAAATGGGATTTACACTGACTGCCTGCGAGGATCAGGATTTTTGCCATGCCACCTGCTCATCCACCCATCCGTTACTCCGGGCGTTTGAAACGACTGGACCCTGCCTTCTATCGCGGGAAAAGCTATGTCCACTGGACGTTCTGCATGAAAGACCGGGAGAGCGGATGGCTTACTTCTGCGCATCATGCGGAGTTAATTGCGTCTCTGCGCGACTGGCTCGTGCGCTACCACTTATGCTGCTACAGTTATTGTTTGATGCCAGATCACGGCCATTTTTTGCTGGTGGGCCTGAATCAACGTTCGGACCAATTGTCATTCGTGCGTGGGGAGTTTATCCGGTCATGGAACCGATTCTTGTCGCCTTCGCATCGACCTTATGCGCCAGGCCTACGATACCGTCTTGCGCGAAGAGGACCGACAGGGCGAAGCTTTTAGCGATTTAGCCAATTATATTTGGCATAATCCCGTTCGTGCTGAACTCGTCGATGACTGGCAGCACTGGGAATTCCTCGGGTGCGTTTTGCCCGGCTATCCATTGATGGACCCCAGAAAGCCTTATTTTCGGGAAAATTTCTGGAAGGGCTATCACGATCAAGCGGATTGAACGGTCGGCGGCGTCTGTTCGAGACGAGGTCGAAACACGGTGCGGGTCGAAACGGGTTCCCCGTTCCGCTACTGAGATTTGGACTCGAAACGGGTTCCCCGTTCCGCTACGAAGATCTGGATTCGAAACGGGTTCCCCGTTCCGGTACGGAGATCTGGATTCGAAACGGGTTCCCCGTTCCGCTACGAAGATTTGGATTCGAAACGGGTTCCCCGTTCCGCTACCGGGATTGGTCAGTACTGATAATTTGGGAAATCGGTTTCGACTAGGCCCCGCCGGGGTTCGAAGAAGATGGTGGTGTAGATGCCGCCCCGAAGCTCCTCGTAGCTCGGGGTTTTGTTGTAGCCGATCTCGGCACCGAAGGCCCACTGTTCGGTGAGGAACATAAGTCCCTTGAGGTTAGAGATAAGGATGCCGGTTGTCTCGTCGTTGCCAGAATAGGCCCGATTATCGGGATCCAGGGGGAAGAAGGGCGAGGAAGCCTGTTTATTGGATTGGCCTCCGAGACCCAGTTCTCCCTTAAACAGGAAGTCGAGACCTTCCTCGGTCATGAACTGGAGGTTGATCAGGCCCTGAGCCAGATATTCCGGGCTGAAGTATCCCCCATGACCATAGGTGAAGAAGCTGAGATTTTTATTGTAGCTGTAGAAGGTAACGACGGGGCCGAAATTGATATAGTGAAAGTTGTCTGGTTTGAAGGTGCGGCTCAGGGCGAGATCGACGCGGAATTTCTCGTTGTCGGCCACGTTTTCGCCGGTGAGCTTGGCCACTTCCATGGAGCCGAAGAAGTTGAGGGTCTCGCGGAAGGAGTGGAAGACAGAGACATGCATCCCGGTTTCGAGGACGCGGCCCCAGGTCAGGGTGGTGTAGGGGTCGCGCATTCCGGTGTAGCTCAGAAGCGATTCGGTGACGGACCGGCGATAGACTTCCAGGTTCCAGGAGCCGGAATCGTAAAGGCTTTGAAATCCGACCCGACCGGTGAAGTCGGCATCAACTGCACCGCCTATCGGGGTCATCCCGAGTTCGACGTAGGGAGAGATCCAGTCCTCGCGGTAGTAGCCGACTTTCGGCTCGATCATCCCGTTGTAGGAACTCTTGGGGGCGATGACATAACCGGGGTTTGGCGTGGTGGGCACAAGTCCGACGGTGGCGAAATCCGGAAGGTCTCCAACATCGAGGTTCACGAGTCCGACGCTGACATCGAATCGATTCACGGCGTCCGAGAAGACGGTTCCGGAGACTTTGGGACCATACGCTGCGTTGAGTTCGCTCAAACCGGGATCGCCATCGCGGGCGACGAATTCCAGGGAGAGATTTAACTTCGGGGCATTGACATTCTGGGTCAGGGGCATGCTCTCTACCTCGCCGGCAGGGGCGAGCTGGCTCGCCTTCAGGTAGAGTCGTCGGTCGTAGTAGCGGTTGCTGGTATAGAGGGCGTAGATGTCACCGAGGGGGCCACCATACTCGTTGACGATCCGCTCCATACGGTCCCAGTTGCGCTCGCGGGACAAGGCGGCATAGAGACCGACGGCGGCAACTTGGTCTCTTTCCTGGCGATAGAGGTCGAGAAAGAGGCTGGCGGCCCGCTCGGATTGTCCGGTGTGATAGTAGCTCCAAGCCTCCAGGAGCTTTTCACCACGGGTCAGTGGCCTGAACTGCGCGATCTGCTTCAGGTTTTTGAGAGTATCCTCGTACTGTTCGGCCTGAAAGGAGGAGATAGAGCGGGTCATGTAGATGTCCCCGAGAATATCCTTCATGCCGGGATAGGCGTTGAGCTTCCAGCGGGCCACGGCCTCCGATTGTTGCAGGTAACCCTCATTATAGAGGGCTAGCGCGAGACCGTAGGCGGCTTCATTCAAACTTTCGTCCCATCGAAGTGCTTGTTCAAACCACTCGATCGCTTTCGGGTAATTTTCGTCTTCAAAATAGGACCAGCCGATACCATTGGCCATGCCGGCATCCTGATTTTCGAGGACCCAGGGTTCGAGTTCGGCATAGTTTTTTTCGGCGAGCAGCTGGCCGGGATCGAAGTAGCTCTCCTCCTCGGCGGTTTCGTCGGGAAAGCCCACCTGGGTGTCGCTAAAAACGATGGTCGGTGTGGACGGCGACTCGATCGCCTCGGCCACTGGCTGGGGCGCGGGCAGGAGGACCTGGGTCGGGATTCCCCCGGGATCTCCGATGGGCCGATTCCGGGGTTGCTGGGTCGGGACAATGGTTCGAGGAGCTTGCTGATCGGCGGCGGTGGTTTCTGGAAAGAAACTGGCGGGTTCCTCGTCGGGGGACAAAGGGGTGCTCTGGCGCTGTGGGGGTTGGCCACCTTCTTGAGGGCTGAGAATTTCTTCCATTGAGGTCGGGAACAGCCCTTGTTCCTCGTAGTTTTGAGCGGAGAGCGAGGACAAGAGAACGATCCAGAGCGCAGCCCATGCGAGGTGTCGGGGAGTTGAGGATACAGGATTCATAAGAGTCGTTGCTGATGTGGTTTACCGTTCTTTCAAGGGCGAGGCAATTCGGAATATTTTCTGAAATCGTCGCCAGCGAGATCAGAGAGAAGCCGCAAACAGGCGGAGTAGTACGAGGCATAGCTTCGACCCGGGGGGTCGGGCGCGGGAATCTTTTCCGGTGCGATCAGGTGATAGATGGCGATCATGCCCGGGATCACGGTGTACTCTCCCGGCTCGTTCGTGGCGAGATTCACCTGATCCGGAAGTTGGTGAATATTCTTGGGGTGGGTCGCCCACTGAATGAACGGCTGGTAAAGGGAACTTTGGGTATCGCCGGCCCAATGCAGATAGAGGGGGATTCTCACGGCGTTGTAACCGAACACGGGCGGAAACTCCTCCGGTAGCCGCAGGGAACCTTTTTCGGGAATGAGGACCCAGTCCGGTGGGAGGTCCCACTTGCCAAAGCGGGCCTCCTGGATAAGGCGGGTGCCGGAGCGGTAGAGGCTGTCCCAGACAAAGGAAGGATCGATCCGCTTTGCATCCAGAAAGGCCGGGAAGACCCAGTAACTGAGATTCACGATGACTCCCTCATCTTTGATAAACCCATCTGCGCCCGGGAGGAGGATTGGGCCGTAAGGACTGTCGCGCACCATCTCCCGCCGGATGATGCGCAGGAGTTTCTTGGCCTCCTCCATCAGGCGCTCGTTTTTCCATAGCTCACCACCGCGCTGCAGTGCCCAGGCGATGAGGAGATCGCCATCGGTGGCATTGTTGCGATCGGTGATCGGGTTCGGCTCTTTCGCCGGGTCCCACTTCCACGCGAACAGTCCGTCGTCGCGGACCTGGAGATTTTTCTGGGTCCAGCTCCAAATAATCGAAAATGTAGCCAGGTCCCGATTGCTTGCGGCGAGCAACATTCCGTAGCCTTGTCCCTCCGAGTGGGAGATCCCTCCGTTGGCGTCGTCGATGACCCGCCCATCGGGAGAGATGTACTCCTGCTTGAACAAATCCCAGTGCTGCTTGCCGGTCGAATTCTGGGGCATGGTAAATCCGCGAAAGCTAGATTGAGCGATGGCAGAAGTTCCCGTGATGATCACGCTGGAGAAAAGGAGGGCCAGTGCCAATGGAAGCGGAAGTTTCATAAAGCAAATGGTCGGGTCATTCCTGTCGGCGTTGGGCGATGGTGCGGTCCATGTGCTTGAGGACCAGGAGGGTCATCAGGACGAAAACCAGAAACACGACCGCAGCAAAAATGTACCAAATCCGCAGGGAGACTCCATACCCCATGGGAACGGGGACTATTGTTTCCGTGAACGAAACCTCGCGGAAGCGTTTGTCCGGGAGGAAGGCACGCACGCTGTTGGGCGTGTCGTTCCAGGAGAACAGGTATCCATTGATCTGTGACCAGAACGGAATGCGAACCAACTGGCGAACCCGTTCCAGCAGGAGGGTGTCCGTTCGGGCGGTGACGACGAGAATCCAGCGGCCCGTGGTCTCCGGTGAGGGGAAGCTGGTCATTACGGCTCGTGAACCCACCGACGCACCCCTCTCCTCTGTAGCTACGGCTTCCGGGTCCGAATCATCGGTCGGCTCGTTGATTTTGATCTTTTTGAATTCATTGCGGATCCCGGAGAAAAACCGCTCAATGGCGGTCGGCTCTCTTTCGGTTTCGGAGTAAAATTGCTCATCCTCATTTTTCTTCGACCCGAGTTCGGAAAAGCTGGCATCTGGAATCCGCTCCCGCAGCGTAGTCGGGATGCGCGACTGGGCACCGATCACGATCAGGTGCCGATCGGGATTGGCATAGGTGAAGCTAACTTCGGATCCATAGAGAAAGGTGTTTGAAATCTGCGAAAGTTTGGCGATCAGCATCCAGGCTGCGGACACGGTTTCCTCGCGATTGTCTGTGAGGAGAAACGAGATTTCCGACCCATCGGGTTGTCCCACGAAGGGATAGAGCGTGCGGCTTGTGAGCCGCAGGTCCGGGAGGCGGGCACCCCGGGGCACGCTGGGGATTTCGATAGAGGAGGAGTCGAAGATCAATAAATCGTTGGCCGGCAGCCCACGCGGACTCAGGGAGAACTCGGACAGTCCACTCGAATCGGTGGTCAGCTCGAGCAGGTTGCGACCGGGAAGAAAATTTCCGATGGGGAGAGAGAAGGTGACGTAGCGCCCTTCGGAATCGGACGCTATGGTTTCGGACCACGGGGTACGGAGGACGGTGCTGCCGTTCAGGCGTACGACAAAGGCGTCACTTGATCTGCGGGTGTTCTGCCCGACAGAGAAATGCACGGTCACGTTTACCTTCGCGGTGGGGCGGTCAAAAATGTCTGCAGGGAAGAACACCTGCAGCCCGATTCCTCCGGTGCGGACGGGTCGGATTGGTGCTCCGGTTTGTTGGAGTTCGGCGAAGGTATAGGTCTGGCCCGGGTTGACTGGTGGCTGCCCGAAGTAAGGGGGTGTCTCCGGGAAGAGGACCCTGCGAATGGAGATGAACTGTGCGGAGGGAAGCCTCATGTTTACGAAACCGAGGGCCAAAACCGCTTCGTTGATACCCTTCTGGCTGGTTCCGGTGATGACCAGCACCGGTTCTTCCTCGTAGCCGGGCATGGGGATTAGACACAGGCCGCTTTCCCCGATCTCGCGCGAGAGAGTCGGGCCGAGAATCGTGCCCAACTCCTTCTTTGTGCCGACGAGAACATTGAAGCGGCCCGGGACCAATTTGGAACTGTAGGTGACGAGCAACGGCTTAAGATCCGTGCGCAGGCCAAGCCCCTGAACGATGGCCGCTCCAAGGGTCACCTGCTCCTGGGTTAGGAGTTCTCTGGCGCCGGGAAAGGTCAGGTTGACCCGCACCGAATCCGGAGATCTGGTGCGGAGAACCTCATTGAGATTCGACATCAGGAACGGATTGAGTTCGTCTTCGGCAAATTCCGGGATGGGGGTATCGGTGCCTTCGGGCTGCGCGCGTGCTGGTGCGTCCGCTGCAGGGGGCGCTGCTGCGGGGGGCGTCGCCGGTTGGCGGGGAGCGGAGTCGGGCTTGGGGGGCGTAGCTTCGCGCAGGAAGGCGGGTACAACGGGTTCATCCGGGTCAGTGCCCTCGGCCTCCGCCGTACCCTGCTCCTCCCGCAGGCCCTGCAATAGCTCATCCAGGGTGGTGGATTGCCCAAGGACTCCACCGGCCAGCAGGAGGCCGAGGTACAGGAGGGCGGCGAGGCGCAAACCGAATCGATGGCGATACGCAGTCATACGTTCTCTGTGCGGGGGGACCGTGCGCCAAAGCCACCGAAAATGCTGGAAAGAAGGTGGCCGACGTGGGCTAATGAGTATTTGACTCCGATTCCGAGGAGGTAGAGGAAGCTTCCGATGACTCCGAGACGGCACTCTCTGTTGTGCTGGAAGGCCATCCACCGGGTACTGCTGCCCGTGACGAAGCGGACCTTCGCCTTGCGTTCCTCCAGATCGAGGTGGTTGAACTCGGCACCGAGAGCCAGCATCTCCGAGTCCTCATCGTAGCGAAGAATTCGCAGGTCGACGTTGAAAGAGAATTCCACCTTTCTCCCGGCTGCATAGACCTCCAGGATCGCGGCATCCACTTTCTGGATATCCCTTTCGTAAGAGGGTTTGAGGAGCATGCGGCAACCTCCGAGCGAGACATCGACGACCCGGCAATCGTAGCGTTCGTCGCCAATCCTCAACTTGGCCTCCTGGTTCACCGGCATTCTTGGAGTGGCCCGGCGCTGGCGCCGCTCCAGCAGGGCACCAATGGCAGCGAGAAGGATCACCGTGTTAAAAAAGCCAAATCCCATCGTAATCAAGGTCGCGGTCGTCTGGCTGACGTCGGTAAAGTATCGAGCCGCCCCGAAGCCAAGAGCCGTGATATTGATGACAAAGAGCACATAGAACGGGAAGGCGAGTGGAGAGATGAATGTCCGGTTCAAAAATTCTCCCTTCGGGGTCACTTTGAAGGCGGGGGCGCGGGGGCGGAACATGGTCTTGACAATGGCCGGCAGGCAGTAGACCGACTGGATTAACTCGTACAGTTCCGATACAAATGAGCGGCGAACCCTGCCGTAGAGGTAACTGGAGACGGTCATGACCGCGACGAGGTGAGGCACGGCGTAGGCTGAAAAAGTCTGCCAGTTTGCCGCATAGATCTTCAGCCCGAAGACCAGGAACGCGACCGGTGCGAGCAGGAAGACCAGGCGCGCGAAGGGGAAGAACCAGAACATGCAACTGTTGGTGTAGCAAAGACGCTGGGGCAGAGAGAGTCCGCGCATGATCATGGGCCTCTTGAGGAGGAAAATCTGGAC
Source organism: uncultured Puniceicoccaceae bacterium (assembly GCA_964633135.1). Lineage (GTDB taxonomy): Bacteria > Verrucomicrobiota > Verrucomicrobiia > Opitutales > Puniceicoccaceae > Puniceicoccus. The sequence goes on along the minus strand of CAZWFJ010000009.1, from coordinate 26,130 downwards.
CATCCCGGTCGCCCAGCGAATTCGCTGGCCAATGAATCCGCCCATCGTCTCCGGCTGCAGGCCCGAGAGCATTGGTTCGGAGATGAAGGCACTGTTGTAGCCGCGCTGGTGGAGGGAGAGCGCCGTCTCGGCGTCTTCCGTGATCGTTTCGCCCGACATTCCGCCTTGCTCTTCGACGAGGCTCCGCTTGAGCAGGGCACCCGATCCGCAGAAGAAGGAGGAGTTCCAGTAGTCGAGTCCCTGCTGCACGACCCGATAGAACATCTCATTCTCGCTCGGGGCCGAGTAGAAGGTGTTCAGGTTCTTCTCGATGGGGTCCGGGTTTACGAAGAAGTGAGGAGTCTGTACGAGAAACAGCTTTTCGTCCTGGCTGAAAAGTCCGACAGTGTTTTCGAGGAAATTTTCCGTGGGCACATGGTCCGCATCGAGGATGAGAAGCAGGTCGCCGCTCGTCTTTTTCATGGCGTCGTTGATGTTCCCCGCCTTGGCGTGTTGGTTGCGCTCGCGGGTGACGTACTGCACTCCCAGCTTGCGGCAGAGGCGGAAAAGACTCTCGCGTCGGGTCAGTGCCTGCTCGCGGGCGGCGTCATTCCCGGTCGTGCATTTCTGCACGGTACCGCCATCGTCCAATAGATAAACTTTCCGCTTGTGCTCGGGGTAGCGCATCTGGAGGGCCGCCATTATCGTCACTTCGAGGATCTCCTCGCTCTCGTTGTAGGAGGGGATCATTATGTCCACCGTCGGCAACAGATCCTCGGGCGGCAGCGGTACCGGCTTGCGGTGAAACGGACGCACGTTCACAAACGAGCCAAGAAGAAAGATCATGATCCCGTACACCTCCGCGAGAAAAAGGACGATCGCGATCGAGAAACTGAGCCAGTCGTAGAACTCTAACGTTTCGAGGGATCGCCAGAAGAAATACCGCAGTACGATGAAAAACGCGAAACAAAGAAAGATCACCCGAACCGCCGGGGTTCGTTTCATGAAGCGGAAGAGAAACAATCCCGCCAATAACGCCCCCGCCAAGTACCACTGGGACCGGTGTTCAAGATGCAGCGAGCAAACAAAGAGAAAGGCCAGAAAAGAGAGGAACCAGAGGAATACAACTAGCGATAGATGTTTCGACTTGTGCCGGGATGTTTTGGAAGTCTTGACCACTGTAAAATAAAAGTAAGCAACTCTATGGCCAATGAGTCGCCGAAGCAATCAGATTTCACCCAAAGCGCGTTCCGCCTCCATGGCAGCTTGGCAACCCATACCGGCCGCAGTGATGGCCTGCCGAAAAACGTGGTCCGCGCAATCCCCGGCCACGTAAACGCGGGGAGCCGCGGTGCGAACATTGCTGCTGCCCTCGGGGATCAGGTAGCCCTCCTCATCCATCGCCAGCTGCCCCTGAAAAGGAGCGGTGTTCGGAATGTGCCCGATCGCTATAAAGACCCCCTTGCAATCAATGACGTCCGACTTGCCCGTTTCGCGGTTGAGAATATCGACACTGCAAACAAGGCCGTTATCGTCGGGGTTGATCTTCTCGACGACAGTATTCCAGACCATGCGGATCTTTTCGTGGGACATGGCCCGTTCCGCCATGATCGGGGAGGCCCGCAGTTCGTTCCGCCGGTGAATCAAGTAAACCTTCGAACAGAAACGGGTCAGGAAAAGGGCCTCTTCACACGCGGAATCTCCCCCGCCCACCACAACAACATCCATGTCGCGGTAGAAGGCACCATCGCAGGTCGCGCAGGTCGTTACCCCTTTCCCTCCATACATCTCCTTTTCCCCGGGGATGTTTAGCAACCGCGGAGAGGCACCCGTCGCGATGATCAGCGAGCGGGTTTCCAGCGTGGCGGCAGCCGTCTTCAGCACGATCGGGTCCGACTTCACCTCCGCTTCGTCAACAATTGCGACCTGAAACCGGGCCCCGAAACGGGTGGCTTGCTTGCGCATGTTGTCCATTAACTGGAAGCCGTCGATCCCGTCGGGAAAACCAGGGAAGTTCTCCACTTCCGAGGTCGTGGTCAGCTGCCCGCCAGGTTGTGAACCCTCCAGGATCAGTGGATTCAGATTGGCACGAGCGGCGTAAATGGCGGCAGTGAGGCCAGCGCAGCCAGAGCCGAGGATGATGAGATTTTCCGCCATGATGAGTAAACCCTATGAGAAATTCTTGCGGAAATCAATCCTCAACCCCGGTCAATGGTATTTCAGTACACCCATGCACTACCGTCATCCGGGAACAGACTTCGCCAAGGCTACGACACCGCGTCGGGTGTTACTGTATACGGCTTCAGATACTATAACCCCGAAACGGGTCGGTGGCCAAATAGGGATCCGATTGGGGAAGCGGGTGGGTTGAACCTGTATGGGTTTGTTGGGAACGATTGGGTAAATTGCTGGGATCTGCTGGTAATGAAAACGGGTAGAGGCAGATGTAAGCACTACACTGAGTTCACAGGAACCCCAAAGGACTTTACTGGGGTAAATGTTACTCTCGACTCAACCAGTGCTCCGGAACACAAGAAATCTGCCGACACACCCTTTGATCTTTATCAGATTCACAGCAGGGTTAAGGGATCTGCCAAAGTTGAATTATCATATAAGAAAACGTTATCGCAATGAGAATGATTGCTGCGTTACAGAGGAAAAAAGTGTAACTCTTGGCCCCTTCAATTTTGACGTAACGATTCCGAAAATGCTTCGAATAACTGACTTTGTTGGATTTCCAGGTTGTGGGATTGGTAAATTGAAGTTAATTGCCAAGATTAACACGGAAGGATAGGACACCCATCCTTCTGCAGCCCACCGATGTGTTCGTAGATGGGTGATTTGATCGCCCACCATCCATCCGATTCAGCGCAACCCCGAGGCGATAGAATCACCCCGCTACGCCAGCAACACGATGTGCAACGGCATGCGACCGCATGAGACAGCCGACTCCCCCACCGCATCCTCTTGCCTCTGTCGCAGGAGAACGGCCGTCCCTATGGGGCCCCTGAAGGGAACCCCCTACTCCTGCAACCGATAAAGGACCTCCCAAACGTCATGGTAGGCTCCCAGCTTGTGGCGTTGGGTCGGGCTTGCCCCGATCTCTCCCTTGAAATTAGAGTAGTTGATCGTCTCGGCAAGCGCACCGAAAACCGCAGATAATTGATCCCGGTCGAGGAAAGCGCGGTAGCGGTAATCGGCGGTCGGAATGGTCAACGTCTCTGAGAGCGCGATCCCTTTCTCTGAGAGAAAGGCCCGCAACTCGTCCAAGTCTCCATAGACCCGCGCACGGAACTGGGCCGGACCGTCCTCCTTGGAGATGGTGACAGAAAAGAATCCGATCTTCGATGCGACCCACATGACCCAATCCTACCCTGGAGGGTCGGACATTTACAGGGGGAGGAGGAATAAAAACCTTCCATGCCCCATGAATATCAGGACTCCTGAAGAACCGGGTCGCCCTCCCCTTCAGGGCAAAGCCCTTGTGGGTGGCTCCATTCAGGGACCACCTTCGCGCCGGGCCGGTTTAGCGGAGACCCGGAAAATACCGCTGAGGGAAGCCCTCGAATTGACTGAGCCGCTTGTCGGTGTGGACGAGAATCAAATCTTCCGTCGCAGCGATCGCAGCGAGAGCCCGATCGACTGGGTCTCCGTGAACCCACGGCCAGAGGCCGGCCTTTAGCGCCGCTTCCGGCGAGAGATTGACCAGCTCGAAATTCAAGAGCGAGTGTTGAAGCCACTTCTCGGGGGAGGGAACTTCCCCGAGCTTGCCACGGCCCCATTTGTAAACGATCTCCTCGATACTGAAGGGGCAAAGACAATACTCCGTCGCCTCTGTCTCGAGGAACCGCACCAGCCCCTTCCGAAGAGGGAGACCGTGATAACGGCGGAACCAAACCCCCGTATCAAGCAGGACTTTCATCGTCCATCGGCGGAAAGGCCGGCTCATCCAGATCGATTCCCAGAACGGTCGACGCCGGAAGAGGATTTGCCGATACAGGCGGAACGATGGTGCTCGGTCGCTGCAGAAGCTCCAAAACAATCCGATCCCCCACCTCAATCACCGCAAGCGCATCACCCGGCTGAACCGGCATGGGCAGAACCACCCGGCGCTTCTGATCCGCAATCAACTTCATAGTGGGACCATCCCACCGCACATCGGCGTTGTCAAGACGTCGTTTTGATTCTTCGACTTCGGAATCCCTGCGGCCGCACCCAGAACCAACTGAAGAGGACCAAAGCCCCGAAGAGGCTGTAGGCGATGGTGAACACCCAGAAAGGAACTTCAAAATACATGATTCGACTGATCCAGTGGGCCACAAAACTTCCCTCATAGGCGGCACCGCCTCCCGCCTCCCGAAGCGAATTTTCCCAGATTGTCAGCGGACACAAACGACCCAGCCAGGCCTGCACCGCGACAATGCCAATCGCGGCCAAATGCGCGCTGCGAAACCATGGGTTGCGGACCCACCGCCATCCCCGGAATTTTCCGACCAGGATGAAGGCCTGCCCCAGCACGACGAACAACACGAAAGCGAAATGAACGAGCTGAACGATGTCGGCCAGAATCAGGTAGAATTTCTCCATAGCGGTCCGAGGGTGAATTCCATGTACCCCCTAAGAAAATTATAGGACACCCATAATTTACGGAGTGCATTTCTCATTTTTTCATTCTCTAATGAACATTTCGCCCCGGCTTCTTCAGGGAAGAGCCGATTGACTCTCACCGATCTCCAAGAACGGCGGTAAGGCTCCGAATTTCCCACCGAACAGGGTCAACGCGATATATTTATTTAGATCCAGAAGTCTTTGATGGACAGCGTCTCATCTCAAATCTCAATTTTTCGGTCTCAGATGTCTTTTTATGCGGCATCCCGAGGCCAAATAAAAATACCGTGACAGGGTCAATGGGAAAGCTTATCTTGCATTACACATGACGCCGCGCCGGGGTGGATCCGTTGTTCGGAATTTGGCGTCGGTTCAGGCCGTCTTGGCAGGTGATCTGCCGTAGAATCGGCTACTTCCGGTCCGTCCGCAGAACCACCGCTGCCCCTTGGCCAGCGCGTAGTCGCGCAGGTCCGCCAGTGATCCGGCAATCCGGTCGTAGACACTTGTAAACTCGCTGTCCTCCAATCCGTCGGCCATGCGCGCCCGCACCGGGTTGAGGTCCACATAGGCCATGCACGCCAGCACCGCTGCCTCGTCCATCAACCGCTGGCATTTGAAACGCCCCTCCCAAAAACGACCCGTGCACTCGTCCTCCCGGTTCGCACGCCGGGCCACCCACTCGTTCGTGCAGCGCATGAACCAACTCAAGTCCGACAACCGCTTCCGGCAAAGAGCCAGCTTTTCCGGATCTTTTAACAACTGTGCCAGCTTCTTCTCATCGTAGGCCCTTCCCTCCTCAATCGCCGCCTTCCCGCGAAACAACCGGCACCAACGCTCCGCGACATCTTGATCGCTCCAGCCATCCGCCCAATCCGGGCGAATCCGCAGCACCACATGCAGGTGGTTCGACATTACGGCGTAAGAAAACACCTCCACAGCAAACAGCCCGCTGAGTTCCTCCAAGCGATCCCGCACCCATTCGCGCCGATGCTCGAAGTCCCGGCCACTGTAATCATCCCAACCACACAAGAACGCCCGCCGCACACAGCGACTCACGCAGTGGTACACTCCCACCTCTTCTCGGGATACGACGGAATGGCGCGCCTGTGGCATAGTGAGTGTATATTTGTTTACCTTCCGTGGATCATTCATGGACTGGATCATTCATGGACAGCCACAGAATTTAGAGGAAATCCTAGTTTCTGGAGAACCAAACCCCTTCGCAGAGGTGAGGCCAAAGCCTTACGCGAAGATGGACTTCACCGGCCTACTTCCGGAGCGGGAAAAACCGAGGGCAGTAGCTGGTGCTTCTGCTCCATGCTGAGAGTTTGGTCCTCGTATAAGAAAGATTCCAAAGCCTGCACATTCTGATTTTTCCACTCCCGGGCGACACTTAGAACGGCCTGCGAACGGACTTCGGGGTTTGTAATGGAGGCAGCCCAAGTCATAGCCCCCGCTGCATCACGCTCCATCGTCCTATTCGCATAAATCGCTGCCGCCCGGTCAATCTGCGGTGAAGGCGGAAACTGATTCAGCCAGTCGGCGGGAGCATCGTACTCGAAATTTGTATATTGCTGGACGACGTCTGCCACCATTCTGCCGTGCTCCGGATGATCGACCGGAACCTTCTCAACAAAGGCGGCAGCAGCCTTGGGGTTACGGCGCGCCCATTCGCGCACAACGTAGCGCTGACTGGAAGAATCCGGTGCCAAATCGAAAGCCTTGTCCGGATCCACGCCCGCCAGATTCGAAAGAAAGGCGCGCTGGGCCTCTGCCCGCACATCCCCCTCCGGGAGAGTTTCGAGATAAGCCCGTGCCTCGGCCATGCGTCCGTCTACAGCCATCTCCGCAAACACATGACTAAAGGCCAACCGCCGCAGACTTTGTCCCCAGATGCGGTCAGGAGCGAGCTGAGCCGCATAGTCTAGCGCCCCCTGCGGATCGGTGTCGCCATAACCACTTAGGGCCAGCAACAAGTTCCGCCGATAGAGATGGTCCGAGAGTTCTGCCTGGCGATCATCCAACCAGGCAATCGCCCCATTGGGATCGGTCTTTGCGAGATGGCGCACTCCGTTCTGTATGGCCTGCTGCTTCAAATCCCAACGGCCCACCTGCGTAGAGTAGGCCAGCACCTGCGCAGGATCCTTTTGCGCCCAAGCCCTCATGAAGCTCTCGGCCAACTGCCTCCGGTAGGGATCTTGCGGACCCAGTCGCAAACTGTCCATCGCCTCCGCCGCCTCTTCCGGAGAAAGCCGACCCAGAAATTCCGCAAGAGGCACACTTTTGCCCAGTTCATCGCGCCGCAGGAGCAGTGCCTCCTGAAATCCTTTTGCGGAAAACTCAAATCCAGCCAATGTCTCCGTCTGTTCTCCGGCGACAGGAGCCACCGGCGCAGCTTGGCCTGAATCCCTCAGCACGCGCATTTCCTCGAGCAGTGCGTCGAGGACTCGCTGGTTCGATGCCAGCTTGGCCTCAGCTGCTTTTCGCGCTTCGCGTTCGGCATCCAGCACTGCAGAATTTAATACCTCGGACTTGAAGGGTTCGGTTCGGCTCGTCGTCGATAACCCCAGCACAAAACCCACCCCCACGGCTAAAAGGGTCATGACCGCAGTCAAGAGAGAGTTTCGCTTGGGCAAAGGTGGCATTGGGGAAGATACCCTTACAGAGAACAAAATTTTTATCTCTCCTGCAAGCTCGAAGGAAGACTCTCGGGTCTGCCGTCACTCGGAGACGGATTTTCGCTCCGCTCTCGGGTTTAGCCCAAAATGCCGAAGGTAACTGCTGGAGAGGTGTTGGCTGGAAGAAAAGCCGAGATCCACGGCAATCGTAGTTACGGACTTGTCGGTTCCGATCAGTTGTCTCCGGGCTTCCTCTAAGCGCATCAGGAGGAATTTTGGGACACCCCTAATATTCTGAAAAACTATTGCCGTTTGCATCAAAAATAAAGCAAAGATTCACTGCTATGTCACACGGGCGGGAAGACGAGGTTCCGGAGACCCATAATATTTTCCTGTGATCCGAGCTGAAATTCCGATCTATTCATCCTGGTACAACATAGCAAATGAGAACCCTTTCCTCTTTTTGGCTAAAAAGGCAAGGAGATTTCGCAAAATTATGGGTGTCCTAAAATTTCATCGTTAAGATTGGCGGTGGTTCATCCGTCTTGACCGCGCCCTTAAAGTCGCTATGTTAGCTATATGATTACAGCTAATATATCCAAAACAAAGAACGAGTTGAGCCGTTACTTGGACGCGGTGCGGGGCGGCGAGACTGTGGTGATCCTTGATCGGAACCGGCCCATCGCTCAGATCCAGCCTCTTTCGCCGGAAACAGGCTTGGCTTCCGCCCGTCTCCGTGAGTTGGCGGCTGGCGGCCTCATCACCCGGCCCCAGAAAGCCAATCGCTCCTGGCTGAAGGATTTGCAGATGCCGGGCGGTGGCCCTCCGGATGCGGTTGGCAGCGTGGATGCTTTGTTGGAGGAGCGAGGAGGAATTTTGGGACACCCCTAATATTCTGAAAAACTATTGCCGTTTGCATCAAAAATAAAGCAAAGATTCACTGCTATGTCACACGGGCGGGAAGACGAGGTTCCGGAGACCCATAATATTTTCCTGTGATCCGAGCTGAAATTCCGATCTATTCATCCTGGTACAACATAGCAAATGAGAACCCTTTCCTCTTTTTGGCTAAAAAGGCAAGGAGATTTCGCAAAATTATGGGTGTCCTAAAATTTCATCGTTAAGATTGGCGGTGGTTCATCCGTCTTGACCGCGCCCTTAAAGTCGCTATGTTAGCTATATGATTACAGCTAATATATCCAAAACAAAGAACGAGTTGAGCCGTTACTTGGACGCGGTGCGGGGCGGCGAGACTGTGGTGATCCTTGATCGGAACCGGCCCATCGCTCAGATCCAGCCTCTTTCGCCGGAAACAGGCTTGGCTTCCGCCCGTCTCCGTGAGTTGGCGGCTGGCGGCCTCATCACCCGGCCCCAGAAAGCCAATCGCTCCTGGCTGAAGGATTTGCAGATGCCGGGCGGTGGCCCTCCGGATGCGGTTGGCAGCGTGGATGCTTTGTTGGAGGAGCGTGACTCAGGGCGATGAATTTTTGGGATAGCTCAGCACTGCTCCCCTTGCTAGCAAAGGAGTTAAACTCTGGAGCGACACGACGCTTTCTTGAAACAGAACCTGAAGTTGCGATTTGGTGGGGGACACCCGTCGAATGTATTTCCGCCTTGGCCCGCAAAGAGCGGGAAGGAAAATTGGGGCTTCCTCAGATGATTGCGGCGGAGAGGAATCTCGATCTTATCGTGCAGAGCAGCGTCATCGTGGATGCCACGGATCGCGTGCGACTGCTCGCCAGGCGGCTGCTTCGACGCCACCCCCTGCGCGCCGCCGACTCTCTGCAACTGGCGGCGGCCTGCACACTAGCCGGTGAGATGACGGCGAACTACGGCTTTATCTCCAATGACGAGCGTCTGACCGTCGCCGCGTCGAAAGAAGGCTTTGCGATCGTTAGGCTTTAGACCGTCTCCACCTGCCTGCTGAGGAGGTGCAAGAAATCAGCGTCTTGGTGAATATCGGCGATGGGAGCGATTAGGCTGTTTTTCGACCTGCGGGAGCGACCAACTGGAGCGAGCGGGAGACCAAGAGGGCGGAGACGGATGGTCCTCGGGCAGCCATTCCCGCAGATCCGCCCTTCGACCGTTCGGAAAAGGAAGTTATCTGACTTGAACCCAAACCGGTGTAGGGCAAGATTTGCGGCATGGATGCGATCGCCGAACTGAAGACCCTCTCGGTTCCTGAAAGGTTACAGTTGGTAGAGGATCTCTGGGACTCGATTGCCTCTGATCAGATGGCGTTGCCGGATCATCAGCAAGTTGTTGAAGGAGAGAATCCAATGAATAATCCGTAGCAGAATCGAGGAAGGGATGCATGGGACACCCATCCGTCCACTGCTCGATGGGATGAATCGTAGGTGGGTGATTCGATCGCCTGCCATCCCGACCGGTCCAGCGCAACCCCGGGGTAATAGAATTACCCGCTACGTCCGCAACACGCGGGGGGTGACTCGCAGTCCGGTGCCAGAAGGCTACTGGAAGAGATCAATTAGACGCAATTTAAGGAAGCAATTTGATTTGTTGACAGAGAGCATTTTGTCCAAATAATAAGAATCAAATTGTCCTACAAGAAATGCCCTCTGGAACCAGCGCACCGCCTTACGTCAAACGACACCTGGAAGCCGCCCTGCTCGAAGCTTTGGCAGATACACCTGTCGTTTGCATTTTAGGCCCTCGGCAATGCGGAAAATCGACTATGGCGCAGCACACCGCTCCTGAGAGACCCTACGTCACCCTCGATGATCCAGCGAGTCACGAACTGGCAAGGATGGACCCCAAGGGCTTTATCGGAGAGCTGCCAGAGTATGTGACCATCGACGAGGTGCAGCGCGTCCCGGAACTCACCCTGTCGATCAAGCAGAGCGTGGATAGCAACCGCAAGGCCGGTCGTTTCCTGCTCACCGGATCGGCAAATTTGCTGCAGTTACCCCGTCTCTCCGACTCACTCGCGGGTCGCATGGAGTGGTTGGAGCTGCATCCGTTTTCCGAAGCCGAAAAGGAAGGGACTTCGGGCCGGTTTCTGCAAGAATGGCTCGGTGGCGACCTCAAAACCGGTATCGGAGAAAGCAAACCGCCCCAGGCCTCCACTCTGCCACGCCGGGTTATCGCAGGCGGCTACCCTGAAGCATTGCGTCGGTCGCCGCAACGGGCGCGCCAGTGGCAGGAGCAATACGTCCAATCCATCATCGAGCGGGATGTCGAAGACGTCAGCCAGATCCGGGATGGTGAGAATATCAGTCGGCTGATCGAATATCTCTCCCACCAGACCGCGCGACTCCTCAACATCACCGAAACGGCGAAAGCCCTCGGCCATACTCGAGCAACCGTCGAGAAATACCTTGCGATGCTGGAAAAGATTTACCTTGTACGGCGCCTTCCCGCATGGCATCGAAACGCGCAAAAGCGCTTGGTCAAATCGCCAAAGATCCACCTGCGCGATAGCGGTCTGGCAGCAGCAATGGCGGGGATCACCCAGGAAACGTGGAAAACGGACCGCAAGACTTTCGGCCACCTGCTGGAATCCTTCGTCGTCCAACAACTACACATTCAAGCCGCTCAGCTTCCACAGAAGACGAGGCTCTGGCACTATCGAGACAAGGATAAGATCGAGGTCGATTGCGTGCTCACACAAGGCAGCCGAACCTGGGGCGTGGAAGTGAAGGCCGCCGCCAGCGTGGGCTCCGACGATGCCGCTGGGCTACGCCGACTGGCCGGACAGGCCGGAAATGATTTTCAGGGGGGCATCGTCTTTTACGACGGCGAATCCAGCCTGCCGCTGGATCGGGAACTCAAGCTCTACGCGGTGCCCGTCTCAGAATTGTGGAGAATGTAGGACCACTCCGCGTTCCGGCCGGAACCAAAGGCCTCACTCCGCACCAGTCCCCCGGTCTCCGTCATCCTCCGCTTGTCCTCCGACTTGTCCTCCGTAGCCTTGGCGTAGGAGGAAGCCTTGGCGCAGGAGGAAGCCTTGGCGGAGTCGGATCCTCTATCATCTATCCCCCTGCCAATGTCCGACCCCCTGTGGTAGAATGCCCGCTCTTTGAAATTTTCAGGCGCGAGAAACCCGAGTGGAAGATGGGGCGGCTCGTGCGACAGGGGTGGCGTCCAGCGCCCGGGCTTTTCATCCTGCCAGCCGTGTGTAGAATGACTCCGAATTCACGACTGCAAATTCAGAGCTAAATCTCCTTTACACAAATTTCATCTACCCTCAATATCATTACCATAATCCGTGAAACACAACCTCTCCTGTGCTGATTTGCCCGGCGATTCGCCGGGCCTTCTTCGGTTCTCCATCGGAAATCACCGTCGGCGGCGCGGGCATCCGCCCGCCAGACGGCGGTGGAAGGGGACAATCCAATCATTTAATTGATGTCCAACTCTCCCACCGACCAACACTGTCCCTGACAATTGACCACTTGATTTTAGCGAAACCCATGGGACCGTATTTGTCCCACCCCAGCCTTTAAGATCGCCGCAATCAATAACGAAAAAAAAGATGACCCACAGCAGAAATCCATTCGCCCCAAAGCCATCTCTATACTGGCGAAAAAAACTCGATGCCTACCTGCACGACCCACTCTCCAAGCCATTGGATGTTAAAAGTCACCAGGAACGGGCGGACCAGCAACGCTTCGCAGAAATGATCGAAACCGGCGAGCGGTTTGAAAAAGAGGCTGATTTTCAAGCCGCTGCAGCTGACCGGGTCCCGTTCCCAAAATCGAGCCAGTTCAAAGTCCCTTTTGACGCAAAGAACTATCCTTTCCGCCACCCGCTTTCACCGGAACACACCTATCAAATCGATCATACCCTTCGAACCGGGAACATTGACGAAATTGCCCAACAAACCCGCCCGATTCTACAGGAGAACAATCCTCGTCTCGATTTTCTCGTTCGCTGGCGATTTTGGAGATTATGGACGCAATGGAAGGAACCAGCTTCCGCCTTTTTCCCGGCAGACACCCGTATTCCTGATCATACCCTTTGGAATCACCTGTCGATCACCTCTGCCTTTCAGGGGTGCTTTGGAGAAAAGGGCGACGATCAACCCGCCCTTCTGCTCTTCAGCCTTGGCCCCGTTCAACCTCTGATCGCCGCTGCACGCCGGATTGGCGATCTCTGGAGCGGATCCTACCTTTTAAGCTACCTGATCGCCGATGCACTTGCGGAAATTGCCCGGTGCTATGGACCCGATCACGTCATTTTCCCGAATCTTTGGGGGCAACCACTGGTCGACCTTCACCTGCAAGAGGATTGGAAGGCCGCCAAACTCGCACACCATGAGATTGCGGGCACAAAAGTTCCTGACCTTTGGGAGCAGATGCTCCCAGAAGACGACCCAGGGTGCCGCAGTCGCTACCTGACTCCCTCAGTTCCCAATCGCTTTCTGGCACTTCTCCCGGCCAGCGAAGCAGACGCATTTGCCGTTTACCTCCAACAAAATATCTCGGATCGGGCTAACCAGATTGCCCGGTCGGTCAAAGACTTCCTTCTCAATCATTCCGCTGCCCTTTCCAAGGAATCTTGCCCGACCTTTCACCCGGAACGGATCGAGACCCAAATCCGGCAAACCTTTCAAACTCATTGGCAAACGATCCACCTTCCGAAAACGACTGGCGAAGCGAAGGACTGGGCTGCGAAACACCTCCCGTCCGGCGACGACGGCAGCCCCCATGCCTCTCTCGCCACGCTGGAAGGGATAGACGCCGCATGGAAAAAACTTCCCGCAGAACACCAGACCGACTACGGCACGGAAACCGCATCCTTCTCCTGGCCGATTACCTACGCCCTCCTCTCGTGGGCACTCGACGGGGTCAAAAATACCCGCACCTTTGAAGCCTGGAACGCCAAATCCTCCTGGAACTACGGAAAGGATCAGAACAAGGACGATTTGACCGGACTGGAAGAGGTCGTCCTTCAAGTAGCGAACAACGAACAAGCCGCAAAAGAGCTCGGGAGCAAACTCGGCCTGAGTCGAGCGGCTTTCCGCAAAAACGAATCCCTCGGGACCCTTACCTTGGTGAAGAGACTATGGCACAAGACCTGGCTCATGGATCGTCATCCGTTTTTTCAAGAGAAGGACTTCAGTATGCCGGACACTCATTTGCTCTCCCAAGGTGCTTACGACCAGGAAGAGCAGGCAGAGAGCACCAACATTCCGGAAGAGAAAGCTGGTTATATCGCCGTGCTTGCGCTTGACGGGGATGAGATGGGGAAATGGATCTCCGGCGAGAAGACTCCGAAACTCCGTGAGATTCTGGCACCTGAGGCAGTTAACTATTTCATGAAAAACGCTTCCGAGTTTCTGGACATCCAGCGCCCCCTCAATCCGTCTTTCCACCTCCAGTTTTCCGAGGCTCTCGGGAATTTCTCGCTCCACACCGCCCATCGCATCGTCGAACACCACGCCGGTCGCCTGATTTACGCAGGGGGCGATGACGTCCTCGCCCTGCTCCCCGCCGATCGCTCACTGGACTGTGCACTGGCCCTGCGGAGAGCCTTTCGCGGAACCCTGGACAAGGATTCCGTATGTGACGCAAAACTCTTTGACTGCTATCAAGACAACCCCGGTTTTCTTCGGCTAAAGAAGCTCGAGTTCTTCGATGAGGCCCGCGACTTTGGATTCGAGCCCTATCAATATGATGTCATGGTCCCCGGACAAAAGCTGGATGTTTCGGTCGGCATCGCCATCGGCCACGCGAAGAGTCCTTTGCAGGATTTGGTTCGAGAGGCCCAAACTGCGGAAAAACGGGCCAAAAACGACCTGCGTCGCGGCGCAGTCTCCATAACCATCCAAAAACGCTCGGGCGAAATCCTGCAATGGGGCACGAAGTGGGAGACAACAAAGCCGGATCACACACCCGAACCAAGTCCCTCCCTCTCCCTTCTTCAAACATTGATCGACTTCCTCCATAGCAAGGGGCCGGAGAGCAAACTGGAGAGCGGGTTCCCCAAAAAAGTGATTTCATTCCTCGAACCCTACCTCAGCAGCGATTGGAAGACATCCGGTCCCAACAATTGCGACAGCAACTTTGCCAACTGTTATACGGAAATCCTCCAAGCGGAATTCGAACACTGCCTGAAACAGAGGGAGGGTTCGAATAAAGATCTAAACAAAATATTGAAAACTCGATTCATTCAGTGCCTGGAAATTGACCAGCCGCAAGAAGATCCGGGCCAGAAAACCGATCCGGTCGGGTCCCACATTCAACACTTGTGCGATCTATTCCGGGTCGCCGGTTGGATGGCCCGCACACGATCCTGCAACGCCCAAAACTCCTCACTATGAGAAAGCTATCCCTCCTCCCCCACGATTTTCTGTTCCTTCGCGACTCCCGCCCCATGGGTGGATCGTCCTCCGGTCACGGGGCGCGGATTCCCGAACCCCATGTTCTACACGGAGCCTTGCACGCAGCCTGTCACCGCGCTTTTGCGGATGAACCCGAGATCGGTTACCGCCACGGCTACACCCGGAGGTCCGACGGGAAGAGGACAGGAAAAGACTCGGAGCGGTTCGGGTCATTGAGGTCCGTAGGCCCCTTTCCCGTCGATGAACAGGACCGCTGGTTCTTTCCCAAACCCGCTGATCTGGAAGATCCATGCAGCGAGCCTGCCGTCACGCCCCTCCCGAAATTCCCATTCCCCGGCGGTTCGAGCCTTCCCAAAGGTCTTCAACTTCTCGCTCCTCAAGAACCACCTAACAAATCGAATCATCCCAATTGGATGAGCAAAACGGCTATCGAAAGCTACCTGAGAGGAAAAGCTGCAAACTCATCGGACACCCGGAGTCAGGACGACTTTTTCACCATCGAGCACAGCATAGGAATTGGAATCGACCCGGACACGGGAACCACCTCGGGAGGCCAGATTTACTCTCGTGACCAGATCCGGCTTCGCGAAGGCTGCCAATTGGGCGCAATCGTCGAATCTGGAAACCGGCACCAGCGTGAAACCGATTTGATGGATCGCCTCTTGCCCGAGGACGGCATCATCCAGATCGGCGGAGAAGGAAGATCATGCACCGTCACCCGCAGTGAGTGCCAACCAGCCGATTGTCTTCCAGTAGGTCCCGAAATCACCGGCGAAACCCTCAAGTGGGTCCTCCTCTCCCCGGCCCTGTTTCCGGCACTCCGGGAATCCGGAAAGGACCGGACCCCTCACCCCGGAGGCTGGCTGCCCAACTGGATCGATCCGGAAACCTTTGAGGTTCGCCTCTTCGATGGACCCGGCCCCAACAAAGCCCGACGCCTCGGATGCGACCCCGGTTCGCCCATTCAAGCCAAACTCATCGCGGCCCGCATCGAGCGTCCGCTCCCCGTATCCGGTTGGACGAATCCCGGTTCGTCCGACTCCGCTGAGGAGAAAAGTGGGGCCCGTTCCACCCTCCTCGCCGTTCCCGCCGGTTCGGTTTATTACTTTAAAGCCGACGACCCCACCCACGCCCGCAACCTGGCCAAAGCCCTCAACTGGCACGGAGCCTCGACCGGCGACCAAATTTACAACCGCCGCTCCACCCTTTTCGGAGAAAAAGGATACGGCATCGGCGTCTGCGGCCCATTCTAAACCATCCATCACAAACAAATAACATCATGAACAAGAGTATTCTCTATCTCTTCACCAGAACCCCCCTCCACGTCGGTGCCGGAAGCTCCGTCGGTGCCGTGGACCAGCCCATCCAGCGGGAGCGCCATACCGGTTTCCCCATCATTCCCGGATCCTCTATAAAAGGAGTTTTGCGGGATTTTTTCCAGGTCGCACAATCCGGAGATGAGGTCTTCGGAAGAGAAAACTCGAACCAGTCCGGTAATGAAGACGCGGGTCAAGCCGGGTCGCTGTCTTTTTCCGAGGCCAAACTCTTCCTTTTTCCGGTCCGTTCGGCGAAGGGAGCCTTCGCGCTCGCGACCTGCCCTCATGTTCTCAGCCGATACAAAAGAGATGCATCCGTTGAGCTTGACCTTCCAAAGGACCCAGGATCCGGCAATTGCCTCGCGGGCTCGAAAATCTCGCTCAAGAATGGCGACAAACGGGGCATCATTCTTGAAGAATATTCCTTCCAACAAACCGATACCTTCCCCGACTCGTGGGCAAAGGTAATATGCAGCGTCCTCCAAGATCCGACCTTGGAATCTTCCGTAGATCGTCTGGTCTACCTTTCCGACGAAGACTTCGCCTACTTTGCCCAGAACGCCTGCCAGGTCCTGCAGCACAACCGAATCAACCCCGAAACCGGGATCGTCGAAGACGGCGCTCTATTCAACGAGGAAGTCGTCCCTGCCGAATCGCTGTTCTATGCCACTATCCATTACGACAAACGAAAACAAGAGGTCGTCGAACCAACCCTTCGTAAGCTCGAATCCGAACAGATCATGCAGTTCGGTGGCAAAGAAACCACTGGACTCGGATTCTCCACAGTCAAAGTAGCGAAAGGAACGGAATCATGAAAAACCTTGAACAAATCAGGGCCGCTAGCGTGATGGCTGCTAAAAACTCCGGCAAAGACTTTAAGGGGAAAAACGAGAGCGAGAGTGTCGCCAAGAAGATTCCGACACTCATTATCAATCATGGACTTCTCCAGTGTCTAGCCTTTGCAAAGGAGGCCGGAAAGGGTTATCTGAATATCTGTGATTGCCTCGCGGAGCACCTCGGTCAGGTCGGGGTTGCTCAAGGGTGCCGGAACACCGACGACCTCATTCGCTTGCTCGCGGACGGAGACAGCCAACAGCTAAAGAGTGCCACAGCCGAGTCACTGGCCTGGTTCAATTACGCCCGCCGCTTTCTCAAATAATAATCCCCATGCGCTACGCAATCGCCAGAGACACAAACGATCTTCTTGGAAATACGCCCGTCGATAATGCTTCGTTACTTTTCGAGAAATTTCTCCTGCCACTCGACTATCGGGCAAGCCCGGAGCAGAAGGACAATGCGTTGAAGCGCCTCCTCAACTGGCATGCAAATCCGGAGGGTCAGCGGAAAGCCAAGGCTCTCAGCGAGCAGATTCAGCACACCTATCAGAATCGCGCACGAACATTCTACGCTGCATTGCAAAGCCGCCTTGCGATCAATTTGGCAAACGGACTTTTGGAAAATGCGGGCATCTGCCTGGATCGAAACACGGGATCGCCATACATCCCTGCCAGTGCTGTCAAGGGCTGTTGTCATCATGCCACCTTTTGGATGGAAAAAGACGGACACCTGGACCCGGGAACAACCGAGCGGCTTTTCGGAACCACACAGGCAAAGGGTCTGGTGACTTTCCTTCCAGCGTTTCCCGAGGGCCCCGTAAGCTTTGATCTCGATATTCTTACCCCTCACGGGAGAAAGAACGGAAAGGAGGAAAACCCGGTTCCCAATAAATATCCAGTGGTCAAAGAAGGGGCTCGCTTTGCGTTTTCCTATTTCATAGCCCGCCAAGATCGACTCGAAGGGGATAGCTCTGCCATCGATTCTCAGCACGAACTGCTAGAAAAAATCTTCGAAGCGGCTTTTATGGCAGGCATGGGAGCGAAGACCGCTGCGGGGCTTGGCTGGTTCCAACGCGACACAGATTACGAGAGAGAAATCCGGGAAAAACGCGAAAAGGAGGCCGAGGAAATTGCCGCCCGGGAGAAGGCCGCACAGCTCGAAGCAGCTCGTCAGAAGGAAGCCGAGCAACGAAGGCTCGAAGAGATCGCAAAACAACGCGAAGCAGAACAACGCAAAGCGGATGAAGAAAAGGCCGCTCAAGAAGCCTATCAAAAAGCATCACCCGAGGAACGCCTCCGCATCGATTGGTCTCAGCTCAGCAAAGGAGATTTTGGAAAAGAACTTGCCGGCATCCTGGACAAGTCAGAATCAGAACAGCGCATCCTTCTCGAAGTGTTTCTGGCGAAAAACCAAAAAAACCAGAAGAAGTTTCTTAAAGAGAAAAAATTAGGCCCTCGAATCAAGCAAGCGGCTCAAGCACTGCAAATTGAACTATCATGAACCTAAGCTTCGAAATCCAAGCTCTCACACCAATCTTCAGCTACGGCGCGGACCAGAGTATCCCCGAAATTCGAGCCGCTTCGATTCGTGGCCCGTTGCGGTGGTGGATGAACGAATTAGGTCACCCTTCGTTTACCCCACTCATTTTTGGTACATCTGCAGGTGATGTCGGCTCCGCATCGAAAGTTATTATCCGGATTTCCGAGATCATCGGATCTTTCTCCGAATCGAAAAAAAACGCCCACAAAAACTGGAGGCCGGAGCCTTGCTATCCGGCAAGTACACGATTCAAAATGTCAGTAATTGGCCGACTAGGTGAACTCGACCAAAAGTGCCAAGCAGTTTTGGAAAGCACCATCCAAGCGTGGTTGCTCCTCGGTAGCCTCGGAAGCCGAGGGACGCGAGGGGCTGGCTCCCTTCAGGAGGTCGGAAATGTCTTAACTCAATCACAGTGGTCCGAAAGATGCTTAAGTTTGCTTGAAAAATCCAAAGCACACCTCCGGCTAGGAGTGACTGGTTTCAAATCGGAGAATGAATGTCGCAAAATGATTTGCAACACGCTTGGAGCAGAAGCCTTTGACCAGCGTGAATCTCCTTTGGGCTATGCAAAGAAGCAGCAACGTAAAACCTCCCCTCTTCGCATGCGGGTTGTTCGCTTTTCCGATGCCGATCGGTCAAAGCCCTACCGTATCGCCGCCCTTTGGACGGAGGCGAACATCGACCCTCTCGAGAAAGCGATCCGCACTCTGCAAAAAGGCAACAATCGAGGAGACGGACCAAAACCGATTGGAGACGAACTGGCCAACGCCATCGTTATCAAATGAACATCCTCGCCTTCCCACGCGATGCCGTCGAATCCCATCTGAGCCAGACTGCAGTGCCGTTCAACCGGGGAGACGTTCCGGGAGATTTCTGTTTTCTTCCACGCCAAGACCTTGAGAACGACCCCGGCTATCTCCAATTGATCCCTTACGCACTCTTCCGACGACCTGATGGGACGGTCTGGTCCTACCAGCGGACCGGGGGAGACGCCCGGCTCGATGGGCGGAAATCCATCGGCGTCGGCGGCCATGTGGAGGAAGCGGACGACCGGGGGGATCTGCTCCGAACGGCCGTCGAGACGCTTCGGCGGGAGCTGGCGGAGGAGCTGACCAATCCGCCCAACTCCATCCCAGAGCTGCCCATCGCCTGGATCAACGAACAGGAAAGCCCTGTCGGCAGGGTTCATCTAGGGCTTGTCTGGGACATCCCTTGGACAAACGCGAACGAACCCATTCCCCGTCACGGGGAAGCCCTCAATGGCCTCGGCTTTGTGCCCCCCTCCGAAGTGACCGTTGCCAATGGCTTTGAGCGTTGGAGCGAAATCGCCTGCAACTGCACCTTGGCCCGTTCCCGATGAACACAAAAAATGTCCCGCATCTTCTGGTCGCCACTCTGGGCACGACTTGGGCGGTCATCCCGGAGGTGTATGGGATCTTCACCGACCTCTATGGGCAGAAAAGGCCCGGGGCAGTCGATGGAGTTTCCCCTCCGGATCGGATTGTCATCGTTTCCACCGGCAAGGCATGGGCGGCCGCAGAGGCAAACCTCACCGAGTGGGCAAAGGCCGTCGGCGTGCCCATCAGCCAATTCCTCGCCTCCGAGCCGGACCTCGCCCAGCCGGAGGACGTTCGCCGCATGCGGGAGCTGATTTTTCGGGTCGTACTCCAATGCCGGGAAAACAGCACGCGCCTGAGTTGTTCGCTGGCAGGTGGCCGAAAGACCATGAGCGCCGATATGCAGGAGGCGGCTCGGACGTTTGGCTGCGACCACCTTCTCCACGTTCTCAGCGATGGCACTCCTTCCGACTGGCCAACCGAGTTTAAGCACCCCCAGCCCGCTCTCTTCCTGAACCCGCTCCGGGAGGAAATTCTACGCTATCTCCTGCCGGTGGTTCTGCCCGGATCGGATCGGGACGATGCTCTTGATGTCGAATGGCAGGGCAGGCCCCCCGTTTCGTCCGAGCGTTTCCCACCCTCTCCTGTCGGCCATGACACCACCGAGTTGACCGACGAACTGCAAGGGAGGCGGGCCGATCACGGGCTTCTCTCGAATTTTATCGCCGAGGTCGAAAAAGATGAGCGACACGAAAATTGGCGCAGTCTCTACCGGCTGCCTCCCCGATTGATCCGGGAACTGCGTGAAACAGTCGTCTCCCCGGAGCACCGGGAACTTCTTCGCAACCTGCCCAAAGCCGATCTCCACCGGCACCTCGGCGGAGTTCTTGCCCTCGAGGAGCAAAAAATAGTTGCAGGGGCGATTTGGGACCATCTTTCCGCCGAGGAGCGAGAAAACGCGATCCGGCAAGTGTGCGGAATCGATTGGGAGGAGCCGGACGCCTCGTGGCGGAGCATGCTCAAAATGGGAAACCGTCCCGCCAATGTGGCCGCTGTCTTCCAACTTCACAGCTTGGATGAGATTCAAGAAAACCTCTACCCTCCCGCTCTCGAAAGAACCGCCTTAAAGGTTCGGCACCGCCTCGGATTCGGTGCCTACGAACTCCCCGGAGAACTCAGCGGAAGCGCGGTCCTCGGGCACCCCGCTGCCATCGACCCAACCGTGCGGTTACTCGTCGCGGGAGTCCAGGCCGAAGGCCTCGCCTACGTCGAGGTGCGGGGTAGCCCGCACAAATACGACCCGGAAAACCCCTCGGGGTGGTTGCAAAACTTTGCAACCAAGCTGCAAACCGCCGCATCCTCCTGCGATCTGGAAGCACGCTTCGTTTGGATTGCCGACCGCCGCCAACCCGAGGCAATGCCCAAACTCGTTCAGGCCGTGGCCGATTGCGCCCGTGATTTGAATGGATTTCTAGTGGGAATCGATGTCGCCGGGGATGAGAATTTCAACAATCCTAAAGACCTGTCACAATATTTCACCTCCGTCTTTCGCGAGTGCATGCCCGTGACCATCCACGCGGGCGAAGGCGAATCCGCCGAGAACATTTGGGAGGCTGCCTACCATCTCCATGCCGACCGGATTGGGCATGGTCTCAGTCTTTCGGGAAATCCCGCCCTCCGCGACCGTTTTCGCGACCGGGATATTTGCCTCGAGTTGTGTCCGACCAGCAACCGGGAAGTGGTCGGTTTTTACGATCCAGCTTTCCCTGAAAGCGCACAATGCGAAGCCTACCCGGCCCTCGACCTGTGGAATTCGGGTGTTCCCCTGACACTCTGCACCGACAATCCCGGTATCTCCCGTTGCACCCTTGCCGACGAATATCTCGCCGCCTCGCGGATGTGTGGCGGGATGACCCTGTGGGATGCTCTGGCCATGATGAAACAAGGGTTCCGCAAAGCCTTTGCCGATGCCACTACGCGCGAGCGTATTCTCAAGGCCGCAGACCGTCAGATTGGCTCAGAAGTTTTGTCCTATTTTAAGAACCGATGAATCCACAAAGACTGTTAACTTTCCTCGGAAGCGGGGACTACCAACCCTGCCGGTATACGGCAGAGGATTTCCACTTCGACACTAGTTTCGCTTCGATTGCCGCTGCCGAGTGGATCGCTTCGCGGACGGGGAGCCGCGAACTTGTCAAGACCTCGGTGTTCTGCACCCAGACGGTCCGCTCCGGCATTCCCACTCTGCTCTCCGAGTGGAAGCTCCCCACCGAACCCGAGTTCCCCGATATTCCGGAGAGCGGGACCGAAAACGACTACTGGGTGATTTTTCAAACGATCTGCGACAGTGTTCGGGACGGCGAAACGGTGTGGCTCGATATTACCCATTCCTTCCGCTACCTGCCTCTTCTCGGTTACGCGGTAGTCGGCCACCTCCAGGCGGTTCGCCGGATCGAGGTGGGCGCGATCCTTTACGGAGCCGCCGAAACCCTCGGCCGACCGAAAGACTGGCCCGAGGATATCTCCTCGCGGCGGGTGCCCATCAGGGATCTCACCCCCTTTCTCACGATCAACCGATGGACCGCCGCCCTCCGCGCTTTCAACGACCACGGTTCGGGATCGTTGATACGAGAACTGGCGAACCAACGCGCACTGCCCCTCGCCAAGGCATCCCGGGGGCGCGATCGAAGTGCCGCCGCCCTCCAAGGCCTTGGCCGGGAACTCGAATCCTGGGCGTTGGCGGTAACCTTGTGTCGCGGTAGCCTGCTGATCGATTCCAATATAGGTCCGCGCCTTCAGGAGTTTATCGCTGCCATTGGCTCCGAAATTGCACCAGCTCTCGCCCCTGAGTTTGATCGCCTCCAATCAGAGTTCGCCGATGTGCGACCCGGCCAAACCAAAAATCTGCTGACCGCGGCAGAGTGGTGTCTGGAAAAAAATCTGCTTCAACAAAGCCTAACCCTTCTCTTCGAGTGGGCCATTTCTTTCTTTCACGCAAGTTGGTCCGAATCCCTGCAGAAAGTCCTACCCGGCGATCCCAAGATGCAGCGAACACTTGTCAGCCAGATTCTCAATGTTTCGGCCAATAATACCCCACCTTCCGATTGGGAGAAGCCGATGAGTCAGTTTCCGGAACTGGGCGCAAACCTTTCAGAAAGTCTCGATACCGAAACCGTGCAATGGTTCCGCTCCCTCGGAGCCACTCGCAACGACATTAACCACGCCGGTCTCAACGACAACGCGGCGAAGTCTGCAACCCTTCAACGCAACCTGCCTCAACTGCTCGGCGTGGCGAGAAATCTAATCCAAATCCATCCCTCACAAGAATGAATCCATAACGTCTGCAATTCAAAACCATGCCCGTAGCCTACCTAACCCTCCCTGGCCTAAAAGCCTCTGTCCGGGGCGAGCGCCTTGAAATCACCCCTCCGCCCTCCGACGGGGAAACCACCCTCCCCGAACGCCGATGGATTCCCTTGCTTGATCTTGAGCAAGTGGTTGTCGACTCAACGGTTTCTCTCTCCTCCCGATCCGTGACCGCTCTTCTGAGCAATGGCATCCCTGTCTGCTTCCTCACCCATGGCGATTTTCCCGCCGGCGTCGCATTGCCCTACACCCGCCAAAGTGCTATTCTCGCCGACCAACTGGATCAATGCCGTGACGGCGGCTTCCGGTTGGATCGGGCCAAAGAAGTGATCGATGCAAAGATCCGCAACATGCGCCGGGTATTGCAGAGACTCTCCAAGGAAGGAAATGATTGGAGGGGCACGCTTGCCTTCCTGAAGTCCCTTCGGGCACAGGTTGGTGGTGCCGGATCGATCGAAACCCTTCGCGGAATCGAAGGCCTCGCTGCCGCCCGGTATTTCGAACACTACGCCCACCTCTTCCCCGAGGATAGTCCGTTCGAGAAAAGATCACGCCGCCCGCCGCGCAACCCGCCCAATTCTCTGCTATCGTTTCTTTACACTCTCCTGACCAACGAAATCGTTTTGGAGATTCGCGCTTCCGGAATGGAGCCCGGATGGGGTTTTCTTCACGAACAGGAGGACGGTCGTCCCTCCCTGGCTCTCGATCTCATGGAACCCTTTCGCGCCCCAGTCGTCGACGCCGTGGTTCTCGACCTCTTCAACCACCGGCGCATCACACCGGATGACTTCGAATCAAGCCCTGAAAAAGGTTTCCTCCTCAAGCGCAACAGTCGGCGCAAGGTCTTCATGGCATGGGAGAATCGAATGGAACGGGAATTTCTTTATCAGCAATCCGGCATGCGAACCACAATTCGTGCCCAATTACGGGATGCCGTTCGGCAGGCCAAAAAAGCCTTTCGGGAAAACGTTCCGCTGACTCCGTTTCTCATGAATTGATGAGCCTCAATCCAACATGGAACAATTTACTTGGCACGAGGGCTGGTGGGAGGAAGCTTTCCCTCTCACCCGAAACGCCAGCGAAATCGCCGGCCATGCAAAAGGGAGTCCTGATGTGAAAGTCGTCGTTGCCTATGACATAACCGAGCCCAAACGGCTCAAGAAAATTGCCGATACCTGCATGGGATACGGCATACGGATTCAATACTCTATCTTTGAATGCCGCCTGACCGCTCCGCAGTTTGACGAGATGTGGGGAAAACTCTGTAAAATTGCTGACCCTGAAAATGATCGACTCGTCGCCTACCCGATTTTCGCCCGCGAGGATCGAGAGACGCGAACTTTCGGCCAAATGGTCACCAACGATGCTGTGGTTGCCTATGTCTTCTGAGCAGAATACCGCAATTTTGATTCCTGACCGGAACAGTAAATACCCCCCTCAGGAATCAGACTTCATAAACACCTACACAATAAATAGTTGAGATCTTTTTACCCCCCATGTTCAGCAGCCGAAAAATATTCGCGACATCGAAAAAATGGGCAGGAATCAAAATGCGCTCTTGCTCCTCTGATTATCAACTAGTTAAAACAGCTGCTGTCCGAAAGGACCTCATTGCCGACAGGCATTGGTGACCCGGGGACGCGTGCGACAGAACCTTTTCGGTGCCGTCCGTTACGTCCGAAAGGACCTCATTGCCGACAGGCATTGGTGACACCCTTCTTCGATTAATTCGCCAATGATTGGTTTTTGGGTCCGAAAGGACCTCATTGCCGACAGGCATTGGTGACCCCAGTCGATATATAATGACTGGATTTCGTTTTCATGTCCGAAAGGACCTCATTGCCGACAGGCATTGGTGACAATGCAACGCGCTTATTGAATAAGTCCGAAATTGCTTGGTCCGAAAGGACCTCATTGCCGACAGGCATTGGTGACCACGCCTATTACGTGCTGTCCCCGGACATGCTCCGGGTGTCCGAAAGGACCTCATTGCCGACAGGCATTGGTGACTCCGGTGTTTGCCACGTAGGTATCGCCTTCCGACACCAGGAAAGTCCGAAAGGACCTCATTGCCGACAGGCATTGGTGACGCGGCGCATCAAATCCCGCACCAGGACCGGCAGGAAAAGTCCGAAAGGACCTCATTGCCGACAGGCATTGGTGACTCGGCGGCGAGAGCGTAAAGTTCGGCCCTCTCAATCCACGGAGGTCCGAAAGGACCTCATTGCCGACAGGCATTGGTGACGCTTCAAGTTCAGCGGCGGCTTTTTCGCATCGCTCAGCTTCGTCCGAAAGGACCTCATTGCCGACAGGCATTGGTGACATCGGAGTGGTATTCGGCTTTTGCCCAGCGATCTCGTCCGAAAGGACCTCATTGCCGACAGGCATTGGTGACACGATGGTCGGGCATCGGTCCCAATCGGCGGGTTTGCGTCCGAAAGGACCTCATTGCCGACAGGCATTGGTGACGCGGTACTCAAGCGGTCCTTTTGGCGGGAATAGGTCGTCCGAAAGGACCTCATTGCCGACAGGCATTGGTGACTCCCAATCGAAAACTTTATTCCGCGCAAGGTGGAGTCCGAAAGGACCTCATTGCCGACAGGCATTGGTGACGCGGGCGGAGAATTGGAAATTATTGTTTTGGGATGTCCGAAAGGACCTCATTGCCGACAGGCATTGGTGACTCGGGAGAGAGTGCCAGGGGAATTTCTGTGACACTCGCGTCCGAAAGGACCTCATTGCCGACAGGCATTGGTGACGATCCAGGAAAAACCGGACCTGACCGCCGACTGACCGCTGTCCGAAAGGACCTCATTGCCGACAGGCATTGGTGACTGCTTCGGCCAACTCTTTATAAACTGTTTTATAGTCTAAGTCCGAAAGGACCTCATTGCCGACAGGCATTGGTGACGCGGGAGATCGACAATTCCTGGCCCCTGTCCTCGGGGTCCGAAAGGACCTCATTGCCGACAGGCATTGGTGACGCCAGCGACAGTGGAAGCACGCCTATGACGTGCTGCGTCCGAAAGGACCTCATTGCCGACAGGCATTGGTGACGCCAGCGACAGTGGAAGCACGCCTATGACGTGCTGCGTCCGAAAGGACCTCATTGCCGACAGGCATTGGTGACTCGGGGACCGCCGGAACTGCGAACTTGCCACCATCCTCCAAGGAGTCGTCCATAAATAACTTGACATTTCAAAGAGGATTAGTCCAGGTGAGGG
>CAZWFJ010000008.1:0-41034 GCA_964633135.1 uncultured Puniceicoccaceae bacterium | reverse complement strand
GAAATCGAAATCGAAATTTTCTAAGCAGCTTCTTAACAATAGGTAATAATAATCGTGGAGGCGAGGTTCTGGACACCCATAATATGTTCCTGTGATCCGAGCTGAAATCCCGGTATATTCATCCTAGTACAGCATAGCAAATGTTAACCATTTCCTCTTTTTTGGCTAAAAAGGCAAGGATATTTCGCAGAACTATGGGTGTCTAAAATTCCCCCCCCCCTCTCGCGCCATTCTTGCCGACATAGGCCCGAAGAAAGAACGTAATAGATTCTGCGATCCGTTGCAATCGCTGAAGAAGGTTCTGGAGACCCATCGAATTCAGACTGTGAGCCGAGCTAATATTCCGGCATATTCCCGGCCATGTGACTTAGCAAAAGTGAATATTTGCTTTATTTTTGGTGCAAACGGCAATGTTTTTTGGAATCTTATGGGTGCCCCAATTTTAATCGCTTAAAGGAAAGTTCATTGACTGCCCGGCATGCAGTTCGCGGACCTGTCTTGGGAATGCAGCATAGAGCCGTGCCACGGCCACGTTGCCCGTGCAATGATTTGGGGCCAGCCAGCGGGGCGCGATCTCGCGCAGTGCTTCGATAGTGGCACGCATTCTGTTTTCAGAGGCATGGAGTAGATGCATGCCTCCAGCCACGGCGTGAACGGACTCTCCGGTCAGCTGCATGCAGTGGCGCAGAATGTTAATCACCCCGGCATGCGCGCAACCAAGCACCAAGACCAGGCCCGCCTCGGTTCGAAAAAACAATGAGAGATCGTCCGGTAAGGCATCCTTCTGACCTCCCCCATTCCCACAAAAGAACTTCCCTCCCGTATCTTCAAAGTCGGTCTCACGCGGCACTTCGCCCGTCGTCCAGATTCCCGGAAGCACCTCCGTGGGCTCCCGACTGCTCACGACTTTTGCCGGACTCGCTTTCAGCGCCGCTGCAAAATGACGGTCCCCCGCCGGAACCATTCGTCCATCTGGGCGTTCTTGGAACTTCGGCTCCAAAGCCGAGGGGTGGAGGACCACCCGCGCATGTCCCAAAGAATCTGCAAACTTTCCCCAGCCGCGAACGTGGTCGTAATGCCCGTGGCTGAAAACCACAGTCTCCGCTTTCGTCCAGTTGATCCCCATCTTTCTGCCATTCGCCTCCAGCACGAAACCCTGCCCCAGATCAAAAAGTAAACCGCACCCATCCGACTCGATCCACCAGCATAAGCCATGCTCGCCCAGAATCCCAGCACCACGGGCGGTGTTCTCCGCCAGTAAACTTACTTGAACCGATTCACAGATAGGGAGCTCGAGATGTGTCATAGACATATCTCTGTTGTGGGCTATATCCCATAACATGTCGACGAAAAACAATCTTGACGACTTGCCTTTTATCATCGTATATAGTCGATATACGATCTTATATCAAAGCGATGGCATCGAAAAAACTATCTGGATTCAACGAAGAGGACCGCGCACTGGCTGACTTTGCCGGCGCACTGGCCCACCCGGCGCGCATTGCGATCATCAAGTTGCTGCAGGATTGGGGCGAAGCCTCGTGCGGCAGGATTGTCGAGGCCCTCCCGCTTTCCCAGGCCACCGTTTCGCAGCATTTGCACTGTCTGAGCAAGGCGGGGCTACTGAAGCAACGCCAGTGCGGTAAGCGTTACTGTTACAGGATCGACTGCGAGCGGGTGCGGGAGTTTTGCCACAATTTCCAATGCACCCTGGGAACCGGCGAGGAGGCCCCTGTCGTCGGACATGAGTCCTGCTGCCCGGAAGAAGCAGTCGGCTAATTTCACTTTAAAAAATAAAACCAACATCAGTAATACTATGACCAAGACCGAGAACCCAGAAAAACCTATGCGTATCGTCATCATAGGGGGCGTGGCCGGGGGCGCATCTGCTGCCGCCCGCTTACGCCGCCTGGACGAAAAGGCAGAAATCACTCTTTTAGAACGGGGTCCGGATGTCTCCTTTGCCAACTGCGGCCTGCCCTACCACATCGGGGGCGAGATCGCCGACCGCTCGAAGCTGGCGGTGCAGACCCCGGAATCACTGCGCCAGCAACTGGCCATTGAGGTGCGCTCCCTGACCGAGGCGGTGGCGATCGACCGCGAAAAAAAGACGGTCGAGATCCGCCCGACCGGCGGAAGCGAGAGCGAGCATCTGCCCTACGACAAATTGATCCTTTCGCCCGGCGCGGCCCCCCTGCGTCCGCCTCTTAAGGGCATCGACCTTTCAGGCATCTATACCCTACGCAACCTGCAGGATATGGACCGCATCAAAGAAGCTGCGACCGGGGCCAAGACCGTTCTGGTGGTGGGAGCCGGCTTTATCGGCCTCGAAATGGCCGAGCAGTTGATCGAGTTGGGCAAGCAGGTCCATCTGGTCGAACTGGTGGACCAAGTGCTGCCCCAAATGGACGGGGAAATGACCAAGGCAGTCGAGCAGGAGCTGCTCAACCATGGTGTGGATTTGATTCTCGGCGATGGGATCGATGGCTTCGCGGCGGCGGAAAACAAGCGGCTAAAAGCCTCCCTCAAGTCCGGTCGAGCCATCGAGGCCGACCTGGTCATCCTATCGATTGGCGTGCGGCCCGAGAATAGTCTGGCCAAAGAGGCTGGCCTAGAACTCGGCGAGCGCGGCCACATCAAGGCCAACCCCCACCTGCAAACCTCCGACCCTGACATCTACGCCGTGGGCGACGCCTGCGAGACTACCGACCCGATCCTGGGCGGTCCAGCGGCGATCCCCCTGGGCGGTCCGGCCAACCGGCAGGGCCGGGCCGCCGCCGACCACATTGCCCTGGGCGATAAGGCCCGGCCCTACCCCGGCTCCATCGGCACCTCCATCGTTCGGGTCTTCGATGTGGCGGCTGGTGTGACCGGGCACAACGAGAAGCGATTGCAACAAATGGGAATCGACTACGAAAAGACCATTGCGACCGACTTCAACCATGCCAGCTATTTCCCCGGCGCGACCCACTTAACGCTCAAAATCCTCTGGGAGAAATTCAGCGGTCGCCTGCTGGGCGGTCAGGCCAACGGCATCGAGGGTGTCGACAAGCGACTCGATGTACTCGCCACCGCAATCAAGGGCCAGCTCACGATTGATGACCTGGAGCACCTCGAACTCGCCTATGCCCCGCCCTTCGGCAGCGCCAAAGACCCGATCAACACGGCCGGTTTTTCCGCCAACAATATCCGCAGCGGTCTTTACGACCCGGTCTACGAGCTGCCAAAAGAAAG
The DNA here is from genome assembly GCA_964633135.1 of uncultured Puniceicoccaceae bacterium. Lineage (GTDB taxonomy): Bacteria > Verrucomicrobiota > Verrucomicrobiia > Opitutales > Puniceicoccaceae > Puniceicoccus. The sequence goes on along the minus strand of CAZWFJ010000008.1, from coordinate 37,800 downwards.
CGATGACGTTCAGCTCCTCGATGTGCGCCCGTCCGAGATGGCCTCGATGAAGCCGATTCCCCGCGCGGTCAACATCCCGTACCCCGAACTTCGCGACCGCATTGGTGAGCTGGATAAGAGCAAGCCCGTCGTCACCACCTGCGCCCTGGGCAAGATGAGCTACTTCGCCGCCCGCATTCTAAAACAACATGGCTTCGAGGTGCGCACCCATATCGGCGGCTGGAAAATCGCCGCGCCCACCCAAGCCCCATTAGCAAACCGTTTACGGCCTTTACACGAATAGAGTTCTTCAAATAGCTTGCTTACCAATGCTCTCCCCTCAGAATTCCTACCGCCCCAGGCTTCCTAAATCCACCGCATCCCTCCTCGCTCTCGTCACTGGGACCAGCATTGTCCCATCCTCTGTGGTAAAGTCGAAAATGCTTAAATTTTTCGCACCGACGGACTCATGACTCGTTTCCTCCACACTGCCGATTGGCAGATTGGAAAGCCCTTCCAGTCGATTGAAGACCACGCGAAACGAGAACAGCTTCGCAAGCAGCGAATCGATACGGTTCGCCGGTTCAAGGCGCTTATCGAAGAGGCTTCTCTCGAATTCGTAGTCGTCTGCGGAGATCTCTTCGATTCATCCACCCCGGACAAGGCTACCGTTTCCGCCCTTTGTTCGGCCATTGGCGAGTTGGAAATCCCTGTCTATGCGATCCCTGGCAATCATGACCACGGAGGTCCCGGTTGCATCTGGGAACAAGCCTTCTTTCTTCGCGAGCAGGAACAGCTCGCGCCCAATTTCCATATTCTCCTCAAAGCCGAACCGGTAATTCTCAAAAACGCCGTTCTCCTCCCCTGCCCGCTTCTCCGACGTCACGAGAGCAACGACCCCACTGCCTGGTTGCGAAGCCAATCCGAGGAATTACCCCCCGACCTCCCTCGAATCGTCCTCGCCCACGGAAGCACGCAGGGATTTTCCTCCTCCGGCGATACCGATCAGGACAGCGCCATCAACCGAATCGACGTTGATCAACTCCCTCCGAACGCCTACGACTACGTCGCACTCGGCGACTGGCACGGCATGAAGGAGATCGCCCCAGGGGTTTGGTTCAGCGGAACCCCGGAGCAGGATCGTTTCGCCAAGGGCGACAGCAACCTTCCCGGACACGCCCTGATCGTCGAATGCGAAAAGCGCCGAGACCCGGCGAGGGTCAAGCCAGCTCCTGTCGGCCATATCGGCTGGCACGAGATCGAACCGTTCATTCTCACGGGAGACGATGATCTGGAAGCGCTGAAAGACCAAGTGGACGCCTGCGTTGGCAACCGAACCGGGGAGGATCTCCTCAAACTCGACATCCGCGGAACCCTCAGCTTCGCTGGCGCCGAGCAGTTGGAGCAATTGATCGAGAGCCTTCAAGCCCGCTTGATCCGCCTGAAAATCGACCAAGAGGTTCAAATCGAACCGACTGCCGAAGAACTCTCGGCACTGACCCAAAGCAACAACCCGCTCATTTCTCAAGTTGCAGCCGCCCTGCAGGCAGAATCCGAAACGGAACCGTTGGCCCGCGATGCCCTTCGCCTACTTCAACTTGAGACGAGAAAGGTAGAAGCCTAAACCATGCCGGAAAATCAGAATACTGAATTCAAGCAGACTTGGCGGGACGAGTATTTGAAATTGGTCTCAGGCTTCGCCAATGCCGAAGGTGGTGTGCTGGTGATTGGTCGTGACGACGCGGGTAAGGTCGTCGGGGTAAAAGATGCCAAGAAACGGCTGGAAGACATCCCCAACAAGGTGCGGGACATTCTAGGGATTCTGGTCGAGGTTAATCTACGCTCCGTCAGCAAGCTGGACTACCTGGAAATCATAGTGGAGCCCTACCCCTACCCGATCAGCCACAAGGGTAAATACGACCTGCGCAGCGGCAGCACCTTGCAGGAACTCAAGGGCGCGGCGCTGGATCGCTTCATTCTCCGCAAGCAGGGAAAGACCTGGGACGGCGTGCCAGTGCCGCAGGTGCAGGTCGGCGATCTTTCCTCGTCGGGCATCCAGCGTTTTCGCGACTACGCGGCCCGGAGCGGACGTGTTGCCTCGGGCGACCTCAAAACCTCGGACGCGGCTCTGATCGACAAACTCAAACTCAAGGAAGGCGACTACTTGAAACGTGCTGCGGTGCTCCTTTTCCATGAGGACCCGGAACGCTACGTCACGGGCGCTTTCATCAAGGTGGGCTTCTTCCGCTCGGAGTCGGACTTGGCCTATCACGACGAAGTGCATGGCGGCCTCTTCAATCAGGTCGAGCAAAGCCTCGACCTGATTCGGACCAAATACCTCAAGGCCGCGATCAGCTACGAGGGTATACAACGTATCGAAACCTTCCCCGTGCCGGATGCCGCGCTTCGAGAAGCCCTGCTCATCGCCAACACCTTTTTCCGTGCCGGGGAGATTGAAACCTGGGGGCGAGGCATCCAGCGTATATTCGCCGCCTGCAAAGCCGTCGGCAGCCCGAAGCCTAAACTACGCTACGAGCCGAATGACCTTTGGCTGGAATTCCCTTTCTCAAAGAAATATTTAGAGGCGTTGAATGAAACGTCGGAGAAACGGGTCGGTGAAAAGGTCGGTGAAAAGGTCGGTGAAAAACTGACCGAAAATCAGGAGAAAATCCTCAAAATCCTCAAGCGGGCACCGCAAACTTCTGCACTGGAGCTCAGTGAATCCATTGGCATTTCCAAGAGTAAGATCGAGGTGAACCTCGCAAAAATGAAACATATTGGATTGCTTCGAAGAATCGGCCCAGCCAAAGGCGGCCACTGGGAGATATTGTCAAAGGGTGAGGGATGAAGGGTGAATTATGAAGGATGAAGGATGAAGGATGAGGAATGAATTATGAATTATGAGGTCAGAGAGATTGAGGTGTTGTGCGTTGAGGAAGGGGCTTCCGACCTCCGGGAGCGCACTCGAACCTTTGCCCTTCGGGTCATCAAACTTTTTTCCTCGCTGCCGAAAACGACCGAGGCGCAGGTTCTCGGCAAACAAGTCCTCCGCTCCGGCACCTCCGACGGCGCAAACTATAGAGAAGCCTACCGCAGTCGCTCCGATGCCGAATTCGTCGCCAAGCTCGGAGACTGCCTCAAGGAGTTGGACGAGTCTACCTACTGGCTAGAACTCCTAGCCGATGCCGAAATCATCCCAAAAAACCGCCTAGCCCCCCTCCAAGACGAATCCAATCAACTAATAGCCATCTTCACCACCATCATAAAAAAGGTGAAACAAAGAGAAAAAAACGCCAAATAATTCCCATCCCTAATCCTTCCTCCTTCATAATTCCTCCTTCATCCTTCATCCCTCCTCCCTCATCCTTCATCCCTCCTCCCTCATCCTTCATCCTTCATAATTAATCCCCCTCCTCCCTCCTCCCTCATCCTTCATCCTTCATCCCTCATAATTAATCCCCCTCCTCCTTCATAATTCATCCCTCATAATTCATCCCTCATCCTTTTGAAACTCCTCTCCGCACAGATCCAAAACTACCGTGTCCACCGGAACACAACGGTTACGCTAGGCGATGACCTTCTCCTGATCCACGGCCCCAACGAAACGGGGAAAAGCACCCTCGCCGAGGCGATCCACTGCGCGCTCTTCCTCAAGGCCAAAGGCTCCACTTCGTTTCATGCGAAAATGCAGTCCGACTTCGGCGGCGACCCAGAGGTTCGCCTTGATTTCAAAGCCGACGGCTGTCGCCATACTCTAACCAAGCGCTTCGGCTCCAAGGGGAACACGACCTTGGAGTCCGAAGGTCAGGCGACCTTGACCGGTGACAGTGCAGAGGCCGCACTCGCCCGCCTTCTCGGGGTGGACGGCACCGTCTCGGGTGGTGGCATCGAAGGCAAAATGCAGCGTCGCTGGGCCCACCTCTGGGTCTGGCAGGGGCAAAGCAACCAGTCACCGGTCGAGACGATCGACGAATCCCAGGACCAACTGCGCGAGAAACTACAAGCCAGCAGCGGTCAGGCCATTACCAGCAGCCCAAAAGATGCGGCCGTTATTCAAAACCTGCAGAACCTGGTCGATGCCACCCTCACTTCGACGGGACGAGCCAAAGCGGGCTCGGATCTCGCCAAAGCAGAAACCGCATTGGAGGCAGCCAGAAACGCTCTCGAAGAAAAACAGGCGGCGCTGGAGTCACTGCGTCAGGCCGCCGACAGCTACGAGCAGGCCTCGGCCGACCAGGCCCGTTACGCCAAGAGTCTCGCCGACGCCGAAGCCAAACTAAATGAGATCGAGGGACGACTGGTCTCCGTCCGCGAACATCGCGATGCGCTGAAAGAAAAGAACCGCGAACGCGAGGAATTGGGCAAAGAACTCGAACGCCTTCGCAAAAGCGATGCCGACATCCGCAAACTGACCGCCGATCTGGAAGCCGCCCAAAAAGCAGCCGCGCCCGGAGAAGAGGAAGTGAAACGACTGCAGGAAGAGCTGGGACAGAACAAATCCGCCCGAGACGAGGCCATCGAATCCAGGGAAGCCGCCGCCAAGGCTGTCGGCCAGAGCCGCAACGCCCACGACGCGCTGCAAGCGCAGGTCAACGCCCTCCAGACCTCCGAAAAAATCGGCAAACTCGAAAAGCAGCTCGGTAAGGTCAACCAGCTCAAAAAGGAGGCGCAGTCCCTGCGCAAGCAACTCGCCCCGCTCGAGCCCTTTACCCCCAAAGCCATCAAGGCGCTGCGCAAACAGTCCGGTTTGGCAATGGAAGCGCAAGCACGGCTCGAGGCCTACGCGCTCCAGCTGGAAGTACTGGAGACCGACCAAACCGTTACCGTCGAAGGAACGGCCCTCACCAAAGGGAATTCCAAAACTCTCGACCACGCCGCCGAACTGTTGATTGGCAAGGGCACCCGCATCCGGATCAGCCCGGGCGGAGCAGACGACCTGCGAGCGGCCCAGGACCAAGCCCGTCAGAGCCGCGAAAGCCTCGACAAAGCTCTGCGTTCCGTAGCTGTCGGCTCCTTGGAGAATGCCGAAGCTAAATTACAGGAGCGCAACAGCCTGGAGCAGAAACTAGTAGCCCTCGAAGAGAAGCTTGAGGAGCACGAGGCCGATGCAATCGATGCCCAACTCGAAGAGGCCCAGCAGGATCTGGCTCGCTTTGAATCGCAACGCGACACCCTCGCCAAACAAGCAGACCTCGCCAGGGTTCCCGAACAACAGAAAGCCGCTCTGACCGAACTCAGCCAGGCAGCAACCTCCCTGAGAGAAGCGGTAAAAGCGGAACAGCAGGCCCTCGCCGGCGAAAAGGCGACCCGCAAAAAATACGAAAAATCGGAGGCTGCCTTCGAGGACGCCCGCAAAAAGCATCAAGCTGCAAAAGACTCCTCCCGCGAACTGGCCGGCCAACTCAAATTCGCCGTCGACTCCAGCGGGGATTCCGATGCCCGCTCCAAAGCTATTCTCCAAATCGAAGGCCAACACAACCAAGCCCTCGCCGCCGAGAAAGCAGAAGCCGAGGCCCTGGAAAAACTCGGCGCGGGTCAACTGGAGCTGGACCAAAAACGACTCTCCAGTGCCGTGGAACAGGATGGCAAGAATCTGTCCACCGCAGAAGAGCGGATCACCATCGCCCGCACCGAACTCAAGAGCAACGGCAGCACCGACCCGGAGCGCGAATGCAAAGAGCGCGAGGCCGAAGTCGAGCAGCTCCAACGCCGCCGCGACGCCCTCCACCATCAAGCACAAGTGCGTCAGTTTCTCTTGACCCGCCTGAAGGCCGCCCGCAAAGCGACGACCGACGCACTTGCCCGCCCGCTCGAAGACAAAGTCCAGCCCTACCTCCAACTCCTTTTCGGCGGCAGCCGCTCCAAGCTTCACTGGGCCGAAGACGGCTCCCGCCTCGAAAGCTTCGAGCTGGACCGCAGCCAAAGCCGGGGAGGCGTCCACAACTTCGAAGACCTCAGCCACGGCACCCGCGAACAAGTCGCCCTCGCCCTCCGCCTCGCCATGGCCGAACTCCTCGCCGCCGACCACGACGGCTGCCTCCCCCTCGTCCTCGACGACGCCTTCACCCACGCCGACAAGGACCGCTTGGAAAAACTGAAATCCCTCCTCTACCAAGCCAGCCAAAACGGCCTCCAAATCCTCCTCCTCTCCTGCCACCCGGAAAACTACAGCGGGTTGGGAGCGAATGATGTCGGACTCGTCAAAAGTAGGGATGAAGGGTGATTTTTCAAAACCATCCAGTCTTACCAGACCCAATTCTTGCTCTTCAAAATTTCATCCTTCATAAATTTTCTCTCATCCTTCCTCATCCCTTGGCACCTTGATCACATCGCTTCTCAGTCAGCCGGAAAGCAAAACGCTTGAGTTCAAGCGCGATTTTGACGGTCGTCGCAAAGTCGATGACAAGATGCTGCAAAGCCTGCGCATCCTAGTCAAAGACCAGGGGCGGCTCGTGCCCAGCCAGGGCGGCATTCTCCTCTACGACGACCGCATCGAGATCGAGAGTCCCGGCCTCCTCCTGCCCGGCCTCACCGTAGAGGATATGAAGCAAGGGGTCTCCCAGTTGCGCAATCCCGTCATCGCCCGGGTCTTCCGCGAGCTGGAACTAGTCGAGCAGTGGGGCAGCGGCATCCCAGGGATTTTCCGGCAGGCGGCTGCCGCCAAACTTGTCGAGCCTACGATTGAGGAACTCGCCGGTCGCGTCCGCTTTACCGTTTTTTTGCCAGAGACTGTTCCCCTGTCCCGTGAAAAGGCTCGCGGTGCTACAGGGGTAGAGTCAGAAATGGCTGTCGAAATACTGACAAAGCTTAGCGGCGGCCCTCTATCCAAAGCTGAAATTGCCCGCAGTCTGGGCAAACCGAAGCCGACACGTTATCTCAACGACCTGATGGTGAAGCTACTCAAAGAAAAACTCGTGGCCTACACCATCCCGGAAAAACCCAACAGCCGCCTGCAAAAATACCGAGTCACTCCGAAAGGCCGGCGGGCTACCGATTCCTCCTGACCTATCCACTCATAATCCTTCACCCTTCATCCTTCACCCCTCATCCTTCACCCCTCATCCTTCATTCCTCATCCTTCATTCCTCATCCCTTACCGTAAGATGCAGACCAAAACTTCACCTCTTACCTTTGAACTCGAGTCGGATGTATATGCAAAACTTGAGCAATTCCGGACCGAAACCAACACTCGCTCGGTGAGTGTTATCATTCGAAAAGCACTTGAGGATTTCGATTTTGATTCAGTCCACCCCGAAAACAATACAGCGAGACAGATGTCCGTGCGGCTGCCGAAAGACCTTCGCGATGAACTCAAGCAGGCCTCCAAGTCTAACGGTGTCTCGCTTGGGAAAATTGTCCGCGAGGCGATTCTGACATTCTTCGAAAACCACAAAAACGGAAATTATTAATGAACCCTATCGTTGGATAACCTCAATGGATTCCGTCACCCGGAAAACTACAGTGGCCTTGGTGCGGCCGAGGTGGCCCTAACCTCATAATCCTTCCTCCTTCACCCTTTTTCTCCTTCGTCCCAGCCTCAACGATTCCCGACTTTACACTCTCCTCACAATAAAATTATGCTCCGAAAAACTATGATCGGATCTATCTCGAATCACATCCATTTCACGTCGACACCCGATTTTGACACACCGATCACTTTTTTCTGATTCAAGAGAATGCCCGATTCCAAGCCCACCCATTCCAGTATCCGAGACAACTGTGCCCGGGGCAAAGCCGGTGATTTCGTCGAGGAGCACCTTTCGTCCAATACTTCTTTCTCTGTCGTCTCAGCCTACTTTACGATCCACGCCTACCATGCGCTGAAGGAGAAACTCGATGGGATCCAAAGACTGCGGTTCCTTTTCGGCGATCCCCAGTTCGTCAACAGCATCGACAAGGATTCCAAGGAATCCCGGGAATTCTCCCTCTCAGAGTCGGGCCTCAAGCTCGGAAACCAACTCCAACAGGGAAAACTCGCCCGCGAATGTGCAGAATGGATCGAGGACAAAGCCGAGATCCGTACCGTCACCCAATCGGGCCTTCTTCACGGCAAGCTCTACCATCTGCGCAACGGCGAGGTGGATCACGCGATGCTGGGAAGCTCCAATTTTACCGTCCCCGGTCTCGGTCTTCGCGAGAAGGGAAACAATGTCGAGTTGAACATGTTGGTGGAGGACAACCGCGACCGGCGCGACTTACTGAATTGGTTCGACGAATGGTGGAACAATCAAGACCTGACCGAGGACTGTAAGGATAAGGTCCTCCAGGAACTGGCCCGCCTCTATTCCGACCAGAGCCCGGAGTTTATCTACTACCTCACACTCTTTCACATTTTTCGGGAATTCATCGACGGGGAGAGAAATGCCGAGGCCGACCTGACCAAAGTCCAACTTCCAGACACCCGGATCTGGCGGGCACTGTACGGATTTCAAAAAGACGGGGCCAAGACCGCCATCAACAAGATCCGCGATCTCAACGGATGCATTCTCGCCGACAGCGTGGGTCTGGGGAAAACCTACACGGCCCTCGCGGTAATCAAGTATTTCGAACTCAAGAATCAAACTGCCCTCGTCCTCTGCCCGAAAAAGTTGAGTCGCAACTGGACGGTCTATCGCAGCAATGACCTGTTGAATCCATTTGCCGGTGACCAATTTAATTACGATGTCCTTCACCACACCGACCTCTCGCGGGATAGCGGAGAAGTAAACGGTATCAATCTTGGAACATTAAATTGGGGGACATACGACCTGATCGTCATCGACGAGTCCCACAATTTCCGCAACAACGCCAAGGCAAAGCAAGAGGAAGGCGAACCCCGGAAGCGGACCCGCTACGAGCGGCTGATCGAGGACATCATCACTTCCGGCAGCAAGACCAAGGTGCTCCTGCTCTCTGCCACTCCCGTCAACAACGAGCTTTCCGACCTCCGCAATCAGGTCTCCTTCATTGCTGGAGGCGACGTGGCCAACGACGCGAAGCCGGACGCCGCCTTCCGTGAATCTCTCAAAATCGACTCGATCAAGGAAACGACCCGCAAGGCCCAGCAACATTTCACTAAATGGGCCAAGCAACCCGCCGAAACCCGCTCCAGCCGCGATCTCCTCCAAGCCATTGGCGGCGACTTTTTCAAACTCCTTGACGGCCTCAGTATCGCCCGGTCCCGCAAACAGATCAGCCGCTACTATAAAGACGAGATGAAACGCCTTGGGGGATTCCCCCAGCGACCGCGCCCACTCTCGCTGCACCCTCCCATCGACCTCCGGCCCGGACAAATCTCCTTCGAGGAACTCGACCACGACATCACCGAGCTGACCCTCTCCCTTTACCATCCGACCTCCCACCTGCGAAAGGATCTCCCCGAGGCCATTCGCAAATCCTACATCGACGAGAGGATGGCCGGATTTACACAGGAAGGACGAGAGCGAATCCTCATCGGTATGATGAAGGTCAACTTCCTCAAACGGCTTGAAAGCTCAATTGACTCCTTCCGCCTCACTCTCGAACGGACCATCGAGAAGATTGACCGGCTAGAGAAGAGATTCACTGCCTTTGAATCGTTCACTGAGCAGAACACCGAGATCGACTATGATGTTCTCGAACCCGAGATCGAGGATGACGACGAGTTCGACTCGGCGGAGTTCATGGTCGGCGGCAAAAGGAAGTTCCACCTCGGCCACATCGATATCCCCAAGTGGCGCAAGGCCGTCCAACAAGACCGGGTTCAGCTCAAATACCTCCTTGATCGCGCCCACGCCACCAAACCGTCCCACGACGGTAAGCTCGCCAAACTCCGGGAACAGATTTTCGAAAAACTCGACCACCCGACGACCAACAAGGAGGGCAAGCGCAACCGAAAGATCCTCATTTTCACCGCCTTTGCCGATACCGCAAAATATCTCTACGACCAGCTGGTCAAAGAGTGGCAGGGGCGGCCCGCCCCTGGTTCAGTGCTAACCCCGGGGCGAGCCGCCCCGGCCACTTTTTTCCAACCTTTTAATCCACTGGAGGCGGTTGAGGTTACCCGCCAGGATCTTCCTCATTGGAGACAGGCAGGCGCAACCTATTTTGTCACCTACCGGCTTGCGGATTCTCTTCCGATGGAAGTCCTCCTTCCCTGGCGGGAGTCTCTCGATCAGTGGATAAGAGAAAACCCAAAACCTTGGGACGAGGCTACTCTTTCCGAGTATGAGGAGATCTTCCGAAGAAAGGAGGAAGCCCTTGATGCGGGTCATGGCGAATGTTGGCTCCGCCAATCGGAAATCCGAAAAGTTATTGAAGAGAACCTCCGCTACTACGACGGCGAGCGGTACATCCTGGATCGCTTTGTCGTGATGCCGAATCATGTTCACGTGCTGGTGAAACCCCTGAATGATTACCGTTTGTCTGACATTCTCCACACCTGGAAAAGCTACACGGCCAAGGCAATCAATCGACTCCTCGACCGTAAGGGGGAAGTTTGGCAGGGCGAATCCTTCGACCACATTGTCCGTAATCGTGAATCTCTGGAGCGTTTCCGTCACTATATTGACAACAATCCCAAAAACTTTCCCGATATTAGAAGCCAACAAGGAATAGGTCTCACCGAACCGGAGCATTCGTGGCAGGGGCGGCCCGCCCCTGTTCCTTCTCATTACCAGGGGCAAGCTGCCTGTGAATCTGCACAGGTCCAGGAGCAAGCTGCCCCTGGATCTGCCCACCCCCAGGGGCACGCTGCCCCTGCCACTGTTCATTTCGCGCTGGTCACTGGCAGTAAGGAGAACCGCAGCACCCTCTCGTTCTCGAACGACTTCGACGACATCCTGACCAACTTCTCCCCGATCGCCAAACGCCGCGCTGAACAACCTCGCTTCCCTCAGGACGAAGAGATCGATGTCCTCATCGCCACCGACTGCATCTCCGAAGGGCAAAACCTCCAGGATTGCGACCTCCTGATCAACTACGACATCCACTGGAACCCCGTCCGCATCATCCAGCGCTTCGGCCGGATCGACCGGATCGGCTCCCTGAATGAGTCCGTCCGCCTCGTCAACTTCTGGCCCGTGGCCGACCTCGACCGCTACCTCAACGTCAAGCACCGCGTCGAGGCCCGGATGGCACTGGTGGATCTGTCCGCCACCCAAGAGGAGAACCTCCTCGAAAACGAACAGGTCGAGGAGCTGATTTCAAGGGATCTCCTCTTCCGCAATCAGCAGCTCAAGTGCATGCAAAGCGAGATCCTCGACCTCGAAGATTTCGAAGACAACATCACCCTCGCCGACTTCTCCCTCGACGAATTCCGCATCGACCTCCTTCAGTTCCTCGAATCCCGCCGGGCCGAACTGGAAGCGGCCAAGCCCGGTCTCTACGCCGTCGTGCCCACCAAGCCCGACCAACCCATCGGGCGCCCCGGTGCCATTTTCTGCCTCCGCCACAGAGTAGAGCAGGCATCCCTGCCTGCTTCTGGCTCCAGGGACAGCGAAACGGCCAAGAAGATCAACCCCCTTGGACGCTGTTACCTCATCTACGTCCACGATGACGGCACCGTCCGCATCACCTTCACCCAGCCCAAGCAGGCCCTCAACCTGTTCCGGGACCTCGCCGCCGGACTCCCTGAAGCCCAGCGGAAGCTCTGCGACCTCTTCGATGCCTGCACCGACGGCGGGGCCGACATGAGCCACTACGACACCCTCGTCAAAAAGTGCCTCGAATCCATCGCCCACACCTTTACCCGGCGGGCCGCAGCCTCCCTCTTTTCGGGTCGAGACGGGAAACTCCCCACCGTCGCTGAAACCCCGAAGGAATTGGAAACGGAATACGAGTTACTTACCTGGCTGGTGATTCTTGAAAATGAATGATGCCAAGCGACCAACGATGAAAGTCCTATTCCTCGACGAAAGTGGTGACCACAATCTAAGCGTGATAGATCCTGACTATCCTCTATTCGTACTCGGCGGGGTAATAATGGAGCTTGATTACGCAAAGGGAGAAGCCGCTGATTACATAGATTCCTTTAAGAATAAACTATTCGGCAATACTGATATTCATTTGCATACTGCAGATATTACACGGAACCGAAATGGCTTTGAACGCCTCAAAGAACCGGCCTTTCGGCAGCATTTCTACTCAGAACTCAATTCTTTGATGTGCAACCTCGATTACGAAGTCATCGCTTGTGTCATTAGAAAGGAAGAGCATCTACAACGCTATGGCCTGGCTGCAGTCGATCCTTACATGCTGAGTCTGGACATTCTGGTCGAGCGGTTTTGCATGCTCGTTGGAGACCAGGAAGACGCAGGGATTATCGTGGCTGAAAAGAGGGATAACACACTAGACCGTCAACTGGAACTCGCTTGGTTGAACCTCAAAGTTCAAGGGACAAAATTCATGCAAGCCAACCAGATCGAGAAGAGGATGCAGTCGTTGGTTTTGAGAAACAAGAGAGCGAACATTGCGGGGCTTCAGCTCGCTGACCTGGTAGTGACACCGATCGGTCGCCATGTTCTCGGCAAGCGGACAAAAGAAGATTTCCGCATTGTTCAGTCGAAAATGCGTCGCAGCCCAAACGGACGAATCGACGGCTACGGCCTTATCATTCTGCCCAAATGAAGAAGGCCAACCCCCGCTACGCAGTGATCAGCCTATGGGAATATAATCGTCCAAATTTTTGACAAATCAACCTTTTTTTTATGCCCTCCGATCTCAAATCCTCCCTCCAGTCCGCCCTTCGCGCCCTGAGTTCCGCTGCGGGGCGAGCCGCCGACTTCCGCTCCGGCCACCTCGCCCTCCTCAAAGCCCTCGGCTACGAGAGCCCCAAGACCATTCCGATCAAGGGGGCCCGTCCCGATGCTTTTCTGGAAATGCTGCAATCCAGTGCCCCCGATGCGAATTTCGATCCCGGGAAAGCTCTCTATGAAGACTGGTCCCGGGCCGACCTTCTCTTCCAGCTCACCAGCGACGAGCTGGCCGGACAGGCTTCGCTCTTTTCGGAGGACGACGCGAAACCGGGACTTCTCCAGTCCTACCTCTTCTTCGCCATCAAGCTGAACGGGAAATCAGCCGTCAACGGAAGTTACGCCCGCGGCAAGCTCACCGCCATCGCCCGCCAGATCAACCGGGTCTTCCCCATGCCCGTCATGGTGCTGATCCAGCACCTGGATCAGGGACGCGAGATGCTCTCCATCGCCGTCATCAATCGCCGCATCAACAAGCGCGAGCAGCACAAGGACGTCCTCGGCAAGGTCACCATCATCCGCGATATCTCGCTGACCGCCCCCCATCGCGGCCACCTCGATATTCTCGAATCCTTCGCGCTCCCCAATCTGCCCAAAGTGGCAGGGGCGGCTCGCCCCTTTTCCTCGAAATCACAGGGCCAAGCTGGCCCTGCCACTGGAATCAACAGCTTCGAGACCCTCCACGCCGCCTGGGAGGAGATCTTCAATATCGAGCTGCTCAACAAGCGCTTTTACAAGGAGCTGGCCAACTGGTATTTCTGGGCACTCCCGCAGGTGGACTTCCCGACCGACCTCGAACCCGACGACGAGAAGCGCCGCGCCACCGGCCTCATCCGCCTGCTCACCCGCCTCATCTTCTGCTGGTTCATCAAGGAAAAGGGCCTCATCCCGGAAAAGCTCTTCCACCGCGCCGACGAGGAACTGGGCGGGCAGTCCGGCCTCTTCGATGCCACCGAGCTATCTGGCTCTGGAACGACATATTCTCCGGGACGAACTATTGAACTGTACTCCTACAGAAGACCCCCACTTCAACGGCGCACTCTTTAAAAACGCTCAGGTGCCGCTTCACTAAACACTCGGTTCCGAAAGAAAATATTTTCGTTTTTCTCAGACTTCCCACAAGATGACGGGCCATGAGTTCCAGTGAACAAATTGACAACAACGAAAGCTTTGATTCCGACGATCTTTCCTGGCTCGTAGAGGGCGGGTTTCCGGAAGAAAATAAACAGAAAACCAAAGTCCATCCCACGAGCGACCCTATGTATTCAACTAAAGATGGTGATGGACAACAGGTGTTCGAGGCGAGGCGACAGCTAGCCGCACTTCGAAATAAGCTTCTGGATTTGTCTAAGCGAAATCGACTTTTGAATTATCGACACTCCCGTCGGAGTCGGGACCATATTCGAATTGTTGACGAGGTCCTTTCGAGAATTTTTGAACAGCTCTGCGAAGGAGATTCACCTCTAACTTTCGCCCCACTGCCAGAACCGAATGCCGCTATGCTCGATCCGGAGGATGAGAACTCAGATCAATTTCAGGCATATCTCAGGGAAGAGCGGCAAAGCGAGGCATTCCAGGAGAAAATCGAGAAGATTCATTCTAGAACAAACGAGAATGAGGGAGAAGAATCCTATGAGGACGAACTAAATCGCCTTGAACGAGAGATCCGTGATAGGATTAGGAAAATTCTTGGGATGCCTCCCATTCGCAAAGATCCTAACCAGACGAACGCTTCATGGGCTCGGCAAAATGGAGTAAACCCAAGTTTCTCGCTCCTAAGAGGGAACGAAGCTTCGAAGCCCAGTCACCACGACGACCGCCTGCAGACGCTCCTGCTTCCGGATGAGATGGAGGCCAAGCTTAAGTCGATTCATCAGCTACGAAACTATTCGATTCGAGAAAAAGGCATCAATACTCTATACGCGGCCTTCGGCTTCGTTGAGTGGAGGGAATCTGAAGACTCCGAAGAGAGATTTCATGCCCCGTTGGTTTTGTTGCCCATTACTCTCGAGAAAGAAATTCGGGCGGGTAACATTGTCTACAAGGTGCAAGGTCTTTCTGACGATCCGGTAAGAAACGAAACTCTAGCTGCCAAGTTTCAAGACCAGCTACAATTGCCGGATTTTGACACTGAAATGGGGATCGAGGCCTACATAGAAAAGGTCGAGGAGGTTATCTCCACCCGGGGGTGGAGAGTCCGACGTTTCTTTACTGTCGGTCACTTTTCTTTTCACAGATTGGCAATGTATCAGGACCTTGACCCGCGACAGTGGCCAAGTGATCAGAAGCCATTCCATCACAAGATTGTAAGGCAACTACTTGGCGGACTAGGTGAATCCATTGGACTCGGTGATCGGGAGGTTTACAACCCAGACGATGATGCTTTCACCGAATCGGCTCCTCATTTGGTCAGAGATGCTGATTCATCACAGTTCAGTGCTGTCGTCGACGTTTTGGAGGGAGAAAATTTGGTTATTCAGGGTCCCCCGGGAACCGGAAAGTCACAGACGATCGCAAATATCATCGCAGCCGCAATGTTTGAGAAGAAGACGATCCTATTCGTTGCGGAAAAGCTCTCAGCCTTGGAAGTAGTCAAGAGTCGACTCGATGCCGATGGAATCGGAGATTTTTGCTTCGAACTGCACTCCGCAAAAGCAAGCAAGGCAGAGGTGCTCGCAAAAATTAAGGACCGACTTAAAATGAGGTCGAACCCGTCTCCGACGCTTCCTGATCGAAGGTATGAGTTACAAGAGGCAAAAGCCAAGTTGTCGCGCTATCTTGCGACCGTGGCTGAGGAAGTTGGAGGAAGCGGAATCACCGTGGAAAAGGCTCTGTGGATGGCTAGAGGAAAGACCTACCGAAACCTTCCTGAACGTTTTCGAAAATTTCGGTTGGTTGGAGTTGAATGTTGGCGCCCTGATCAACGTGAAGAGGTCAAAAATCTCCTTCGCCAATTGGCACTAGCTGAGTCGGAATTGTCGGAAAGTCCTCATCTAACTCCTTGGCGCTTCATCGGGAAACCCAACCTCTCGATAAATGATTTTTTCGAAATTAGAGACTTACTGAGAAATATCGAAAAAAACTCTCGTCTAATCGCCGAAGAGATGGATCGCTTCTCGGATAAAGTCCAATGGAATTTTCCTCGAGTCTTGAAGGGACTATCCGAAACTCTCGAAATCCTACAAAAACTTCCTGCCCCAAACGGGCCGCAGGAACGCTACGCCTATGACCTTCTCGCTGATCAATCGATTCGAAAGCGTCTGAATAAGGTGATCGATTTGAAAGAGAAATTTTACCTCCTAGATCATAGTTTGCGGGAACGCTGTGGATTTGATGGCCTTAACGCTACACAAATCAAAAGCGAGATTAGGGAGTGCCTTGGACTCTTGCAGGAGATTGATCCAAGCATCGAATCCATAGCTGGATATTCTAGTTTCGCGGAGACATTGCGAAACCGCGTAGAGAAAGCACGACGAGTCATCGCGGTATATAGAGAGTGTTGCGAAAGTCTGCCAATTTCCGATGAAGATCCTACCGAAGAAAACCTTTCGGCACTTCTTCGATTCAAAGATGCAGCCAATGAATTGGATGCTGCATTTATGGACGAGCGAAAGCCGGTCCTTTTTCAGGGACAAGCCCGACAAAAACTTTTAGCACTTGAGACCGAAAGGATTGAGCTTCGGAAAAAAGTGGCTCGCCTTCAACGGGCCTTAGGTATGACGGAGAAGATGCACCCTTCGAGCCATGTGCGCGCTTATCGGCAGGCTCTGGAGAATCGGGGAGCTTTTGGATGGATGAAGCCTAGCGTCAGAGCTGCGAACCGATTTGCCGCAGGACTTTATGATGATCAGAGAAAGCGGCCCTTACTTGAAATCATTGGGGATCTTCAATCTTTGGAGGAGGTATTGACTGCAAACGAGGATTTTATTGAACGTGAATCCGTCCAATGTTTCCTGAAGGGTGAACAGCGGGAATGGGCCGAGTTTTTTCCGGCAGCCGAGTCATTTTTGGACGGCTGGAGCAAACTGACCAACGGGATCGTCGACGATTCACCAATCGGAACCTCGCTCCATCGGTTTTTAGAAGAAGCTCCGTCCAGCGTGGTTTTCGACCTGAGATCCAAAATTGAACAACATGAGACGGATATCAAGGCTTGGTTGAGGGAGTTAGGCTCAGCGTCTTACAACGATTTGACTGACTTGGTTTCGGCAGAGTTTGACCAAGCGATTAAACTGGAGGAAATCTGCACTAGGATCTTCGGAGCAGGAATATCGCCCAATGAAACTCACACGACGCTTAACGAGACTGTCGACCTTCTTGAGAATCATATTGCTCTCAGTGAGTCGGTACAGGCTTTGGCAGCTGAGATAGGGAATTTGCTCCCTGATCTTCCAGTTAACGAGGCCTTGAAAATTCTTGAGAAAGTGCTGCCTCTGGCTGAGAAAGTCCAGCAATCGCCCATCGATCCGTCCCTTAAAGCCTCCCTGACCAGTTCCGGAGGGGGTGCACGCTTGGAAGCTAGCAAGCAGAATATCGATCCTCTGTATAAGTTGGCGCTAAAACAGGTAGCCTGTCTTGGATCTTTGGAGAAATATTGCCCAAATGGGCTACCCGATTACCACGAAGGCGAGGTTGAGGCCCTGATCCTCGAATGCCAGAATTTGAGAGAAAAGGACAGTGACCTTGAACCGTGGTGTGAATGGCGCTCTAGCCTCCAAAATATCTCCAAATCGGCAGGCTCCTCCCTTTGCGACTTAATACGAGAGCTATTCACGGCTGTTGAAATCCTCGAGCACTACGACTTTTTCGTGGGCCAGCAGCTGTCAGAAATAGCCTTAGCCACATACCCTGAACTGGAATCAATGTCAGGCATGCAGCTTGAACAGGCTCGGCAAAAGATTCGTGAAATTGACGGGGGCCTGAAGGAGGTCGCTAAGCGGGAGGTAATTGCCAGGCTCTATAGCCGTGGCAACCAAGCACCCTCCGGAAATGGAATGGGAGGTAAACTTGACCTGACAGAATTGAGCCTTCTAAACCATCTTAAAGGTCTGAAATGCATGCCATATCAAATGTCTACTGCCAGAGTAATCAAACAGGGAGGAGAGGCCCTTCAATGCCTGACTCCTTGCTTCATGATGTCTCCGCTCTCTGTGGCGCACTATATACACAAAGGGGGACTGACCTTCGACTTGGTGATTTTTGATGAAGCATCCCAAATCCTGCCAGAGGATGCAATGGGTGCCATTCTTCGAGGGCGTCAATTTGTAGTAGTGGGCGACAGTATGCAATTACCACCCACGTCGTTCTTTGCCTCAAACTATGATGAAATCAAAGATTCCGACGATGAAGATTCGGTGATCATTGAAGATTCCATTCTGGAAAAAGCAGAGGCAATTTTTCAGCCGCCAAGACGTCTGCTCTGGCACTACAGGTCGAAGGACCTGGCATTAATTCAATTCTCCAACAAAGAGTTTTACGATAACGAGCTGCTTATCTTCCCCAGCCCGTTCAGTAAACATCCTTTGATGGGCGTGAAATATGAATGGACAGGCGGCAGGTATGTGGGGCGCTCGAATCCAATAGAAGCGGATGCGGTAGTCGCCGCCGCAATCGAGTTCATGTCCGAATTTCCGAGAAAAAGCTTAGGTATCGTTGCGTTAAACGCGGTTCAGAGGGATCTCATAATGAGCAAGCTTGACCATGCCATGTCTGGCAATAGTCAAGCGGATCAATATAGAAAGCATCACGAATCCACCCTCGAACCGCTGTTTGTCAAGAACCTCGAATCCGTTCAAGGGGACGAGCGGGACGTAATTTTTATATCAACAGTTTTCGGGCGTTCTCCAGGAAGTGAAGCCCGTCCCGCGCAGCGTTTCGGACCCATTAACAGCGACGTCGGGCACAGGCGATTAAACGTGCTCTTTACTCGAGCAAAAGAGACTGTGAGAGTCTTTACAAGTCTTCGGCCTGAAGATGTTCAAGTTGGAGAACCAGCCTCTCGGGGCAGGAAAGTGTTAAGGCGCTACCTAGAATATGCGCGTTCAGGACGACTCGAAACGGGTGAACCAAGCGGCCGTGATCCAGACTCCGAGTTTGAAATTCAGGTTCGAGAGAGACTACGAAGCCAAGGATACGATGCCGACTGCCAGGTCGGGGTTGCTGGATATTTTGTGGACCTCGCTGTAAAACATCCACAAGCCCCTAACCACTACCTTCTGGCCGTTGAATGCGATGGGGCAAAATACCACTCGTTCAAGTCAGCCAGAGACCGCGATCGACTCCGCCAAGACATCATCGAAAGTCACGGTTGGGAAGTTCATAGAATTTGGTCGACCGATTGGTTCAAGGATCCCGAGCGAGAAATGAAAAATCTCGCAAGACGAATCATTGAGCTACAAGCGACTACGCGCGCGGTTCCCCTCGCGGGTCGATCAAAAGAAACCTTCCTATCTACCAGCTCTGGAAGTCCTCCTAGTGAAGAAAGCGGCTGAAGGAGCTGATGGTAGTTCTGCTGAGAGATGACCTACAAGTAAGGCTAAAAACGCATCGTAACAATCACAAACCTTCGCGTCTTCGCACCTTCGCGTGAACCAGGAATAAAGAACGAAACTAGCAGAGCATTTACATGGCCACCAAACAGTTCACTCGCTTCTTGCATCGATTCCTGCATTGCTCAATCGGAAGCCTTATCCTAGCCCTATTATTGGTTCTCACGATCATTGCGACATGCGCAGCCTGCGAAGATCGGTTTGAAACACTGCTTACTGGACTCGGCGCAACCGCAACAATCGCAGCAGTGTACGTGGCATTGTTCAAGGAATCCATTCTTCGAGAACTCAACCCCATCACTGTTCGCCTGGATGCCTTTAACAGAGAATTAGATTTAGTAGATGACACCGAAAGAGAACAAACGGTTCACTACTACCACATTCTCGTAAAGAATGAATCAAGATGTCACTACATCCGAAATCCACGGCTTATATTAACCGCAGTCAGCCAGAAGAACGATACAGAGAATCCGCCGAAAACCATCGTTCCGATTCTCCTAAAGCCTGCCAATCGGCATTGGCAGGATGTTCCACCCGGCTTCCACGACGAATCTTTTTTCGATATCGGAGAACTGGATATCCCCAATGGATCCCCGGAAGAATATAAATTTCATCTGCAAGTTGGAAAGAGTCATGAGCTCCGAAAGAGAGATATTTACACCATCAACAAAGGGGAGGAAAAACGGGTTTGCTTACATTTTGAAGCCGATAACCTCACAAATCTGTGTGAGTCTGAATTTTCGATCTCGGTGGCGGAAAAGCGAAACGGGACGAGCGACCGAAACCTCGTTGTGATTCAAAGAATAGGAAATCCATGATGAGTGGCTCACGCGGAGGCGCGGAGACGCGGAGGCTCTTTGGGCAGTGGTATGGTCAGATGGACGACCAGGAGAAGGCTAAAGCGATCATGGTTCTATCGATCAATAGCGATAGGAATCACGGAGTTTTACAGCTCCTTCCCGAGGACCAGGACCTTCACTATCTAACGATCACCGGGAGAATTGAACCACGTGACGACGGAATAAACTTCTCGGCGTGTGATCCGATCTTCATATTTGACGAACTTCGTTTCTTTGATCCGAAAGAGACACTCAAGCTAGTCGATGCCTTTCAGCTAAAGCTCCGTTATGGCAACAGGACTGACTCGGATCGCCCGGACGTCGAACGCAATATCCTTGAGGCGTGTATCAAGATGCCGAAGACAAATGGAGGCAGTTTCCAGGGTCATATTCTACTTCGAGAGAGAATGGCCCCTTGTTCCTCTCTTTGGCCACTCGAGCAAGCTACGACATGGCGTTCCTTCACAGAATGGGCGGTCTCTGCAGGCGAACAAGGCTGGATCTTCCGCGGGCAATCCGACCCAGGCTTCTCCTTGGCCGCAAGCCTTCACCGACGGAACCGATATGACATTTTTCGATACCTTAGCGGAGCATTGACCGGCACACTCATCAAAATTCACGCCTGTAACCCCAACTTTCTGAAAGATGCAAAAGGACTGAATTCACTGCTGCAGAAACTCCAAGAACCCAGCGAAAATGAGGAGTCTCGATCAAAAGCAATCTTCGATCTTCTCCGAGAGAATAAATCGGTAACGCTAAGAGTCACTCGCTTGCTCCGCCACTTCGGATTTCCGACACCCATCCTCGATTGGTCGCGAAACTACAAAGTGGCAGCCTTTTTTGCGACGCAAGAATCCCGAAACTCGCGATCGGACGATTTCGTCATCTACGCCTACAATCATTGCGAATTGAAGAAACGGCTGTTCGATGGAAAGGATCCCGGGCACCCAAATCTTCTGCACCCTGCAAACCTTATTCGCCGCATCAACCCCCTAAAAGACCCTCTGGGCCGTATCGAGGTCCGAGAGAAACCGCAGCAGGCCCTCTATCTCTGGTCAGGAATCCACGATCTCGAAGGATTCATCCGATGGATGGAAATGGAAGAAGCCGGCAAGACGAAAGATCGGTTTCTGAGACGCTTCCGATTCTCCGGCGAAGAGCGCGAGGCCGTCCGCGAGAAAATCAAATCGAACGGAATCTCAAGATTCAGTCTGTTCGGCACCTTCGATTCGCTGATCGAAGACCTGAATGAAGAACTCTTCTGAAATTCGAATTGCTCAACTTTTCCGTTAAGCCGAGAGCATTTGCATGAACCAACCCATGACATGAAACCCGACCATATCCAAGTAATGCAGAGCCAATTCGACGCTCTCGTGCAGCACCACCCCGACGAGCCGAAAATCGAGTTTTGGTTCGCCCGCGACCTGCAGGAACCTCTCGGTTACGCCCGACGGGAGAACTTTCTGACCGCTATCCAAAGGGCGATTGAATCTTTTAAATCAACGGGTTACGAAGGTGAGAACCATTTTCGTGGCGTCACGAAAATGGTTCCCCTTGGAAGCGGTTCAGAGCGCCCGGTCAACGACTTCATGCTCACCCGGTACGCTTGCTACCTGATCGCCCAGAACGGCGATCCCCGCAAGGAACCGATTGCTTTTGCGCAGAGCTATTTTGCCGTCCAGACCCGCAAGCAGGAGTTAATTGAGGAACGGATGGAGCTAATGCGCCGAATGGAGGCACGGGAAAAGCTCAAAGCCTCGGAGAAAACATTATCGGAGAACATCTACGAGCGCGGGGTCGACGATCCCGGATTCGGCCGCATCCGTTCGAAGGGCGACGCGGCCCTCTTTGGTGGCAATGCCACGCAGGCCATGAAGGAAAAATTTGGTATCACCCAAACACGTCCACTGGCCGACTTTCTACCGACCCTGACGATTGCGGCCAAGAACCTCGCAACCGAGATGACGAATCACAACGTCCAGCAAACTGATCTCCGCGGCGAGCCATCGATCACCCGCGAACATGTGCAGAACAATACCAGCGTTCGCCAAATGCTCGGTGAACGTGGAATCCGGCCGGAATCTCTCCCTCCGGCGGAGGATATCAAGAAACTCGAACGTCGCGTAAAACGCGAAGAAAAGAAACTGGAGAAGAACGCCGGGCGTCTTCCAGAGAAAGGAGATCAGGCATGATCCACGCCGGACCTAATTTTATCCATACCACCTGCTTCCACGAGCATATGGCCGAGCGCGACCTCCTCTTTCAAGATGCCGTCGCCGACACCCTCCGCGTCTCCGCGCCTCCGCGCGAGCACCTTTCCCTCCACCACCTCGGAACCCTCCACACCCGCCTCGAAGCCACCGACCTCCCGCAAAAACTCCAAGCCATCCCCGAAAAAAGCCCCGACCTTTTAGGCGTCATCCTGAAGGAGGGGAAGGTATGAGCGGGGGAGGTTCACGCGGAGGCGCGGAGACGCGGAGGGAGCTGGATGAGGTGACAGGGGCAATTGTCGATTGTGCGGTGAAGCTGCACCAGAATCTGGGGCCGGGATTGCTGGAGAGTGTGTATGAAGCCGTGCTGGCTCGTGACCTTGCTCGGCGGGGATTCGCTGTCGAACGACAAAAGATCCTGCGATTCACCTATGATGGAATGGAGTTTGAAGAAGGTCTTCGGCTGGATCTCCTGGTCGAAGATCAAGTCATCGTCGAACTGAAGTCTGTCGAGAAACTGGCCCCGGTGCAAATACCGAACGA
This sequence comes from uncultured Puniceicoccaceae bacterium, assembly GCA_964633135.1. GTDB lineage: Bacteria > Verrucomicrobiota > Verrucomicrobiia > Opitutales > Puniceicoccaceae > Puniceicoccus. Next base: position 14,971 of record CAZWFJ010000008.1, on the reverse strand, counting down.
CCGAAGCGCGCAAGCAACTACTTCAGAAATGCTGAGGAGCTTCAATTTTATCGAACAACATGAGGACTGAAACCGAAATTCGAGACTTGCTGGATCGCCTACCATCCAGCTCGGTTCGACGCACTCGGGGCGATCACATCAACCGCAATTAAATCACCCGTCACGCGAGCAACACGAGGGGCCGTCTCCGGTCCTGCCCGGAACCGGGATAAATCCAGAATCAAGACGTTGTTTTGATTTTTCGACTTCGAAATCCCCGCGGCCGCACCCAGAACCAACTGAAGAGGACCAAAATGCCGAAGAGGCTGTAGGCGATTACGAACGCGGAGGGAGGAGCTTCAAAATACATGATCCGACTGACCCAGTGGGCCACAAAACTTCCCTCGTAGGCGAACAAAACGAACGCGAAATGACCGAGCTGAACGGTGCCGGCCAGAATCAGGTAGAATCTCTCCATAGCGGTCCGAGGGTGATTTCCATGCGCCCCTCTAAAGTACCCGTCCCCATCCTACTCCTGCAACCGGTAAAGAACCGCCCATACCCTCATGATAGGCATCCGTCCTGTAGATTCGGCTCTACGGGGATTCTTTCAAGAGGAAAAAATGTGCCAGTGGAATTTGAACCCGCATCTCCCAGCATTACTGCGGAACACCCATGGCTCTCCGAGGTCGCCCTGATCCCCTGAGCGGAAAGAAATCCACATAAAAACATCAATCCTGCTCCTCCTGACAATACTCCTCCCGGCATCCGCCCATGCCATGACCGAGAGATGGACTGGCGTGAGTGAAACCGAGACCTTTTGAGTTATCTATCAACCGCCCGAAACACGACAGATTTTATCGCCCTCCCCCTGCAGATGTCCCACCTCCTGTGGTATTCTCTTCCTGCAATGAATACCCACCTGACCGAAATCGCCTTCATTCTCGACCGCAGCGGCAGCATGGCCGCCATGCATGACGTTGCTGTCGAGGGTTTAATGGAGTTTCTCTTTCTCTCCTCCGACCTCAAAGCCATTGACTTGGCTGAAACGGTGGGCATCCAGAAAGCGAAAACAGTGCTCTTCGCTCCTACCCGCGAAGGGAACCGCCGGGCTCACAAGACATCCATCGACTACATCAATGAAATGAAGGGCCAGCGGCGAAGGAGGGATTCTTGAGAAAGCGCTGGTCCGACCCCCGCAACTCTCCTCCTCCTCTTACCGGATTTCGTCCCCGGGAGGTGAAGGAGGACGAGTGGCTCTGCTACTCCTTTGGCTATGATCGCAGAAAAACAGATCATTGGATCGTCGAGCGAAATTCCTCCGACAGGGTAAGCCGACCGCTCTGGATTGGATCGGAGTGCCGCTCTGTCTTTGTTTCCGGAGAAAATCGGCGCGACTTCGTCCGCTCCTTTGACCACTATCAGCTCTCCTTTGCCTGGGACAACTTTTCCGACGATCCCGAAATCTATACGAAACTCCAAGGGCGCCTCGGGCTTTTCCAGCTGCTTGCATGACCGACAACGACCCGAAAGACCTAACCCTTCGTTCCGGAAGCGGAGGTTACCATCCGAAGTCCCCTTCACCGGTGGATGAATGGATCGTGCAAAAGAACTGGCAAGACGATGCCACCACTCCCCTCTGGATCGGCTCAAAGTATCGTTCGGTCACTGAGCCCATTCCTACGCCCCTGCGCCGGATATTCCAGCATGATGATCGCTTCGCCGAATTCCGGCTTGCCTGGCAGGACCCTGACTACCCTGAGCACATTCATCTGATTGGTGCGTTTCAAGCCGACCGGGGCTGCGGCACCTTCGACTCAGAACCTGACGAAGAGGAAGAGATGGTCCTCTTTTCGGACATTCAGTTCCGCTGCCACGCCCGAAGTATCCAAGCCCGCATGGGAAAGGATCCATGGACTGAGATCGGCCGCTCTGATCAATCCTTCCGAGGCTGCTCAAGACAACTGGCCAACGGCTTTCTCATCGCCCCCCATCTGGGCAAAACCCGTGGAGAAATTCTCGTTCACTTCCTCAGGGCCGACGAGAAATACAAGCGCACTCGATTGGATCTAAAACGCATTCACGGTATCGACCCCCAACCCAGACCACCCTGCGCGGAAGTCCGCGATTTCATCCTGAGACACGCATGGGACAACACCCGGAACATCCCCCATCCCTACTCCGATCTCAAAGGGCGACTTGGAATGTATGACCTACCCCGCTGACTCTGCCGTCCAGAAACCGCTAATGAATCCTTCTCCAATGACCCTAAACACCGCCCATGGCCCCATCACTCTCGTCGAGTCCAGCCCGGAAAACCTCCGCTCACTGCGGGCCGCCCTGCCCCTCGGACTCGTGGATTTCGAAACCGACATCCTCGGCGTGAGATACGGGATAGTCATGAAGTGCGGGGATACGGAAGCCGGGTTCGTCAAGCAGCAGCCACCGGACATCGCTGACGATAGCCTCCAAGCCGCCCATTTGGCGAATTCGATCCTCATTGCCCTGAGTCTTCAGACTTATCAGGCCAACGGTTTCGGCGGCTGTCTGCTCCCCTGTCTCTATCAGCGAAAAAAGCCCAGCGGAGTGGAGGCGGGAATCGCCTACCTCGGCTCCCCGTCAAAAAACGGAATCGAGGCCACGGAATTCCCCTTCGAAGGCTCCTATGACCGTCAGTTCGGTCACGGATTCACCACCCAGTTCACCCATTTCATTCGGGCTCTCCAAAAAAGCTCACGGGAATCCAAGATCTCTCTCCCACCTTGCATCGGCCTGGACCATCGCCCCCGCAGCGCCCTCGGCTCCCTCGAAATGCAGTTTCTCATCCACGGGCCGGACATCTACTGCCTGAAAACCAACATCACCGAAACAGACCCCCTATGGACCGCCCTGCGGGCTACCGGAATCGACCGCCTCATCCATCTACCCAGCACGCCCACCGAGATCCCCGCGGATGATGAAATTTCAGCTCGGGGATAGGTTTTTATCATCGAGCAAGACTATCCAATCATCCCATGAACATTCTCATCACCGTTCTCATCATCGGCGGGATCGCCGCCGCCATCGCATTCTTCTCCAGCACTGGTAGCGACTGGCGGGAACGTCTCACCGAGACCGCAGGGGCCGGCTTCGGCACCGTAGTCATCATTTTCTATTTCCTCGTCCAACTCGCCCTCCTCGCCGGGATGGGCTGGCTCGCCTGGAAATTTCTGGCGTGGATTTTTGGGTAAATCCCCCATTCTGGGCCCACAGCGACAAACAAAACACTCGGAGATTTCATCTTTTCTTTACTCATCATAGTGCTCCGGTAATAAAATACCCTCCTCACAATGCCTTCCTCAATGCTTCGCTTCCTCCACACCGCCGACTGGCAGATCGGAATTCTTCCTAATCCAGCAACCCCTACTCCAAACGCGACACGCTGCGCAAACAGTCATTTGCTTCTCGAAATCAGAGTACCATGAAAGACATCATCTGCCCCCATTGTAAAAAAGCCTTCAAAGTCGACGAAGCCGGATACGCTGACATCCTCAAACAGGTCCGCAATAGCGAGTTCAAAACCGGCTTCGCCAAGAACTACGACATCGCCTCCCGAAAATTCCAAACCGCCATCGACGAAATCGACAAATCCATCAATCACCTGCAAAAAACCCGCGACGCCCTAACCGCCTCCCGCTTGCCCTTCGAAGCTCCGGAGCCAAACCCATCCATGACTCCCACTGAGCGTAGAAGGGACCGCAACCTCCGCCTCGCCAACGACAAAGCCCAGGACGTCACGATCAAGAGACTCACCCACGGCAATCCGACGATGAAGGCTAAGTTCGATGAACTGGAGGCCTGAACTGACCCTATTGGGGTTTCCCTTAAGAAATATGGATCCATCCGTTCCGCGTAATGGCACCAAAGAAAAAGAATAAAATGGAACAAAGTTCCCAAAAAGGGAACTTTGCGCTTGCTTCGGCAGCGAGCGAGGTCCAGTTTGGCATGCGAATCATCGCCGTGCGCACACTCCGGGAGTTCTGGGGGCGGCACGCCGACGCCGAACAAGCACTCAAAGCCTGGTATCATGAAGCCCGAAAAAGCAACTGGAGTCAGCCCGCTGAGATTAAACAACATTACCCGGCAGCCGATATTCTGCCGGGCAACCGCATCGTGTTCGATATCAAGGGCAACACCTACCGGCTGGTCGTCAAATTCCACTATGATAGAGGGATCGACTACATCCGCTTTGTCGGCACCCATGCTGAATATGACAAAATAGACGCCACCACCATCTGAACCCGCCATGAAAGCAAAAATCCTAAAAACCGAAGCCGACTACGACGCCGCCCTCACGCGGGTGGAGCGCCTCATGGATGCCGAGCCCGGCACCCCGCAGGCCGAAGAACTGGAACTCTGGTCGCTCCTGGTGGAAGAATATGAGCGCCACCATTACCCGATTGATCCTCCCGATCCCATTGAGGCGATCAAGTTTCGCATGGAGCAACTCGGACTCCGACAAAAAGACCTCACCCGTTTCATCCCAGCGAAAAGTAAAGTCTCGGAGGTGCTCAACCGCAAACGCAACCTCAGTCTGCCCATGATCCGTGCGCTCAATGAGCACCTGGGGATTCCCGCCGAAATCCTCGTGCGCGAGCCACAGGCAGGCTACGGAAAGGCCCGGGGCAAAACTTGCTTAAAATATACAACTTAATCCACGGAACAATTTGTCTAATTTAAGCAAAATGAAACCTCCCTCGAAATCCGAATTTCCGACCGCCGTCCGGGAGGTTCTTGAGGCTCTGTTCCCGTCGGAGGCAGTTTCCATCGAAGAGAAAGATCACCCGGAACGCTCCGAAGAGACCGCCGATGCCATCAAACCATACCTATTTACAGACCCGCCGGATCATGGATAAACCCACCACAGCCACTGGATACGCCCCGGAGATGGTCGACCTCGTTCGAAAGACTCTCCTCTACAATGAACGCGAGGAAACGGTTCAGGCCGATGCTGCCGGTTTCGCCCAGGAACTTCTCCGCATTCTCAATCCCTGACCGCGCCCCTTCGGCATCGCCGTTTCATCATTCAGAATTCATCCTTCATAATTCAAAAACCCGCCCCCTCGTCCTCGACGACGCCTTCCCTCTCGCCGATTAAAACTGTCCCGAAATACCCAAAATCTTCCTCTGCCATGCCAGCCAGAACTGCCTCCAGATCCTCCTCCTCTCCTACCACCGGGAGAAATTCAGCGGGCTGGAGGCCAGTGAGGTTTGACTTGGCTGCCGGAAAACTGGATAAAGCGATAATTATTCCGCACTCAAGTAGCAAAATGAATCTTTCGTGCATGGGGAAGAATTGTTTTTTAGTTCCCTGATATATGGCTTATCGGAATTCACAGCTTGAGCCTTTTGGGTTTCTCTTCGGGAAAAGCGGTCCACACACGGCTCGCACGCTCATGCTCGACGAGTTAAGTGTCCTATTGGACAGCGTTGATATTGGCAGTGCATCGATGCATTCCTTCAAGAACACGATCACCGAGGACAACTGCCTATCCAAGCAATCCGGTAAAACTCGCGAGCTTACCTTTCGTCACTTGAAGGAACTCTACGGATTAAGCCCTTCGATTCCTCTTTTTAGAAACCTTTTGTATTTTTGGAAACGCGAGCCCGAGGGGCGACCCTTGTTGGCAGCCCTTTGTGCGCTTCCTAGAGACACGATATTCAGGGCCTCTTATGAATGGATCGAAAAGTTTGCCACGGGCGAGCAAGTCTTTCGGGAACAGATCGAAGAGCGAATTACCGAAAACTTTCCAGGTCGCTTTAGCCCCGCCTCCTTGAAATCCATCGCACAAAACTTGAATTCGAGCTGGACGAAAACAGGCCACCTGCAAGGGCGGACCAAGAAGATTCGTGCCAAGGCTAAGCCAACAGCTGCTTCGACTGCCTTTGCTCTCTATCTCGGATATTTAAACGGCATTCGCGGCGAGGAACTCTTTCACAGCCCTTACGCCAAGGTTCTGGATGCCCGACCTGCGGAACTCATGGAAAAGGCAGAAACAGACGAGCTTCGCCTTCGTGCACGCATCGACGAGTTCGAGTTGGCGACTAAGGAAGCCGGGCATGAATGGCATCTCTTTGATCTGACAAATACTTTTGCGGAGTGGCTTGCCGCACAGCGATACGCAGAGAGCTATTTCAAGAACCCAGATCTTATTTCCACGGTTCTGCCGAAATATCAGAAGTTCATCGTTTCCTCCTTTGAGGAATTTCTTTCGAAGCATGGGGCCGATGCAAACTCGGTTGTCGCCCTACAGGGGGTTGGCTCTCTTTTCGGCCTCACCAAGGTCAAAGGTATCGTCGACCAACTTGCGCCTTTGGTGAAAGGTCGACTCGTCGTCTTCTTTCCAGGCAGCTACGAAAACAACAATTACAGACTACTGGATGCCTATGATGGCTGGGGCTATCTAGCCGTTCCCATTACCGCAGATAAAGACCATTAATCGTTACCATGAAAAATAGAGACGTATATTCGAAAGATCCATCCACATGGAAACTCGTCAATGAAGGGGTTGCCAGTGTTAACGACACGACCACCGACGAAGCCATGGCCGTGCTCCGATATGAATTGAAGACTTTTGTCTGCGAGGGCCAATACGAGGCTGGCTTCAAACACGTCCTGGAGACCTATTTGAAGAACCTGAATCAAGCCCAACAGCCTGCTGTCTGGATCAGCGGTTTCTTCGGCTCTGGCAAATCCCACTTGGTGAAGATGATGCGGGCGCTTTGGGTGGACACTCCTTTTGCAGATGGTGCGACGGCTCGGGGCGTCGCGACCTTGCCCGACAGCGTGGCAGATGCCCTCAAGGAACTGTCCGTCGAAGGAAAACGACATGGCGGTCTGCATTGAGCCTCCGGCACGCTCGGAGCGAGTGCGGACGGCAGCGTCCGCCTCGCTTTGCTCAGCGTTATTTTCCGTTCGGTCGGTTTGCCCGAGCAATACCCTGTAACCAAATTTGTCATGTGGCTACGCAAGGAAGGCATTTATGACTCAGTTAAGAATCTGGTCGAGGCCAAGGGTGATGACTGGCAAGAGGAGTTGGACAATCTTCACGTAGCCGAAGGCCTTTACGGGGCGCTCTGCGAAGCGAAGCCCAGAGTATTTTCTTCCGCTTCCTCTGCGGTAGAGGTCATGACGAATCTCTATCCGAACGTATCTGACGTCAGCAGCGAGGAAATGCTGAAGACGATTCGCCAGGCTCTATCTAAAGACGGCAAGTTTCCTCTAACCCTCGTCGTCCTCGACGAGGTGCAACAATTTATCGGCGATGACGGACGCCGCTCCGACGAAGTCCGCGAGGTAGTCGAAGCCTGCTGTAAGAGCGAGATGGGATCGAAGATTCTATTCGTCGGCACGGGACAGACTGCGGTCACGGGCACCGCCAACCTCAAAAAGCAGGAAGGCCGATTCACGGTTCGGGTGGAACTCTCCGATGCGGATGTCGATTCGGTCATCCGAAAGGTCATCATCTCTAAGAAGACGGATGCGGTCCCTGTCATCGACCAGGAGATGACCCGCAACATCGGGGAAATCTCGCGCCACTTGCAAGGCACCACGCTCGCGCACCAGGAGGCAGATACCAAGTATTTCACCCAGGACTACCCGATCCTACCCACTCGCCGCCGCTTCTGGGAAGCGACACAGCGTGTCCTCGACCAGACCGGCACGGACAGTCAGTTGCGTAGCATGCTGAGTATTGTGCACAAGGTTGCGCAATCGAACCTGGATCGTGACGTCCCGCATGTGATCCCTGCCGATTACCTGTATTTCGATTCGGCGGACAAACTCCTTCAGTCACGCATCCTCCCGCGCAAGCTTCATGAGAATACCATGACCTGGATCAAAGGCTCTGAGGATCAGCGATTACTGGCTCGGGCCTGTGGACTGATCTTCCTGATCAACAAGCTGGCCGCCAGTAACTCCGAGGTGGGCATTAGCGCCACTGTGGACACACTGGCTGATCTCATGGTCGAAAATATCGCCGAGGGCAGTGCTGCGATCCGCAGTCGGCTTCCCGCGCTGCTGGATGACTGCAAACTCCTCATGAAGATTGAGGACGAGTATAAGATCCAGACCGAAGAAAGCCAGGCATGGAATGACGACTTCCTCGCGGAGAAGGGACGTCTCAACAATCAGGCACACCGCATCGAGGCCGAGCGCGATGATCGCCTTCGCACCCGTTTCAGTGAGATTGTCGGCAAGCTCAACGACCAGCATGGTGATTCCAAAGTGAATCGTTCTTTCAGCCCCGTCTTCGACTCCAATCTGCCAGCTGATGCCGATCAAAAGGTCTGCGTCTGGATTCGCGATGGTTGGAACGTCGATGAGAACACGGTCAAAGCCGAGGCACGGCAGGCGGGTAATCACTCGCCGACGGTATTCGTCTTCATTCCGAAACGCTCCTCGGACGACCTCCGCCACCAAATGATCGACTACAAGGCGGCCACAGCGACCTTGGAAAAACGCGGGGTGCCAAATTCTCCCGAAGGAAAGGAAGCTCGGGCAGCTCTTGAAACCGCTCAGGGCAATGCCAACAAGCGTATCAGCGGATTACTGGACGACTGCTTTTCCGGCGCACGCGTCTTTCAGGGCGGCGGGAATGAAGTCATCGGAAACAATCTGCAAGCCACCGTGCTGGAAGCCGCACGTAATAGTCTTGCACGACTCTACCCCCAGTTCGATCAAGCTGACCATGCCGCTTGGGATAAGGTTTACTCCAAAGCAAAGGCGGGCGCACCCGACGCCCTGAAGGCGGTCGGTGATGAAGGCGAGCCGTCAAAGAACCCAGTCTGTAAATCCATCCTCGGTTTTATCGGCGGCGGAAAATCAGGCGCGGATATCCGCGTGAATTTCGACAACGCCCCCTACGGATGGTCGCAAGACGCGGTGGACGGAGGCCTCCAAGTGCTTCTCAACGCCGGACTGATTCGGGCGCAGAATGATAGAGGCCAGCCCATTGACCCGAAGGATCTGGAGCGCAAAGCCATTGGCAAAACCACCTTCAAGGTTGAATCCGCCACCGTCTCGGCTCCCCAGCGCATACAGATCCGCAAGGTCATGCAGAAGCTGGGTATGTCGAACATCAAGCAGGGCGAGGAACTGATGAAGGTGCCCGAGTTTCTCCAGAAATTGCTGGAGTTGGCGCAGAGCGCTGGCGGCGACGTGCCGCTTCCGATTCGTCCGAATACGGAAGCCATCGAAGAAATCCGTCTCATGCAGGGCAATGAGCAGCTGCTGGCCATCTACAACAAGCGGGACGAACTCACCACCAGCATCAACGATTGGCAGGAGACCGCACAGAAGATTCAAAAACGCCTGCCGAACGCCACCCTCAAAACCGACGAGGAAATTGATGCCTGGGTCGAGCAAGCACGAGAGCAACTTAAGAAGGCCTTAAAGGAGGGGCCAATCATCATCAGATAGGAGACATCACCATGCTTACAAAAATCAAATTCGAAAAATTCACCGTTTTTCAAAAAGCGGATATTAATCTTTCTCCCGGCATAAATATTTTTATCGGGGAGAATGGGACAGGGAAAACTCATATTCTGAAAGCAGCTTACGCTGCTTGTGACATCAGTAAGACGAAGGGAGGCTTCGCAGAGAAAGTGAACAATGTTTTCTTCCCTTCTGGCAAACAAATCGGTCGTCTAGTGCAGCGATCATCAGTAAGCTCAAAGGGCAGCTTTGAGGTCCAAAGAACCACGGATAGCGAGAAGAATATTTCTATCCGCCTTTCGATGTCGAACCATACAACCGTTCCCGAAAAGGCCACGATTTCCGGCTCGACTCGCGAATGGACGGACAAACCTATCGAAGCGGTTTATATACCCGTGAAGGATATGATGGCCAATGCAAAGGGATTTCCGGCCTTATATAAGCAAAGAGAAATTCACTTTGAGGAAATCTATGTGGACATCGTTGAGAAGGCTTCTCTGCCACAGCTAAAGGGGTCCACGGATGGCCCTCGAAAGAAGCTTTTGCAGATTCTGCAGGATTCAATAGACGGCAAGATAATTCAGAAAGATGGGGAATTTTTCCTGCGGAATAAGCATGGTGAGCTTGAATTCACATTGCTCGCCGAAGGCTACCGGAAACTCGGACTGCTTTGGACGCTTATTCAGAACGGAACATTACGCGATAGCTCCGTCCTGTTTTGGGATGAGCCTGAGACCAACCTGAATCCAAAGCTAATGGGAACTGTGATCAAGATTCTCTTGGAACTCCAGCGGGTTGGCGTGCAAATCTTTATTTCCACGCACGACTACGTGGTGCTCAAGCAGTTTGACCTCCAAAAGAAAAAAAACGACAAGCTACTTTTCCACAGCCTCTTTCGTGCCAAGGAGACTGGACAGATTGAGCACCATTCATCTAGTTCGTTTCTCGAGATCGCTCCCAATGCAATTGACGATGCATTTGGTGAATTAGTTCAGGCAGAACTAAAGCGCTCGATTGGAGGTGCCGAATGATTGCGCTCGAAGAAGGCAATCTCCGATTTGAGTTTTTCGATGCTAAGTCGGGAATCAAGTTCGATGAGCAGGATAAAACGCAGACAACATTCCACGGTCTTTCCCACTGCATGAAGGCCGTCAATTTTGTGGTGGAAACGGAGAAGCGCTGGCTATTCGTCGAAGTTAAAGATCCGCCTCATGGCAATTCATTTGATAACAAGAAAGCTTACGAGAAGCTGATGAAGGGGCTCGTAACAAAGTTCAGGGATTCTTTCATTTATCGTTGGGCAGGAAAAAGTCTCAATAAGCCCGTCGCCTACCACTGCCTCGTCAATGTCGATAGCGCGTTGACCCTGCAAATGATGACCGAACTTAAGCGCGCTCTCCCTGAAAATGGTCCAGCAAATGGACGATGGAAGCGACAGCCAGCTGTGTCGTGTGCCGTTGCCAACTTCAAGGACTGGAATGCAGCCTTCCCGAACTGGAATGTTTCCAGAAAGAAGTAGTCCACGAAAAACACAAAAGGCACGAAAATGGAGAAAGAGATTTTATTTAAAGACGAATGTTACGAGATTCAGGGGGCTATCTTTGAAGTCTACCGCGACAAGGGATCTGGTTTTCACGAGGCCGTGTATCAAGAGTGCCTGGAGATTGAACTGGAACTGCGCAAGATTCCGTTCATCCCACAACAAGAACTGAAGCTTTCCTACAAGGGGCGGGAACTGAAACAAACCTACAAGCCGGACCTCATTTGCTTTGGCGAAATTATTGTCGAACTAAAAGCTCTTTCAGCTACGACAGGTGAACACGAAGCTCAGGTCATAAACTACTTGAAAGCCACCGGCAAACGCCTCGGGCTTCTCGTCAACTTCGGCGCTCATCCAAAAGCCACTGTGAAACGCTTTGTCCTCTAACCCTTTTCGTGAATTTCGTGCCTTTCGTGGACCATGACACCTTTAGATAAACAACTTCGCTCCAAGCTTGAGAATACCGTCAAGGACGCCCGTGACATTGCGGAAGCGGGCGCTCTGGCGGCTTTGCAGCAGTTGGGTGTCGGGCTAAAGGAAGCGGATGCCCACCTTTCGGATAACGAGAAGGAATTGCGGCGGCGCTTGCGGGCGCATGGGCGGCAACTGGGTGATCTGCGGCGGGCGGATGGCGCACAGGAGTTGGCTAGGTTGACGGAAGAGATCGCTTACGAGCACTGGCACCGGATGCTTTTTGCTCGTTTCCTGGCCGAAAATGATCTACTCATGTTCGATGAGCAGATCATGGAAAGGGAGACACGGCGAATGGGGGATGGGGAGAATGGGAGAATTGATGCGGCGAAAGGAATCTTTTCGCGGGCGGAATCGGAGCAGGAGCTTCGCGATGCTTGTGCACTGCCGGGAATGCCTCTCGAATACCTCCGCTTCGTGCGTGTCGTTCAAGAATACGCCCCCTCTCCCCATCACCCTGTCTCCCCATCCCCCGCTCCCCCCGTCTCCCCCTCCCAAAAATGGACACCCGCCGCAGGCACCTTCGATGGCTGGCCGGAGCAGTTGGGCGAACTCAAGACCCTCGATCCTTGCTGTGGTTCAGGGCACTTCCTCGTATCGACTTTTCTCATGTTGGTGCCGATGCGAATGGAGCTGGAAGGCTTGTCCGCGCAAGCGGCGGTCGATGCGGTGCTGCGGGAGAATATCCATGGCTTGGAGCTGGACGCCCGCTGTGTCGAACTCGCCGCCTTTGCCCTGGCCCTGACCGCCTGGCGCTATCCCGAGGCTGGGGGTTACCGCCCGCTGCCGGACTTGCAGGTGGCCTGCTCGGGGCTGTCGATTAGCGTAGCAAAGGAGGAGTGGAAGCAACTGCCGCTCGAAGGAAAAAATCTGCGTCTAGCCATGGACTGGGTTTACGACACCTTTGCCCAAGCACCGGTGCTCGGCAGTTTGATTGATCCCTCAAAATCCGATGCCGCCAAGGTGGTCGAGTGGCCGGTCCTTCAAGAGTCTTTAAACAACGGCCTGCAGGAAGAACAACCGGAAGTCCGGCGCGAACTGGGGATCGTGGCGCAAGGACTGACCAAAGCAGCCCAACTGCTGTCTGATAAATACAGTTTTGTCCTCACCAACGTCCCTTACTTGGCACGGGGGAAGCAGGATGACGTGCTTCGTGATTTCTGTGAAAAGCATCCCGGCAAAAACGACCTCGCCACCGTCTTTCTGGATCGTTGCCTGCAGTTCTGCCATGAGGGCGGCACGACAAACGTCGTCCTCCCCAAAAACTGGCTCTTTCTCACCAGCTACCGCAAGTTCCGCCAGAAACTGCTGCGCGGGGAGACTTGGAATCTTGTGGCGCGGATGGGCGAAGGCGGCTTTGAATCGTCAGCAGCGGCGGGTGCTTTCACCATCCTTCTCACGATCAGCCGGGGAGGGTCCACGAACCACACAAAAGTCACGAACCCAGGCGATTCCCTTTTCGTGCCTTTTGTGCCTTTCGTGGACCACCCCCTCCGCGGCCTCGACGTCTCCGCTCCCCGCACCGCCGCCGGGAAAGCGGCGCAGTTGCGGACCGCCGAAATCAAGAGCGTTTCGCAGGCGAGGCAGTTGGAGAATCCGGATGCGCGGATTAGCTTTGATGACGTAAGTGGCCAGCTTCTTGAGAATTTCGCGGTTGCACTCAATGGCATGCATGGGGCGGATTCTCCGCGTTTTCGTTTCCACTTCTGGGAAACCAATAGTCTCTCTGGTTGGAGATTTCTTCAGAACACGGTTGAGAGGTCTGATGATTTTGCAGGCCGGGAGCAGATTTTCTCGTGGAAGAATGACGGAGCCATTCATAAACAGAACAAAGCTGCTCGAATCCAGGGCGATTTCGGGTGCGGTAAAGTAGGCATTGCTGTCAGCATGATGCGGGAGTTGCCGGTAACCCGTTTTACTGGCGAGTTCTTTGACATTAGCTGTTCTCCCATCATACCCCACAATCCCGCGCATCTCCCCGCAATCTGGTGCTTCTGCTCCTCACCGGAATACAACGAAGCTGTGCGGCGGATCGACCAAAAGCTGAATGTCACCAACGCTACTTTGGCCAAAGTCCCCTTCGACCTCGAACACTGGACAAAAGTCGCCGAGAAAAAATACCCGAACGGTCTGCCGAAGCCGTATTCGGATGACCCGACGCAGTGGATTTTTCATGGGCACCCCGTGAACAGCGACGATCCCTTGCAAGTGGCAGTGGCGCGGCTGCTCGGCTACCAGTGGCCAGTCCACGAACGGTTCAGCAAAGGGTCCACGAAAGACACGAAAAGCACGAACGAAGATTTTGAATTGAGTGAGGAAGCTGTGGCTAAGGCGGAAATGGCAGAAGCTCTGACAGCGTTGGCGGATGAAGACGGTATTGTTTGCATTCCCGCCGTGCGTGGTGAACCTGCGGCTGCCGACCGGCTCCTTGACCTGCTTTCGTCCGCACTGGACCAAGCGAAAGAACGCCCGAGCCTTTTTCCAAAAGAATTTTCGTGCCTTTCGTGTCGTTCGTGGACAGATCAACTCCTTACCCAGGCCGAGCAAAAGGACAAATCCCTGGAGGGTTGGCTGCGGGAACGCTTCTTCGTCCAGCACTGCAAGCGCTTCCAGCACCGCCCCTTCGTCTGGCACATTTGGGACGGCCTGCACGACGGCTTTGCCGCCCTGGTCAACTACCACAAGTTCGACGCCAAGGCCTTGGAAACCCTCATCTACACCTACCTCGGCGACTGGATCAGCCGCTGTGAGCGGGAGGATAGGGAGAGCGGGCGACGCGGCGAGGGGGAGAAGACGGCGGCAGCTAAATATCTCAAGCAACGGCTGGAGAAAATTGCCGAAGGCGAGCCGCCATACGATATCTTCGTCCGCTGGAAACCCTTAGAGGATCAACCCCTCGGCTGGAACCCCGACCTCAACGACGGCGTCCGCCTCAACATCCGCCCCTTCATGACCGGCCCCGACCTCAAAAAGAAGGGCGCAGGCATCCTCCGCGAAAAGCCTAACATCCACTGGAAGAAAGACCGGGGCAAAGACGTTGCCTCGGCTCCGTGGTTTGATGTCTTCGGCGGCGAGCGCATCAACGACCACCATTTGACGCGAGCCGAGAAGATTGACGCGGGGACGCGGAGACGCGGAGACGCAGGGAAAGGAGATGGAGGATGAGCAATATTCGGCACTTTCGGGAATTGCGTGTTTATCAGAACGCGATGGAAGCTGCAATGCAGGTTTTTGAACTGACGAAAGCGTTTCCGGTAGAGGAAAAGTATTCGATGACGGATCAGATGCGGCGTTCGTCTCGGTCCGTTTGTGCGAATCTGGCAGAGGCGTGGAGAAAGCGTCGTTATAAGAACGCCTTTGTTGCCAAGCTGAGCGATGCGGAGAGTGAAGCTTGTGAAACCCAGGTCTGGGTGGAAGGGGGTGCAAAAAATTGTCTGTAAATTCAGTCGAGCCTCAGAGATCCTGACTCGTAGGGCTTGGCGGTGATACCATTTCGTATTTAATTT
>CAZWFJ010000007.1:0-41645 GCA_964633135.1 uncultured Puniceicoccaceae bacterium | reverse complement strand
CCGTTGTTGGCCGGTCTGGCGCAATTTTTTTCTGAGTCTTTCCAACACCGTTGTTGCCCCTATTTTTTCTACGGAACGGTGTTGGAAGTTCATTTGATATAATGGAGCATGAGAGGTCTTAGTTCGCGCACTGCTTGGGTATATGGGGTTTTCTTGATCATGGAGATACGTAGCCATCGGATAAATTGCAGGCAGCACTGAGTGGCTCTGTTGAGCTGTGAGACAAGTGAGTTGATTTTCCGGTCGTTTCGCTCTGCCTGTTCGGCTGCATGCTTTTTTCTTTCGAGTCTTCGGTGGCGGCTTTTTTCATCCGTGATGCCCTCATCGGTTTTTAGCCCCAGCAAGAGTAGAAGCATCAGGTTGTGCGCCAGGCACAGGAACTGAGCCTGTTGTTTTTTGGCGGTCGGAGACTTGGCCCAGGCTTTCTTCTCGCCGAGTTTGTTTTTATTCTGGTCGAAGACTTTCTCGATATCCCAGCAAACCACAACAACCGAAGCAAATACCTAAATCGATATACATCAACGATTTGAATTTTTCGATTTTATCAGAATTCCTTCTGTGCCCTCTGAAGGCAACCAGAAGCCACTCCGACAAGGTCTGAGACTCAAAAGCAGGCACCCCGGAAAAGCCCTCATCAAGCGCTCCTGTGGGCCGTGGTTGGCTGGTCTGGCGCAATTTTTTCTGAGTCTTCCAACACCGGTCTTTTTTTCGGCGACGGAGTTTCAGGGCTTACAATCGGAACGGGGGTATTGAGACGATGTATCAAAAATACTTATTGCTTGAATCGGAATGTCTAGCACTGCTAATACCTTCCAACATGCATCCTTCATTATCTTTCAGGGCTTGGTCCTGGCTTGAGAACGTTCTTTGGGCATGAACGTAATTGGCCTGACGATTTTGGTCAGCCTTCTTCTGGCGACGCTCTTTCTGACTTTGTTTCTTTTCTTGCACCGGCGAAACAGTGGAAGTCCGGAGCAGGAGTCGCTGCAACCGCTCCGGGAAGAAGATCACAAACCCTCTCATTAGCTCTCTCCTCCCCCGCCAAAGTGAAGTCAAACATGGAAAGCCATTCCCGAATAAGGATTGAATACGACGACCGGATTGTCCGGCAATTCACGATTGCGTCCATATTCTGGGGCGTGATTGGCATGGGAGCCGGGGCACTGGCGGCCTCGCAGTTAAACTTCTGGCAGATGAACGGGAAGTTCCTCGAGTGGATGACCTTTGGTCTCATAGAGAACGAAGGGCTACAGGAGATCACATTTGGACGCCTGCGTCCTCTCCACACAAACGCGGCCATATTTGCGTTTGTCGGCAACATGATGTTTGCGGGGATATACTACTCGACGCAGCGTCTTTGCCGCTGTCGGCTTGCCTCCGATTTGCTCTCGAAGGTTCATTTCTGGGGATGGCAGGCCATCATCACAGCAGCGGCGATCACCCTGCCAATCGGGATGACCCGCGGCAAGGAATACGCCGAATTGATCTGGCCGATCAACATCTGTGTGGCCCTGATCTGGGTAATCTTTGCCATCAATTTTTTCTGGACACTTGCCCGGCGCAATGAGCGGAGCCTCTATGTGGCTCTCTGGTTTTATATTGCGACGATCATCACGGTGGCGATGCTCTACATCGTCAACCACCTCTCGATCCCGACCAGCCTCACGCACAGTTATCCGATCTTTGGCGGGGTGCAGGACGCGCTTGTGCAGTGGTGGTATGGGCACAACGCGGTGGCATTCTTTTTGACGACTCCGATTCT
The DNA here is from genome assembly GCA_964633135.1 of uncultured Puniceicoccaceae bacterium. Classification (GTDB taxonomy): domain Bacteria; phylum Verrucomicrobiota; class Verrucomicrobiia; order Opitutales; family Puniceicoccaceae; genus Puniceicoccus. The sequence continues at coordinate 39,883 of CAZWFJ010000007.1, read as the reverse complement.
GGGGATCATGTATTACTTTATTCCGAAGGCAGCACAGCGCCCGGTTTACAGCTATCGCCTCTCGGTCATCCACTTTTGGTCGCTGGTTTTCATCTACATATGGGCCGGGCCTCACCACCTGCTGAACACGGCCCTGCCCTCGTGGCTCCAGGCGCTCGGCATGATTTTCAGTCTCATGCTCTGGGCACCTTCCTGGGGTGGGATGCTCAACGGTCTTTTGACCTTGCGTGGAGCCTGGCACCGGCTGCGAACCGACCCGGTTCTAAAATTTCTTGCTGCTGGGGTGACCTTTTACGGGATGGCCACTTTTGAAGGGCCGCTGCTCTCGATCAAAGCTTTGAACAGCCTCTCGCACTATTCGGACTGGACGATCGGCCACGTTCACTCGGGTACGCTTGGATGGAATGGGTTCATGGCGGCGGGGATGTTCTACTGGCTGGCCCCCCGACTCTGGCGTCGAAGAAAAGACCCGGTGGAACCTCACGACGCGGAGGTCAGTTGCCGGGGACTATACTCCATCGCCCTGGCCAATCTTCACTTCTGGCTGGGGATGTTTGGAATTCTCCTCTACGTGGGAGCGATGTGGGTCTCGGGGATCACACAAGGGATTATGCTCAATGCGGTGGACGGAACGACCCTGGCTTACCCTGATTTCATTGAAACCCTCAATGCGATCCGGGCACCGATGCTCTTTCGCCTGATCGGCGGAGTCTGCTACCTGGTCGGTTTCGTCATTCTCGGCTACAACATCTACCGCACCATCCGGGCGGGAGAACCGACCACTGGTACCATTGAAGTAGAGATTGATCCGACCCGAGAACCGGGGCTGTTAAAAGCTTTCGCGAACGCTCCGGTTCTGTATTCCACTGGCCTCATCATTTTCGGCTGTTTTTGGCTTTTTGGAGGCGGGGGCTGGATGGTCGCGGGAATGGCTGGCTTGATCGGCACGGTTCTCGCTGCGGTTGCCCACTTTGAGATCAGCGGAGCCCGCTGGGTAGAGTGGTACGATCGGCTACTCAAAAACTGGGTTGGATTTACTGTGTTGACCTTCATCGCGGTTGCGATTGGGGGGGCGATCCAGATCATCCCGACGGTCACCGTCGAGCGGGCATCAAACATTGAGGGACGCGTTCAGATTCCCTACACGCCACTTGAGCTGGCGGGGCGGGATGTCTACATCAACGAAGGGTGCTACAATTGCCACAGTCAGATGATCCGAACCATCGTTCCGGACGTTCTCCGCTATGGAAACCGGCAGGACGAAGGCTACTCCCGACTGGGTGAATCGATTTACGATTTCCCCTTCCAGTGGGGGTCCAAGCGCACGGGGCCGGACCTAGCCCGGGAGGGGGGACCCATCAAGGAGGGGTACACGTACATGCGGATTGGCAAGCGAGGAAACGACTGGCACTACATGCACCTGATGGATCCCCGCTCAACCTCACCTGGTTCAAACATGCCGAGCTACGACTTCCTGGCCGACCACAAGATCGACATAGAAGACTTAACTAAGCGGATCAAGGTCCAGCGCGATTGGCTCGGAGTCCCCTACGCGGTCGACATGGATGAAAAGGTCATCGGCGAGATGGTGGAAACGCAGGCACTGGAAATCGCCACGGACCTGAAGAGCCAACAATTTTACGTCGATCCCGATAGTGAGATGGTCGCGCTGATCGCTTACTTGCAGAAACTCGGCGCCTACCGCGAAGTAACCCGCAAGGAACGCGCCGAATAACCGAGACCCGAGACTGTAAGCCCCTATGTTCAAACGCATTCAATACGCCGAGTGGCAGGAGATCCTGCCTGTTCTGGCCTTCATCATCAGCTTTCTCCTGTTTCTTCTGATCGTGATTCGAGCGGTAAGGATGAGAAAGGACAAAGCCCGAAAAATGGCCGAACTCCCTCTCTCGAACGAACGCACCAAGACCGACAAACCTGAAGATGAGCACAAATCCAGAAAAGGATAAACCGCAGGAAGGGGTTCGCCTCCTCGACCACGAATACGACGGAATCCGCGAATACGACCAGCGACTTCCGAACTGGTGGCTGATCACGCTCTATGGCGCAATTGCGTTCTCGATTGTTTACTGGTTTTTCTATTTTCAGTCGAACGTTGGCACGAGCGATGTCGAGAGGTTGGAAAGCCGTCTTCAGGTAATCGAGGCAGCCAATCTGGAGGCCACTCTTGCCATGCTTGACAATGAGAATCTCTGGCGGATGAGTCAGAACGATCAATTTGTCTCTGCGGGCCGGGACACCTACCAGTCGATCTGTTACACTTGTCACGGGACTCAACTTGAGGGTGGGATTGGATTCAATCTGGCTGACAACGAGTGGATACATGGGAGCGAGCCAGTCGATATTTACCGAGTGGTGGACAGCGGGATCTCGGGGAGCGGCATGCAGGCGTGGGGACCGACGCTGGGTCCGAAAAAGGTGGCGGAGGTCGTGGCATTTGTTCTGTCGCATCATTCTCCCGAAACGATAGAAGGAGACGCCGGTGAGCCGTGAGCGACAGAGTCCGAGCCGCGAATCGGTCACTACGATCGCCGAGGATGGGTCCCGGAACTTCCTTCGCCCGGCTGATGTGCGGGGCAGGTATACCGCACTCCGGCGAGTCAGTGCCATATTCCTCATCCTGATCTACGTATCTCTACCATTGATACAGATCAACGGCCATCCTGCCGTCTTTTTGGATCTGGGCACCCGCCGCTTCCATCTTTTCGGGCTGACCCTGGCTGCTGAGGATCTATGGATTTTGTTTTTTTTCATCACAGGCCTCGGCTTCCTGCTTTTTTTTATCACCTCTCTATTCGGTCGCCTCTGGTGCGGCTGGGCCTGTCCACAGACGGTCTTCCTCGAGCATGTATTTCGCCGGGTCGAGCGTTGGATTGAGGGGCCGGCCCGAAAGCAAAAGGAGCTAGACCAGATGGAATGGTGCGCAGAGAAAGTATTCAAGCGGGTTCTCAAGCACGGTATTTACATCGCCCTCGCGGCGATGATTGCACACATATTTCTCTCCTACTTCATCTCAATTGATGTCCTGTTTGCATGGATATCGGAAAGTCCTGCCGCCCACCCGAGAGCCTTCGCCTTCATCCTCTTTGTGGCGGGGGTGCTCTATTTCAACTTCTCGTGGTTCCGGGAGCAGCTTTGTTTGATCATCTGCCCTTACGGACGCCTGCAATCGGCACTCATCGACGACGACTCGGTGGTCATTGGCTATGATGAAATCCGGGGGGAGCCGCGCGGTCGAGGCAGGCGTTCTCGGGGTGCTCCTGCCCAAAAGGAGCCGGAGAGGGGTGATTGCATTGACTGCTATCGGTGCGTGGAAGTCTGCCCTACCGGGATCGACATTCGCCAGGGTCTGCAGATGGAGTGCATTGGCTGCTCGAATTGTGTCGATGCCTGCAATGAAGTGATGGATAAAGTGGGTCGTCCAAGGGGACTCGTGCGGTACGACTCGCTCAATGGCCTGGCCGGGAAGGGGCATAAGTTTTTTCGTCCACGGATCATCCTCTACTTCATTCTGATGAGTTTTGGGATTGCCGCCTTTGCGATCTCGGTAATGCAGCTCAAGCCTGGCAATCTGGGGGTATCGAGAATGACTGGCGCACCTTTTTTTATCACGGAGGACAGCATTCGGAATCAATTCAATCTCCGCCTCATCAACAAGCGGAACCAGCGCGCCACTTTTCGGGTAGAGGCTGTATCGGACCGACCTGGCCTGGCCTCAGCGGGGTTGGAGGGGGCCGTCACGCTGGCTCCGATGGAGGAAATCGTCCGGCCCTACGTTCTTCTCTTGCCGAAATCCGATTATGAGGGTCCGTTCCCGGTGACTCTAACCGTGCATGGGAGTCCGGGCGACTTCACGGTGAGGCGCGAAGTTGAATTCCTCGGACCGGATCCCCGGCTTCTGCGCGAGAGCAAGGACCTAACCCGTGGAGAGTGAACATGGGGGGAATCTTAAAGAGACATCCCTGGATCTTCTTGCTGATCCTCTTTGCCCTATCGGTCGGGGTGTGGATATTTTTTGTTTTCCTTGCGATTCGGAATTCTCCAGAGCAAATTAACCCCGGAGGTTTTTAATTTCTAGCATCATTGCGAAATTTTCATCATGATCAATCCCGACACCATCACGGGTCCTACAGCCGCCTTTCTGGCTGGTGTAGTCACCTCGGTACACTGCGTAGGGATGTGCGGTCCCCTCGCCTGTGCATTTCTCCCCAAGGCGGAAGAAAAGGCCAACCCCATCGTCGTCACCTCGGTCTACCACGGAGCACGAGTCATCTCCTACACCATTTTGGGAGCCATCGCTGGAGCGGTGGGTGCCGCGCCCTTTGCGTGGTTTGATTCCAGCGCGCTCCATTATTTGCCGTGGGCACTGGTCATCTTCTTTGTGGCCATTGCTCTGGGCATTGAGAGCCGCATCCCCAAGCCCCGATTTGTGAGCAAGTGGTTTTTCAAACTGAGCAACCGCTTTCGCAAGCTGCCCCGCACCGTCTCAGGAGGACTGCTTGGATTGGTAACTCCGTTTTTGCCCTGTGGACCCCTGTATCTTGTCGTCGGCGTCGCGCTCGTGACTGGCTCGATGATCAATGGGGCCCAGTTCCTCTTCGCGTTTGCCCTTGGAACCCTTCCGCTCATCTGGCTGACCCACACCCAATACGCCCGTATCCAGACCCGAATTTCTCCGCTTTGGATGAAGAGAATCCAGCGGGGAATGGCACTTGCGCTGGCGGCCATGATCGCCTGGCGGCTCTACGCTGGCCCCGGAATCGCCCCGGTGGAAGACGCAGCGGCGCAGTGTCCCCTCTGTTTTTGAGCGGCAGGGCTGTGGTGAGGAGGCTATGGGTGGAGAGCAGGCGGCTGATGGTTTTCCAGTCCCGGTTTTCGCCTCGGGCGCGCAGGGATTCTCGGGATGCGGTGACAGAGTATACATTGCGGATGTCGGGATAAAAACCGTAACAGACCATGGGGGCGGCCTTGGAACGGCCCAGCTAGATAATTTTACGACGGCCGGCAGATGTAGTGGCATTGTCGATATTGGAGATAAGAAGGTATTTAAACTTCCTGTGGGAGGGACTTAACGTGAGCGGATGGAAAAAAATAACGGGATCTTCGGGTTGTATGCTCCTATTTCTTTCGCTGTGTGTTCAGGCGGATTCGACGCGAACACTTTATCCTGCGTGTCAGCGGGATACGAAGAAAAGAAAAGTCACGAGGGTTGAAGAACTCAAGATTTACAAAGAAACGATAATCGTAGCCACTGAGGTCGCATCTGATCCGGGGGGGATGGCCTTGCCGAACGAACCGGATGATTTCAGTGGCTCATGGCTTCAGCCTTGGGCTTGCGGTCGGCGGGAAGGCACCAGCGCCGCAGTAGAGCTTGCGGGAGTTCGGTAAAGTTCGTATCCGCAGGGAGCGCGAAGCCTTCCGCCTTCGCTCGCTTCGGCGAGACTTCGAAAGGCATCGGCTACGGGGAGGGTAGGCCGCCACAACGGAAGTCCGGCGGGAGTCCGCACTCCAGACTATTTCGCGCACGCCTTACGCTCCGCGCCCGCCCGAGGCGGCCGTGGCCGTCGCGCCCCCGGGCCCCGACACCGAGTTCGGCGTGGTTCTAGGCGATGGCCGAATGAGTTACGACAGCCGCCGCAAGACGCTTCGCGACCCTATCGACGGGTTGATCAGGGGGCGTTGCGGTGAATCCCCCCTCTATTCGCCGCAAAAAGTGCGGTAAATAGAGTTGTATTCGACGGTTCTCGGTGGTTGGATCGCTTCTATCCCTAACGGGATTGTTATGTGGATTCACGAGCAAAGGGATTGGCCGAACTTTTTCTGGAATGCCGATATGCTGGCTTCCGCTCTCGCGGATGTCCGTCATTGCCAGGGTCGACTTTTGGGTCGAATGGAGGGTCTGGGATTTGATCTCAAGCAGGAGGCGAGCCTCAAAACACTCACCAGTGATGTGGTGAAGTCGTCGGCGATCGAAGGGGAGTATCTTGATGCCGCCGAGGTGCGTTCCTCAATTGCGCGGAGATTGGGGATGAATCGGGGCGGATTGGTTTCATCGGGTCGAGATGTGGATGGAGTGGTGGAGATGATGCTCGATGCCACGCGAAAGTTTGTCAAACCCTTGACGAGAGAACGATTGTTTGGCTGGCACGCGGCTTTATTCCCGACCGGGCGAAGTGGCATGCGGCGGATCGAGGTTGGAAAGTGGCGGACCCGCGATGCAGGAGCGATGCAGGTGGTTTCCGGTCCTGTTGGGAAGGAGACGGTTCATTTTGAGGCGCCGGAAGCGGATCGATTGGATCGGGAGATGAAGCTCTTTCTGGATTGGTTCGAATCGGAATCCAGTGAAGATCCGGTCCTCAAAGCGGGGATCGCCCATCTATGGTTTGTAACGATTCACCCGTTCGAAGACGGGAACGGAAGGATCGCGAGAGCGATTGGTGATTTGGCATTGGCACGGGCCGATGACACAGCGGATCGATTCTACAGTCTTTCCTCCCGGATCGAAGCGGAGCGCAACGAATATTACAGTCAACTGGAGCGACAGCAAAAGGCTACCGTCGATATCACGGGATGGTTGGAATGGTTTCTGAGTTGTCTGGGCCGGGCGGTCGACGGAGCCGGGAAGGCCCTCGAGCAGGTTCTTTTCAAAGCGCATTTCTGGGAGAGAATGCTGCAGCACAATCCGCTCAATGATCGCCAGCGGAGAATCCTCAATCGCATGCTGGAGGATGATTTCCATGGGCACATGAACACCTCCAAATACGCGAAGATGGCGAAATGCTCTACGGATACCGCCTTGCGAGATATTCGTGACTTGAAAGAAAGAGGGGTCCTTGTCCGGAACCCCGGAGGAGGCAGAAGCACCAGCTATCGGCTGGCTGGAGACTGTGGGTCGGGGTGAGGCCCGAGAACTGAATTCAAGCCAATCTGGACAAAGTTATCAAGGAACCGGCAAAGTGTCGCCTGGCTACTGAGGATGGTTCTCCGGCCCGGAAGGGTTTAATTGGAGCTTCCCAGCTGGCGAAGATCCTCCTCATTGAGGATGGGCACCCCGATCTTCTCGGCCTTGGCCCGTTTTGACCCTGCGTCCTCACCTGCGACCACGTAATCGGTCTTTGTGCTAACGGAGGAGGTAACGCGTCCGCCGCGAGCTTCAATCCATGCAGTAGCCTCATCGCGGGTAAACGTCGGCAATGCACCGGTGAGGACAAAAGTCTTTCCGGCTAGTGGTTGACTGGTTGCATCGTCGGTGCTGCCGGCCTCCTCGAAGCGCAATCCCAGCTCGCGAAGGTCGTCGATCAGTTGCACATTTCTGGGTTCCTCGAAAAAGGTTCGTATGCTCTCGGCGAGTGTCTCCCCGATCCCGTTCAATTTCTCCAGGGTCTCTTTCTCTGCGGCGATCAGTTGGTCGATGCTGTGGAACTCACGGATTAGATCCTTGGCAATTCCGGCCCCTACGTTTGGGATTCCGAGTCCGTGCAAGAGGCGCCACACCTCACGATTGCGGCTATCATCGATGGCTTGGAGGAGGTTCGCTGCGGATTTCGTGGCAAATCTCTCGAGGGAGAGCAGGTCCTGCTCGCTCAACCGGTAGAGATCGGCGACGTTCCGCACCAGCTCGCGCGAAACGAGCTGATCGACAATGGCCCCGCCGAGGTTTTCGATATCCATGCAGGCCCGTGAGCCGAAATGTTCGATGCGTCGACGGACCTGCGGAGGGCACCCGGCGGCATTTGGACATCTCCAAACCACCTCGCCGGGCAGGCGCGTCAATCCGGTGCCACAGGCCGGGCAGGTTTTGGGAAAGGCAAACGGCTCGGAGTCGCTGCCACGCCGATCGGAGTCAACGGACAGGACCTGCGGGATAATCTCCCCCGCCTTCTCGACCCGGACCCAATCCCCCTCACGGATGTCCTTCCTGCGAATCTCATCCTCGTTGTGCAGGGTAGCGCGGGCAACGGTGGAACCGGCCAGCTCCACTGGATCAAGGTGAGCCACGGGAGTCACCGCACCTGTCCGCCCGACTTGCAATCCGATCTTCCGCAAACGGGTCTCGGCCTTTTCGGTCTCGAACTTATAAGCGATCGACCAGCGGGGTGCTTTCGCGGTTCGTCCGGCTTCCTTCTGGAGCGAGCGGCGGTCGAGCTTCACGACAGCTCCATCGGTTGGGTAGGAAAAGTCACCTCGCATCCGGTCCAGTTCCTCGATGGAAGTCCAGACCGCCTCGATGCCCTCGACGGACCAATACCGCTCGACCACCGGCAAGCCCCACTCGCGCAGCTTCTCCTGGAGCTGGCTCTGACTTTCGAGAAAATCGGGATGGCAATGCCCCACTCCGTAAACGACGATGGCCAGCTTGCGCTTTGCAACCAGGCGGCTGTCCAGCAGCTTGATCGTGCCTGCGGCAAGGTTGCGTGGGTTGGCGTAGAGAGCCTCGCCGTTCTTCTCCCGCTCCCGGTTGATCCGCAGAAATTCGTCGTTGGTCAGATAGACCTCGCCGCGCAGCTCGATGATTTCCGGCGGATCGCCGGAGCGGAGTTCATCGGGGAGGGAATCGATTGTTCTGGCGTTGGCGGTCACGATGTCACCCTCCGTTCCATTCCCGCGGGTCACCGCGCGGACAAATTTACCGCGCTCATAGGTCAGGCTGATGGCGAGACCGTCAATTTTGGGGTCGATGGTATAGGCCAGCCGATCGGTGCCAAACCGCTTGCGCAGGCGCTGGTCGAAGGCGAAAAGATCCTCGCGGTTGTAAGTATTGTCGAGGCTGAGCATCGGCTCGAGATGGCGGTAGCTTTCGAAACCCTCCTGACGGTCGTCGCCGACCCGCCGCGTGGGCGAATCCGGGGGCACATCGCCCGGGGCCTGTTCCTCGAGCCGGGTCAACTCCTCCTTCAATCGGTCGTATTCACGGTCGGAGACCTCCGGCTCGGCCTCCCGGTAATACTTCTCATCCAGGTCATGGATACGGGAGCGCAACTCCGCGATCCGTCGCCTCAATTCGGTTTCGTTCTCGCTCATATCCTCACTCATCGCTGCGTCCCGGCTGCACTTTTCGGACCTTATCATTACTGCGGTGCAGGGCGAGGATCTTGCTTCCGGCCTTCGGCACAAAGGTGCTCCGGGAGGAAAAAACCCTCAGCATTCCACTTTCTCCAATGGCAAAGAGAGGCAGCAAAAATCCGTGGAAATCCTTCGCCTTCCCGGGATCCCAATCCTCTTTCAGGAGAATCTCGCGCACAACAGCACCCGAATAGAATTCCTTTTCGAGGACATCAAAAGTGGCACCGGAGCTGAAGAGGATATTCTCCTGCCGCTCAGCGGAACCACCGCGCGCCTTGCCCGTCGGCCCTCCGTTTGCCAAGTGATAGACATGGGTCTTCCCCAAATGTTTGCCCAGTGCCAGCTCGGCGAAGGCGTTGATCTCGGCATTAGCGGTCATGGCCATCCCTCGTCCCATCTCTGAGAAATCGATCTCTTCCAGAAACTCGGAGGAATGGATATTCCCCTCGTGCGCGGTCAAGCCAACGTTGCGTGCGGCTTCGATATGGCTCGCATTCGAGTCAATCAATGCCACGGGGACCTTATTCCGCTTCAATGCCACGGCGATCATCCGCGCCCAGGGATGGGCACCGACGATGATCAAGCCCTGCGGATTCGCCGCGCCGATTCGGACCCTGCGGGCATAAAAGGAAGCGGCAAAACCATAAAACAGCACGGTTCCGAGGATCACGAACAGCACCTCCGCAAACATTCGCTCGCCCTCGGGATGGCCGGTCTGGATGAGCCTGAAGGCAAAAACCGAGGCCAGGGCGGTGACGACGATGCCCCGTGGTGCCATGAGCATCAGGAAAAAGCGTTCCTTCCAGTCCAGCTGAGTCCCCGCCGTCGAGGCGACGATAGCCAGTGGCCGCACGATCAAAATCGAAGCGACCAGGAACAGCAAGCTTTGCCAGCCGACCTGAAAGAGCGTCTCTGCCTCCACCCTTGCCCCGAGCACGATGAAAAGGCCCGAGATTAGAAGTACCTGGAGGTTCTCCTTAAACTCGATAATGTGCTTGATCGGGAAGGTCCTCTGGTTGGCCAGAATGATCCCGAGCAGGGTCACCGAGACCAGGCCCGATTCCTCCTGGAACAGATTGGAAACCGAGTTCAGGGCGATGACCACCGTCAGGGTCACGGGGATATGGAGAAAATCGGGCACCCAGCGGTGGCGCATCGGAAAAATGAGCAGGACGGCACCGAGGATTGCCCCGAGGATCCCGACCCCGAGGGTGACGAGAATCCCGTAAAGAAACGTGCTCGGAGCACTGCTCAGCCCCCCTGCCAAAACCGTCTCCAAGAGGAGCACGGCGAGGATGGCACCGACCGGGTCATTCAGTATTCCCTCCCACTTCACGATATGGCTCACCCGCCCTCGCGGACGGATCTGGCGGAGCATGGGTCCGATCACAGTAGGCCCGGTGATCACCAGCAAGGCTCCGAACAGGAGGGCGAGTTCCAGCGGCAACCCGAGGAAAAGCCAGGCAAAAAAAGTTGAGAGCACCCAAGTCACGAGGGCACCGACGGAGATCAGCCGAATGATGACATTCCCACTCTCGCGAAACTCCTTCAAGTTTAGCGACAGGCCCCCTTCGAACAGGATGATTGCCACGGCGATTGAGGCGATGGGAAAGACGACATCCCCGAAAAGCGCGTCCGGGTCGAGGAGTCCGACTCCCGGCCCGGCCAACAGGCCAAAGCCCAGGAGGAGCAGGATCGAGGGAATCTGAAAGCGCCAGCCGCACCACTGGGCGAGTGTGCCGAGAAAAATGACCCATGTCAGGCCGATCAGTATCTCCTTATCCACGAGAACAGGAGACTTTCGCCTTTCCGGGAAATTGCAAGCCCCGGAACGGGTTGGTGCGGCTGAAAAAAATCAGACCCGAACCCTCAGCCCATCGTAGGCCAGTGCCACGCCGTCCGGCAAATCCGCGCTCACGCTCTCATAATCGACGGTGCAGGTCATGTGGGTCAAAAAGGTTTGCTGGCCGCCGATTCTGGCGGCCGCCTTGACAGCCTGGTCAATGGTCATGTGTGAGGGATGGGGCCGTTGGCGCAGGCCGTCCAGCACCACGACCTCAGCGCCGCTTGCAAGCGATAGGGCTTCATCCGTCACCTTGGAGCAATCGGTAAAGTAGGCGATCCGGCTGCCCTCCCGTTCGAAGACCAAGCCGAGCACGTCAATGGCTCCGTGCGGAAGGGGGGTGGAGAAAATCTTGCCGTCGGCAGTCTCCAGTACCTTCGGCATCTCTGCCAGCGAGAATGCGGGATACCCGCTGACCACCGCTCTCTCTCGCACCGCGTATGGGAAAACGGCACGCACCCGATTCAGCCCCTCCTCGGTCCCATAGACTGGCAGGGCCTCGCCGTCGCGCATATCGCAATAGCGGCGCAGGTCATCCATCCCGAGGATATGATCGGCGTGGCCATGGGTTAAAATAAACAAATCAACCCTGGGGATCTTGTTCTCAATGCATTGAAGTCGGAACTCCTGCCCTGCATCGACCTGGACATGGGTCTCGCCCATCCGCACGTGGATCGAAGCGCGCGTTCTCCAATTCCGGCGGTTCTCCAGATCGCACAGCCCTTCCGGCTGGGCGATCATCGGAACCCCCTGCGATGTCCCCGTCCCAAGAAAAACCAATTCCATGCCTCTCCTTCTAGAGAACCATGCGGCAAATTGACCAGACCATTCGCCTCTTTTTGGTTGCGCCTGCACTGAAACCACCATGAACCGCCGATGCAGTCGCTGCTCAGCGCAGGGCGCAATTTTTTGTGCGGGGTAAGTAGAAGTGGTTTCTTCAACGACCCAGAGCCTGTCGAAAAGCAGCCGCTTTCGCTCCTTCGCAAGCGGCAAGATACCGCTTCTACCTTGCAGAAACCCCACACAAAAATTTGCACCCTTTATCACTCGCCGCTGATTTTCGCGTTTGCGCCCTGGCGACTCGTCTTCAAAAATCCTCCCAATGGACTTTTTTGAAGCGGCAGAGAATCCCGAACCGCAGATGGGATCGGGGATCGATTTTGAGACGGAATTGAACGAGGAGCAGTATGCGGCCGTAACAGCACCGTTTGGCCCATCGCTGGTTTTGGCCGGGGCTGGATCGGGAAAAACACGGACGCTTACTTATCGGGTCGCCTGGCTTCTGGACCAGGGTGTAGCACCGGAAAATGTCCTGCTCCTCACTTTCACCAACAAAGCGGCCAAGGAGATGCTGGAGCGGGTCGCGGATCTCACCGGAGTTTCGTCGCGATTGTTCTGGGGCGGCACATTTCACCACATAGGCCAGCGGCTCCTCCGCCGCTTTGGAGAACCTGTCGGCATCAATCCGGGCTTTAATATTCTGGATCAAGGCGATTCGGAATCGCTTTTGTCCGATGTAATCCGGCGGATTAACCCGGAATTTGTCAAAAACAAGAACAACCCGAAGCCGAAGGTCATCGCCCACCTGATCAGCTACGCCCGCAATACATTGCGGGATGTCCGGGAAATGGCCTGCGAACGCTATCCCTACCCGGCGAATCTCGGACCGGACATCGGACGATTCGCCGCCGCCTATGAAAAGGAAAAGCGCAAGCAGGACGTGGCCGACTACGACGACCTGCTTGAAAAGTGGCTGGAACTGCTGCAAACCGATTCCGCCTTTCTCGAGTACTGCACCAACCAGTTCGAGCAGCTACTGGTTGACGAGTATCAAGACACGAACCGCCTCCAGGCGGCCATCGTCGACACCATTGGAAGTCACCACCGGATCATGGCCGTCGGTGATGACTCCCAATGCATTTACACATGGCGCGGGGCTGAGTTCAACAACATCATGACCTTCCTCGACCGGCATCCCGGAGGCCACATTTTCAAGATTGAGACGAACTACCGCAGTACACCGCAGATCCTCTCGTTTGCGAATTGTATCCTTGACGGACATACAGGTGGCGGTTTCCGCAAGGAACTTCGACCCGTCCGGCCCGAAGGGGACAAGCCCATTCTGGTATCGACAGTGGATACCACCCAGCAGGCGGAGTTCGTCATAAAGACCATCGCCAAACTGGTAGAACAAGGCCGCAGCTACGGGGACATTGTGATCCTGTACCGGGCTCACTTTCAGGCAATGGACCTGCAAGTCGAACTTTCGCGGACGGGAATACCGTTCCAGATCACCAGTGGAATGCGTTTTTTCGAGCAGGCCCACGTAAAGGACCTTGTCTCGCAAATTCGTTTTGTCGCCAATCCACGCGATACGACCGCTTTTCTGCGATTTACCGGACTCCTGCCCAAAGTAGGACCAAAGACTGCGGAAAAGATTTATGCCTCCCTTTACGAATTCGCGGTTGGCAACGGACGGAACCTCTTCGATGTCCTCGGTGCCAAGGCAGTCGTGGCGAAGGTGCCGGCGGCGGCGCGGGATGACTGGGAGTCCCTCGCCGAAACCCTGCGTGATTGCTATCAGGCATCTCTGGACGGGACTCCCGAGGATGTCGTTCGGCTTGCGGTAGAGGGCTGGTATGGCACTTACCTGAGAACCCTCTACCCGAACTGGAAGTCGCGGGAGGAAGACTTGACCGGGGTCATCGGCTTCGCCTCGCGTTTTGAGGAATTGAGCGAACTACTGGCCCAACTGATCCTTTTGAATTCGGAATCCAGCGACCGCTCCATCGACCCGGGAGAGGAAATGGTGCGCCTGACCACGATTCATCAGTCGAAAGGCCTGGAATTCCCGGTCGTCTTCATTCTCGGTTTGGCGGACGGCATGTTCCCTCTCAACCGGGCGGTCGAGGAAGGGAATCTGGACGAGGAGGTCCGCCTTTTCTATGTTTCGGTAACGCGAGCACAGGACCAGCTGTTTCTCTCCTACCCAATGGTGCACTCCCACGGAGGCCCGCCCCGGCGGATGCATCCCAGCCGTTTCCTCTCAACGGTCCGCCCCGACTATTATCAGAACGTGCGATACCGTAGTTCGTGGTGACCAAGCGGGTGATTCGAGCACGTGAACGAGGAAAAACAGATAATCCACTTCTCCGAATTGGGGCGGAGGATGAAGGACGGCAGCGGGATCGAGGACCTGATGGACGATCTCGGCAAAACTCTCGCCAGGAGCGATGGCTCCATGGCCATGCTCGGCGGCGGCAATCCCGCCCCGATCCCGGAGGGCAAGCAACTCTGGCGCAAGCGCATGGCCGAGCTTCTCGCCGAGGACGGTGACCGCTTCGACCGTATGCTGGGATATTATGATCCCCACCAGGGAAATCGCTTGTTCATCGAAGCAGTCGCCGGACTCTTCAACCGGGAATACGGATGGGAACTGGAGCCAGAAAACATCGCGATTACCAATGGCGGGCAAACCGCTTTCTTTTTCCTCTTCAATTTGCTGGGTGATGAGGAGGGCAAGATCCTGTTCCCGCTTTCACCCGAATACATTGGCTACTCAGGCCTCGGGCTTTCACCCAACACCCTACTCTCCGTCCCCGGAAAGATCCAGTTGCTCGAGAAGCCTTTCTTTCGCTATCGAATTGATTTTGAAGCCCTGCCCCTGGAGATCCCGGTCCGTGCCGCCTGTGTTTCGCGGCCAACAAATCCCACGGGCAACGTCCTCTCCCTGGAGGAGCTACAGCAGCTCCACAAATACTGCCGCGCGAGGGAAGCCTTGCTGATCATCGACAACGCGTACGGCACCCCCTTCCCGAACATGATTTTCCGCGATGAGGTACCCTTCTGGCGGGAGGGAGTGGTCCTGACCTACAGCCTGTCCAAGCTCGGCCTTCCGGGAACCCGAACCGGAATTGTCATCGGCCCCAAAGCCGTTTGCCAGGCCATTTCCTCCATGAATGCGATTGTCGGCCTCGCCAATGGATCGATCGGTCAGGCACTCACGCTTCCCCTGTTCGAGGACGGTTCAATCCTTGAATACTGCAGCCGGGTGATCCGTCCCTTCTACCAGACTCGCGCGCAGAGAGCCGTTCAAATCGTCCGCGAGGAACTGGCCGGACTCCCGTACTTCCTGCACGAACCCGACGGTGCATTGTTCCTCTGGCTATGGTTTCCCGAACTGGCCATGCATAGTTCGGATTTCTACCAAGTGTTGAAAGACGCAGGAGTCCTCGTTGTCCCCGGCCACTTTTTCTTCCACAACCTGCCCGGCGCATGGGAACATGCCTCCCAGTGTATCCGCATCAACTATTCCATGGATATAGACGAATTCCCCAAGGCAATGCGGCGGCTCGCCTCCGTGCTCAAAACGGCTTGAGTCCCATCGGAAAAGCCGAGATCAAATCGGGCTAACGCTAATGGCGCTTAGCTAAAGCTTAGGATCGAGGGTAGAAGCGGCTTCCATCCACTTTCAAGCGGCAAGATGCCGCTTCAGATTACTAGAACCGAGTTCTAGTAGAACCAAACTCGAGCAAGCGGCAAGATGCCGCTTCTACTCTTGCTTAACTAAGTGGGATTCGGGCTAACGCCAGTGCAGGCCCGGGCAAGCTCAAGTGGCAGGCCTGGCTTCACCCCTGCCGCAAAGGCACGGCACAGGGGTGCCGTTGAAGCGATCCGTTCGGTTCAATCAAGGGTGAAGCCTACCTTGATCGTCACCTGCCAATGCGCAACCTTCTGCTCCTCAATGTGACCGCGAGTCTCCACTACTTCAAACCAGCGCAGGTTGCGCACGCTTTCCGCAGCTTTGGCCACGGCGTTTTCGATGGCAGCCTGCTGAGAGACTTGGGAGGAACCGGTGATTTCGATTTTTTTATAAATATGATCCATGAACTCCACTATTGGGACTCAGCAGAGAATTGCAAGAACGCGTTCAGATTTCGGATGTTTTTGGGTTCAATTTTTAGTGCGGGGTAAGTAGAAGTGGCTTTTCCAACGAGCTTGAGCCTGTCGAAAGGCAGCCGATTTCCTTTCCTTCGCAAGCGGCAAGATACCAATTGCACTCGGTTAAGCGATGATTCGCTATCGGGATCGAAATCGAGAATTATTAAGTAATTGCTTAGCAAGAGGTAATAATAATCGAAACCCGATAGCGATTTCGATAGCGATTTCGACTCAGGCCTTAACCGAGTGCCATTGCGGCAAGATACCGCTTCTGCCTTTAAGAAACCCCGCACAAAAAAAGGATCCTTCGGATATCTTTTACTCCGCAAAGACCTGGCGGTCAGTAAGCGGCTTGCACGCGGTCAAAAGAACCAGGTCACTCCCAGGCTGAACCCGTTTCCACTGAAGTCGATCTCGTCGCCCTTATTGTAGCCCCCGCCAGCCTTGTCGACCTCCGCTTTCATGAAGTTGTAGCGCCACTCAAAAAACAGCCTCAGGTCGCCGAGCGTCGCATCCAGCCCCGCACTCACAAAGGCTCCCGTCTCATCGTCCAGGGAAAAACCATCCTCGCCAGAAAACTGATAGTATCCCGCTCCCGCGCCAGCAAAGGGCGAAATCAGGGGAAACGGAAAACGAAAGACTGCGGAAGCCTCAACCGGAACCATGTTCACGGAGGGATCGTCGAAGCTGAAATAACCAGCCCGCACATCGACACCGAAAAACTCAAAAATCTGCCCGCGCAGGATCGCGCCCCCTCCGTATCCCTTGTCGAGATCCTTCGGCTTCCAGTAGGAGCCATATCCTCCTGCTTCCAGCCCAAGCAATTGGGCGCGTGCGGGCACGACAAAAATTGAGAGAAGACCAAGAACTATAAGGATTTTTTTCATCGCACAAAAGTGAGCGACGTAAGGATGCCGATTGCAACTGATTTCGGTAGCCGTCAAACCTGACGAATTCTTTTTCTCGATTCCCCGGTTGTGTCCGGCCTGTCGATTTTGCTGGGCAAGCTGGAGATAGAAACCAAAACGGGCGTTCCACGGATCGCTTGCGTTCGCCGGACCGACCAGCCGATCAACGGCTTTGAGTGCAATCTCTTTTGGCCCGATCTACTCGAGAACCGTTGCCTCCAGCACTGAACCTGAGAAGATAAGGGAGAGAAGCAATGCTGTTGTCGCCCCCGGGAAGAATGGCACTAGTTTAAGTCGAGATCGACCTCTTACTCTTAATCATACTCGTAATCGTAATCTCTATTCTTGAAATCATAAATCATTGCTCATCAGTTGCTTGGATTATGATTATGATTAAGAGCACGATTATGAGCTTAAACGGAAACTCCCTTAAACTAATGCCATTCGCCCCCGGAAGCTTTCCGGGGCGGCGTTTCATTCCGGAGGCTCTTCGCCAAATTTCTTCTTCCGGCGACTCGCCGGAAGGGGGGACAAGGTCACGGAAATGTTGCGCCCCGCCAAGCGGGGATCATTGTCGGCTGTCGCCATGGTTTCGAGATCCGAAATCGCCCGCTTGATCGTTTCAAAGCCCAGATCGGTATGCTCCATCTCGCGCCCCCGAAACATCAGGGTTAACTTGAGCTTGTTCCCCTTGTCGAGAAAGTCCTCAGCCCGGCGGATTTTCGTCAGATAGTCATGGGTATCAATCTTGACCCTAAACTTCACTTCCTTCAGCTTTTGCGAGGTCGTCTTTGACTCCTTCTGCTTCTTGCTCTGCTCGTACATGTACTTCCCAAAGTCGAGAATTCGACAAACGGGAGGCCTCGAGTTGGGAGAAACCTCGACCAAATCCAACCCGACGCTCTTCGCAAGCTCGAGAGCCTTTTTCGTCGGCATGACGCCGATCATCGCGCCCTCGGGTCCAACGACCCGGACCTCGGGAACGCGGATTCTTTCATTTCGCCTCGGACCACTCTGGTAAGAGCGCCGCTGCCGACCGGAAGATGGAACCTTACCCATTCAGGAAACAGAGGATCCAAAAAAAAGCGAAGCAGACGGCGAAAAACCAGCAGCCTCGCACAAAGAATGTACTGTATTGAGAGTCATTGAAGCGGAGATTGCGGATTCTTCGTCCATTTTTCAAACCCTAATTTTGATGTTTCCGCAGATATAAATCACCCGCCCCCTCTTGAACACTTTGATTTGCCTGTCTCAGAACATTCGTGACGATTTCGTTTCATTCTTCGACTCTCTTTCGCTGTCTTTTTTCTTTCGTTTCCGCAACAAATGATTTTGCTGGTCTGTCATGGCGAGAATGCGCAGAAGAATGGTCGAACCCGAAGAGTTCCAAATGGCTCCGATGATCGATATGGTGTTTCTTCTTCTGGTATTCTTCATGACCGTCAGCAATCTCGCACAAGCAGAGAAACGGATTCGCCTCGATCTTCCAGAAAGCGTCGAAGCAGACGTTCCAAAGGAATTGGCGGATCGCACGGCCATTTCGGTCAAGGCGGACGGTTCCGTGTTCATGGGCGCACGTCCGACCACGGTCGAGGATCTTCCCGGGCGAATCGAACCACTCGTAGCCGAGACCCCGGATCTGCGCATTCAGGTACGGGCGGACCGCACCACCCCTTTCGAGGAGATCCGAAAAATTCTCCAAGCATGCGCTCGGGCCGGTGCCTACAACGTGATCTACTCTACGTATCAATCCGAATGACCCTCCGATGGCCCGCACGAAGAAAAAAGTTCAGCCCAAGCCGGAAATCCAGATCGCTCCCATGATCGACTGTGTCTTCCTCCTCCTCATTTACTTTATGGTGTCCGCGACTTTGGAGAAACAGGAGGCCGATTTATCCTTTGAGTTGCCAGGGACCGTCGAACAGTCCGAACCGGTAGAAATGCCCGATGAGCAAATTATCGAAATCCGGGCCGACGGGCAAGTCGTCGTAAATGAGTTCGCCTACGACTCACCCGACGCACGGCAATTCCGCGAGCTTGCTGCCATGCTGACTCGCTTCAAGCAGGCTTCCAACGCCAACCGGGTCGATGCGATTGTGACAATATCCCCGGCCGGTCCGGCCCTTCACGAGAGCATTATCAAAGTGATGGATGCAATCTCCCTCGCCGGAATCGAATCCGTCAATTTCTCCCTGGATTCCCAGGACGAAGCGTAGATCCAGTCGGCCCGCCCGACCCGGAATCCCGAAGAGTACAACCGCACCCCAACCCGATCACTCCGGGACCCCCTCCTCATCGTAGCTGAAGATGGGTTCCTCCTCGTTCTCGCGAGCACGCCGATTCTCTTCCTTTATCTTCTGCTCCAAATCTTTCACATCGCTCTCGCTCTCAATTTCGCGGATGAGCGGACTGGACTCTGTGCCGTATTCCGGGCTGGATGCACAACCCACTCCCAAGAGAACCAAGGCGGTAAGAAGCATGAAATTTCTAGCCATGAGTCCTAACGATGCGGCGATTGGAAAAGGAATCAAGTTTTTAGAGTAAAGATCCGAAATCGGAGCAGCCTGCGTTTATCGAGTCGACCAGGTTAAAAAAAGGTAGTCGGCCCGGGCGGTTATGTAAAATTTTTGCTATATCGGCAGAAGAGTGACGAAACATTCGGCAAGAAGCCACCAATTCAGACAGGCTGGAAAAACTCGGGGCTTATTCAATTTCCTGGATCGCGATAAGGATTTGCTCATCGGAGACACTGTCGGCAGGAATTTCCAGCGCTTCTTTGTAGAGGGAAAGTGCTTTATCCTGGTTTACGTCCTCGTAGAACTGTCCGGCGTGATAGGTAACGAAGCGCAGGAGGGAATCGGAATATTTCCCGGGATCGTTCTTCTTCCAGTCCAGGAGTACGGCAAAATCCTCCTCGGCCACCTCTCTTCGGCGAAAGATCCGGGGAAGTCTATAGCTATTGACCGCTCGCACCGAGCGGACATGTGGATCGTCAGGGGCCATCTCGACTGCTTCATCGAGAGTAGCGAGACCTCTTTTGAGCCAACTCGACTTCCGGTAAAAGATGGCATCGCGGGCTCGCAAGGTGTAAAGATTGCCGAGGAACGCGCGGACCCGGGCATCCTTGGGATTCTCTGCCAGCAATTCCTCGAGAATCTCCTGGGCGGCGATCACAGCCTCTTCGTCTCCCTCGACTCCTTCCTGGTGCAGATCGAGGGCCGCCTCAAAGCGATCCCTGACCGTTGGATCATCAGACATCGGCATTGCCCGAGGCCCTTTTTCGACGGCTCCGAGCAGGCAAGCGCACAGAGCGAAAAGCCAAATATACCCTAAACCGCGCATTTCGTCCCAAATGATAACCCGACCCACCTCGGGAAGTCAATCAGGCGCGATAAATCCTTGTTCCCTTCCGGTTAAACTGAGAATCTGATCCGCAATTTATGGCACGAAAAGCAAAAACCGAAGAAGGTCCGAAGAAGAAGGCCGTGTACACTCTCAAGCTCGACGCTGACCAGCGAAGCAAGCTCCGGACTCTATTGTCCAATGGCCCCTACTTTGATTTCGACGTCGACTATGCAGAATTCGCTTTCAAGGGGGAGAACTTCAACATCGTTTGCTACACGAGCGGAAAAATGGTCATCCAGGGCAAGGGAACGGAAGATTTTGTTCGCGATATTCTCGAACCGCAGGTGACTGGGGATCCTCGTCTTGGTTACGATGAGATTCACCATCCCGAATGGTTTGAACCACATGCGGGGCTGGACGAAAGCGGCAAGGGGGATCTTTTCGGACCGCTGGTGGTCGCTTGTGTCATTGCAGACGGCACAGCGGTTCGCCATTGGATTGAAAACGGCATTCAGGACAGCAAGACGATTGGCTCGGACGCGCGTATTTTTGCCCTTGAGAAAGAAATCCGCAAGACATCTGGAGTCATCGTGAAAACTCTCCACATGGGAATGGAGAAGTACAACACACTGTACAAAAAATTTGGTTCGAACACCAATCGTCTCCTGGCCTGGATGCATTCGACGGCGTTAAAGGAGGCCCTGGCCGTAAAACCGGTGCCATGGGGGATGTTGGACCAATTCTCGAAGCAGCCCCTGGTTCAGCGCAATCTCAAGGATGTGCCCATTGATCTGCGGATGATGACCAAGGCCGAGTCCGACCCGGCCGTTGCCGCCGCATCCATCGTGGCCCGTGCCCTGTATGTCCGGCAGATGGTGGCCCTATCCGAGAAAGCTGGAGAACCTCTTCTCAAAGGAGCGAGTGCCCAGGTCAAGCAGCAGGCGGTCCGTCTCGTGCGGAAATTTGGTCCCGAGGCCCTGAATCGTTTCGCAAAGATAAACTTCAAGACTACGGCCGAAGCGATTGAGATTGCGTCCGGGACGGCCTGACGCCAATGGCACTCGGTTAAGCGATGATTCGCTATCGGGATCGAAATCGAGAATTCTTAAGAAGCTGATTCGCTATAGGTTACAATATTCGAAACCCGATAGCGATTTGTTGATGTCGCTCCGCTCGGTACGATAGCGATTTCGATTTCGGCCTTAACCGAGTGCCATTGACCCCAGCACTATTGGGGTTTGGCAGCCCGGCAGGGATTTGAACCCCGACAAACTGAACCAGAATCAGTTGTGCTACCATTACACCACCGGGCTTTGAAAGAGAGGGATGAAATCGAGGACCGAGTCGGAAGTCAAGATGGTTAAACAAATAAGGCGGCAAAACCGAAATTTTGCCGCCTTGAATCACCTGCCGGAATGAAGGCAGAGAGAACTTGGTTAGAGGTTCTGGTATTTACCGGTTTCCACCCCTCGCACGACCATGTAGCTGACACCATGCTTTCGACCGACGGCAGACTTTGACATTCCGGCCGCCAGATCGGCACTGATGGCGTCGCGAAGATCTGCGTTTACGGTTGTGCGCGTGCGCCCGCCTTCAATGGATGAGGATCTCTTGTTCAACTGGGAGGGAGAGATCTTAAAGCGGACCATAAGATCTTCAATCAACTGCTTAGCACTGCTGTAACCACTTTGCTCAAGTATGTTGTCCAGCTTCTTGAGTTGCTCCTCTTGTTGTTGCTGCTTCCTGAGAAGATCGGCCTTTTGTTTTTCCAGATTCGCGGCTTCCTGTTCGAGCCGGCGAAGTTCACTATCGATGTCTTGTATCATAATTATTAACTTTCTTTCTGAGCAGTGATTTGTTCAGGGAGAGGAGACTAAGCATCAATATTTAGAAATTTCAAGACTGAAACTTACGTAATTTTGCAATTGGGCAAAATTTTTATGTACGGGTTTAAGGTCAATGGCACTCGGTTAAGCGATGATTCGCTATCGGGATCGGGATCGGGATCGGGATCGAAATCGAGAATTCTTAAGAAGCTGATTCGCTATAGGTTACAATATTCGAAACCCGATAGCGATTTGTTGATGTCGCTCCGCTCGGTACGATAGCGATTTCGATTTCGGCCTTAACCGAGTGCCATTGGGGTTTAAGGTGGCGGAGATGCGGGGAAAAATGGCAGACTGGGGCGCAACAATGATGATTAGTGCTTACGAAAATTGGGAAACCATAGTCACCTCCGCAGCGGATGCGGAGCAGATCGCCGGACGGACCGGGCTCTCACTGCTGGCAGCGGGGGTACTCTTGCAGCGACTGAGAGACAATCCGGAAGGAGCGGAGGAATGGATCTCTCCCCGGCTGGAGCGTATTCTGGATCCCTATGAATTGCGGCATTGCCGGGAGGCGGCCCGGAATCTTTCCCGGGCCATCGAAGGGAAGCGCAAGATTGGCGTATTCTCCGACTACGATGTTGATGGCATCAGCAGTGCCGCCCTCATCGCCCGAACGGTGCGGAGTCTTGGCGGGGAGATTCATCCTTTCATCCCGGATCGACTCGAGGAGGGATATGGGTTGAGCCGGGCGGCACTGGAACGCTCGTTCTCAAAGGAAGTTCCGGATTTGCTTCTTGTTCTCGACTGCGGCACGCGCTCGGAAGTCGAACTGGAGTGGATCGCGAACCACGGGACGGAGGTAATTGTGGTCGATCATCATGTTCGCGAGGACAACCCCGATCTTCCTGACAGGTGCTTGCTTATCAATCCTCATCTTCCGGTGCAGGCCCAACCGGAGTTCCAATGGCACTGCACCGCCGGCCTCGTTTTCAAATTGATCCACGCCCTGGTGCGGGAGTGGGAGAAGGATCATGACGGAGTTCGGGACAAAGTGAACCTCCGGGGACTCCTGGACTTAGTCGCCTTGGGAACGGTGGCCGATCTTGTGCCACTGCGTGGGGAGAACCGAATCTTTGTTCACCACGGGTTGAAGCAGCTTGCCAAGACCCATAATTGCGGGCTGAAGGCACTCCTCCAGGTTTCTCAAGTGGATACGGGCAACCCCTTGCGCAGCACGGATATCGGCTTTCGCATCGGGCCGCGCATCAACGCCGGGGGGCGGATCGACACAGGCGCGCTGGCCCTGGATTTATTGCTTACCGACGACAATCGCCAGGCATTCGACCTGGCGCGCAAACTGGATTCGGTAAACAGCCAGCGACGGACCCTGGAGAGGCAGGTTGCGGAGGCGGCGATTGAGAGGATCGGCGAAAAGCCCCCGATGGGCATTGTCGTCTGGGACAAGGAGTGGCATCCGGGGGTCGTTGGGATCGTCGCGGGTCGCCTGGCCCGCCGCTACCACCGCCCGGCGATCGTACTGGGCTGGGATGGAAGTGGTTACAAAGGCTCAGGTCGGGGGGTTGCAGGGATGGACTTACTCGCGGTGATGAAGGGCTGCTCAGTGCAACCGCCCAAATGGGGCGGGCATCCGGCGGCAATGGGACTCAGCACCGACGGAGCAGACCTTGATGCCTTTGCCGAGGCGTTTGCCGAGTCCGTTCGCAACGAGTGCCGGGGAAAACTGCCTTCCAAGACCCTGCGCATCGACGCCACGACCGAACCCTGCTCCGTCTCCCGCCGAACGGTTCTCGAATTGGAGGCACTGGGTCCTTTCGGGCAGGAGAATCCGGAACCGGTCATCGCCGTTCGGAGCGTCCGGTTGGAGCAGCCCGCCCGCCTGATGGGGCGCGACCACATTCGTTTTGATCTGCCGGGTGCGGAGGGGGTGCAGGTCATTGGGTGGAGGATGGCCGAGCGCATGCCCCCGGTTGGTACCGCGATTGATCTGGCGATTCGGCTCAGCCGCTCCTGGTGGCGCGGAAGAGAGTCGGTCCGGGGCGAGCTGGTCGATTGGCGGACTTCGGAATAGCGTCTTTTTGCGCATTCGGAATTGCATCTCCTCTTCTCGTATTGTCCCCTACTCCCATGCGGCCAGCCCGAACAATCATTTGGATCATTCTGGCACTGGTTTTCGGGGCCAGTGCATACCTGATCCCGGCCTTTTTCCGAGCCGTCGATCCCTCGGTTCTTGAGGCTGCTGCCGAAGGGGGACCCAGCCTCAACGAAGTCGGCGAGTCCCTCATCGTGGGCGGCAATCCCGTGGCGGCCCGCTTTCTTCTCGAGGATGGGAGTTCTGGCCAGAACCTTCACAGCGAGATATTTCCCCTGTGGAACCAGGTTCAGGAGGACCAAGCCGACGTCGCCACCGAGGCACTTCTCTCCGCGCGGCAGCGCCGTGCGGCGGTAGCGGCTCTGGACCAATCGGATCTGGAGGGGGTTCGCCGCCTGATCCTGCAAATTCCCGCCGAACCGGAGGCAAGGACCCCACCCGAGGCCCGGCTTGCCCTCCTTCCGGCAAGAATCGGGGCCATTCTCACAGGCTTTCTCGCCGCCGAGCGAAATTTTCAGCCCGCCTTTCTTTCCACGCTTGTCTCCTGGGCCTCCTCCTCCTCGAATGCAGAAGACCTGCAACGGTGGAATTCGTTTTGCGAAGAAATCTCGGTATGGGGATCCGTGAGTCCCTTCGAGGCTTTGGCCCAATCCTTCAGCTCCTATCGAGATCCCTCCGACTTCCTCACGATCGCCCGGATGGTTGCCGAGCAAGCCCCGAACTCGCGTCCTTTTGTGCTCCGAATCATCTTGGCCGGTGCGGACCCGTCCGCAGTTCGCACCTATCTGGAGGACCAGGCAAATACTGCGGAAGAGGACCTGCGCAAAGCCTTTGGGGAGGGTCCGGGCGCGGTTCGATTTTTGGTCGGGAAAAACTTGCCATTGCGTGACGATTTTTTCCTGCCCGCAACTCTTTCCTTAAAAGGGTTTCCCGAACCCGCCCACTTCGTTTACCACCGGCCCGATCTGGCCCTTTCGATTCGGATCGGTCTCTTTTTTATTGCCTTTATTTGCCTTGTCTACGCGTTCTCGACAATTCTCCCCAATCCGGGTGACCGTTATCTCGGAAAGCCTGGTTTTCTTCAGAATCTTTTGCGTAAAAGCATTCTTGCCTCGATTCTTACCGCTACTCTTTTTTTCTTATTTGAACCGAGCCTGTTTCAACAACCGGACCCCCGCCACGTTGCCAACAGCTCATCACTTTCGCTTGCTTCCATCACTAATTCTTCGACTACCGGCACCATGATGAATTCCATTACCATAGACCAGGTCACACTCCTGATTCTTTCGATCTTCCTTGTTCTCCAGCTCGGACTCTACGTCTTTTGCCTCGTTAAGCTCTCCGAAATACGTGGCCAGCGAATCCCCGAAGAAATCAAGATCAAGCTACTCGAGAACGAGGAAAATCTCTTCGACAGCGGCCTTTATCTCGGTCTCGGAGGAACGGTGGCTTCCCTGATCCTTCTCGCGGTAGGAATCGTGGAAGCCAGCCTCATGGCCGCTTATGCCTCAACATTGTTCGGGATCCTTTTCGTCTCCTTTTTCAAGATTTTCCATCTGCGCCCTCTCAAGCGGCGTCTGATTCTCGCTGGCAGCCGTACATCCTGAAATCTCCCCTACCCTGCGGACCCATTTCTCATGAACCGGAGCCTCCTACTCGTCGTCTGCGACTTCCTCCTCCTGAGCCTGCTCGCCCTGGCCAACTTCGAGCAAACGGGCCAGCCAGTCACCACGGAGGAGGATTCGGCTGTGCTCGTCGAGGCAGCCGAATCCGGGCAGGACGAGGCCATGATGAATCTCCTGGCATCCGCTCTTGCGGCCGAGCAATCCTCCCAGGCGGAGCTTGAGGAAAAACTCCAGCGCGCCGAGGCCGAACTCGTGGCGATGGAATCCAGCCGCGAGGAACTGAGTGAAACCTTGACCGAGAAAGAAAGCGCGATCGCCGAGCGGGAGCAGCTTCTGGCCGAGCGGGAGCAAATGCTGGCCGAGGTCCGTGCGCAGAACGAGCGGATTGCCAGGGAGCGAGCTGCCGCCGAGGCTCAGGCGTCCGCGATCCAGGCAGAACGCGACCGGCTCGCGACCGAGCGCGCCCAGGCCGCCGCCGAGGCCGAACAACTCGCGTCCACGGTGGAGGATCTGGCTTCCCGTGCGGACACAAGTGAGGCGGAACTACAAAAGCGGACCGAGGAACTGACCCGGCTGGAAGCGGCTCTCGCCGAGCGTTCCCGCGAACTCCAGCTCGCAGAGCGACGACAGGCCGAGATCGAGACCGAGCGCCAGCGACTGGCGAACGAGGTCGCGACTGCCGAACGCGAAAAGCAACTGCTCACCTCCTCTCTTGATACCGCACGCGAGACGATCGGTTTGGAGCGCCAGGAAAAAGAGCAACTCCGCCAACAGGCCGAGACCCTGACCGAAGGGGTCTCCCGCCTAGCCGAAGCCTCAACCGAGATCACGGAAGAGGTGCGAAGCCTCCGTCCGAAAAGCACCAACGAAATCTACCGGGAAGCCAACGAGAACCGGGTTCAACTGCGCTGGGAGGGATCCCGTTCGGGATTGTTTGGCGACAGCCCCTTTGAGGAATCGGTCGACACCGTGATCACCCGCATTGACGGTCGCCCCATCCTGTGGGTACAGCTTTCGCAGACCCCGTTTGCCGACCCGGAACGCCGCAAATTCATCCGTAGCCTCAATGCCTACCTGGAGGCAGGGGACACTCGCTTCCGCATCCCGCAAATGGGCATCCTCGATCAGGATCGGACCCTCTTGTTCCTGCCCCTCACCGAAGAGATTGTCGACCGGCTCGAGGTCAAAACCTTCGCTGCCGCTGCCGATCCATTTCGCTTCGAAGACATGGTCGTGGTCGACCTGCCCGAGTCCCGATTTGGGGAGAGCGGCTTTCGGATCGATACGGCCAAACCGAGCCACCTCGAGGTCGACAGCCGCGTTTTTTCCGCCCTTTTCGGCCAGTTTTCGCCCTCCGCCGGGAACCTTGCGTTTACCCGGGCCGGCGAGTTCCTCGGGATCGTCACCCGACCCGGGGAAGCCTGGATGGTCGAACCGGTGCGGACCGGGGGGAAGATTGACTTTGGGGAAAAATTCTCGCGGGGCCAGCTGGGGAGTCTGCCCTGACCCTAAATTCCCTCAACGGCTCCAGTCCAGCATCCGCTTGAGGGGAACGTAAGCCTTCTGGCGGATTTCCTCGTCCATGAGGATCTCCGGCTTACCGTATTTCAGTGCGTCCCGGACTCCCTCAAGCGTATTCATTTTCATGTAGCGGCAATAGTTGCAGGCACTGCGGTCGGCAGTGCCCGTGCGGTAGTCGCCGCAAGCCACTTGCTGCGCAGGGGCAGCGATGAAGCGCTTCTCCGGCACGTCCCGCCGCAGCCGGTGCAGCATGCTCGATTCGGTGGCGACGATGATGTTCTCCCCCGCAAACTCCCGGGCAAAATTCACCATGCCTTCGGTGCTGCAAACATGGTCAGCCACGGACCGCACGGCATTGGTACATTCGGGGTGCGCCACCACCGGTGCCCCCGGAAATTGATCCTTCACCCGCTGAATGGATTGAACCGTGAAGAGCACATGGACGTAGCAGCTGCCCGGCCACAAGCGCATTTGACGCCCTGTTTTCTCACTCACCCATTGCCCAAGGTTCTGATCCGGAACGAAGAGAATCTCCCGGTCCTCCGGCACCCGGCTGACGATCTTCGCCGCATTACCACTGGTGCAGATCACATCGCAAAGAGCCTTCACCCCGGCAGAGCAGTTGATGTAGGCAACCACATAGACCTCCGGGTGCTCCTCCTTGTAGGCAGCTAGCTTCGCGGGCGGGCACGAATCGGAGAGCGAGCAGCCAGCGTCCAGGTCCGGGAGGATGACCTTGCGGGAGGGATTGACGATCTTCGCCGTTTCCGCCATGAAATGAACCCCGCAGAAAAGGATTTGATCCGCTTTGGTCTCGGCCGCCTGGAAGGCCAAGCCGAGCGAATCGCCCAGATAATCGGCCACCTCCTGAATCTCGTTCACTTGGTAGTTGTGAGCGAGAATCACCGCGTTTTTTTCCCTTTTCAGAGCGATGATTTCCCGCTGGATCTCGCTCAAATCCCCGCTACGGGTCTTCGGCTCAATCACGTATGGAGTAAAATCTGGCTGTGTCGCTATCATTAACACCGGTACCGAATCACAGATCCGGGAAAATTTCCAGCCAGAAGAAAGTTTGGAGTTTCGTCGGGTTACCCTACTGTGCTTTACTCCCCTCATGGCCGCCATTCCCTTTATTCTCCGATTGATCGCCGTCACCCTCGGCCTCGGCGTCGCCCAGTGGACCGCTGGATCGGTGTCCTTTGCCAGCGGGATGAGTCTTGGACTCTCGGTCCTGCTCCTCGGGGTCCTCCTCACCCTGATCAAGCCCCTTCTCGTACTCCTGATGCTCCCTTTCGTGGTCTTGACCCTCGGGTTGGGCCTGTGGGTCGTGAACGCCCTTCTCGTCATGCTGACCTCCTCCCTCATTCCCGGGTTTACTCTGGAGAACTGGGGAGCAGCCTTCTGGAGTGCCCTTTGGGTCAGCCTCTTCACCCTGGGCGCAATGGCCGTGACCGGGAATACCGATCAACGCTTCCGGCAGGTAACCGTCCATCGACGAGGCTTCCGAAGGTCGACAGAGGCACCCGGAAAACCGCCCGGCAGCGACCGCAAGGAAAAGGACGATGACGTTATCGACATCTGAGAATGCCACCTCCTCGAAGCCAATGAGCCGATTTCGAATCCATCGGCGGGATGGCCTTGCCTTTCTCCACGATCTCCATTGAAACTCTGGTTACAAGTGGACTCTTCCCACGCGTGATTTTATTTTACTCAGAAGCAAACATGAGCAACCAAACGACGAAATACGATTTAGTGGTCATCGGCGGCGGCCCGGCGGGCTACGCGGGAGCGATCAAGGCTGGCCAGCTCGGCAAGAAAGTGGCCTGCGTGGAGATGGAGCGCGCGGGCGGCACCTGCCTGAACTGGGGTTGCATCCCCTCAAAAGCTCTCCTGAGCAGTGCCGAGTTATACCAGCAGATGCTCCATGCACAGGATCTCGGCTTTAAGGCCGGCGAGATCGAGATTGACTTCCCGAAGGTCATGAAACGCTCGCGCAATGTTGCCGACCAAATGGCGAAAGGAATCGAGTTCCTCTTCAAGAAAAACAAAGTCGACTACGTTCGCGGCAAGGCCCGGCTCGATAAGGGCAACAAGGTTACCGTGTTCGAGGGTCCCGATAAGGGCAAAACGCTCGAAGCGGACAAGATCCTGATCGCCACCGGCTGCAAGCCGCGGATGATTCCCGGTGTCGAGCACGACGGGGACCGGGTGATGAACTCCCGCGACGCCCTCGCCATGACCGAACAGCCAAAGTCGATCGTCATCATTGGTGCCGGGGCCATTGGTGCGGAGTTTGCCTACTTTCTCAACGCACTTGGCACCAAGGTTACCCTGGTTGAAATGTTGCCCAAGGTGCTGCCCGTCGAGGACAATGATGCCTCGGATGCGATCGCCCGGGCCTTCAAAAAGCAGGGGATCGACTGTCATACGGACACTAAGGTCGAGGACATCAAGCCCATGAAGACGAAGGTCTCCCTGTCCCTCGCCAAGGCCGGCAAGACCGAAAAGATCGATGCGGAAAAGATCCTCGTCGCCATCGGAGTGCAGGCCAACACCGAAGGACTCCTGGGTGAGGGAGTCTCCCTTGAAATGGACCGCAATTACATCAGGACGCAGGCGAACTACGAGACCAGCCTTCCCGGTGTTTTTGCCGCCGGGGATATCATCGGCCCCCCCTGGCTCGCCCACGTCGCTACCTGGGAAGCGGTTCAGGCCGTTCGCGGGATGTTCGAGAAACACTCCCCGGAGAAAGTCCGCGTCTTCCCCGGATGCACCTACTGCCAGCCACAGGTTGCCAGTATCGGCAAGACCGAGGAGAAACTCAAAGAGGAGAAAACCCCGTACAAAGTGGGCAAATTCCCCTTCACCGCATCGGGAAAGGCCGTAGCCTCCTCCCACTCGGAGGGCTTCGTAAAGCTCCTCGTCGATGACCAGTATGGCGAAATCCTCGGAGCCCACATTGTCGGGGCCGAGGCCACCGAACTCATCGCCGAGTACGCCCTGGCGATGAAAGTCGAGGCCACCGCTGAGGAGATTCACGAAACCATTCACGCCCACCCTACCCTGAGCGAGGCTCTCATGGAGGCCTCCGCCGCCATTTACGGCGAGGCCATCCACATTTAGCAAAAACGCCAGATTACAAATCAATCAATATGGAAAAATCCCTTATCATCCTTAAGCCCGATTGCATGGCCGCCCGAAAGGCCGGCGAGGTAATCTCGCGATTCGAGAACGCCGGCTTTGCCATCGTCGCAGCCAAAATGGCACAGCTCGATTCCTCCGTCCTCCGCGAACACTACGCACACGTCGCCGACAAACCTTTCTTCCCGGAGATCGAGTCATTTATGAGTTCGCGCCCCGTTGTCCTGCTCGTCCTCTCCGGCGAGGATGTGGTCCGTAAAATCCGGGATCTCCTCGGCCCAACAGACTCGACCCAGGCAGCACCCGGAACCATTCGCGGCGATCTCGGAACCGACAAAATGAAAAATGTCGTCCACGCCTCGGACAGCGTCGAAAACGCCGCGATCGAGATCGATCGGTTCTTCCAACCGGAAGAGATCTGCGCGGACTAACAGGGTGACGGAACCATTCAGCAGAGGCGAAGCCTTCGATTCGATCGAAGACACCGTGGCTGAGATCGCTGCGGGGAAGCTGGTTATTGTTACGGACGACGAGAATCGCGAGAACGAGGGCGACCTGGTCATGGCCGCCTCCAAAGTCTCGCCCGAGGCCATCAATCAAATGATCCAGGAGGCTGGCGGCTTGATCTGCGTGCCAACCCTGAGCCACCAGCTCACCCGGCTCGGAATCAACCAAATGGTGGTGGACAACCGCGAGAGTCAGCGGACGGATTTTTCCGTAAGCGTTGACGCCGCCGAGGGCATTTCAACCGGGATCAGCGCCTACGACCGGGCACGCACGATTCGCATTCTCGCCGATCCGGATGCGACCCCGGATATGCTCGTCCAACCCGGCCATATTTTCCCGCTCCGGTCACGCCCGGGCGGCGTGCTCCAACGCGCAGGCCACACCGAGGCTGCAGTGGACCTCGCGACTCTCGCCGGACTTCACCCCAGCGGAGTCATCTGCGAGATCATGAACAAGGACGGCACGATGGCCCGCCTCCCCGAGCTACTTGAGTTCAAGAAGCGGCACGGTCTCAAGATGATCTCCATCGCACAATTGATCGAATACCGCCATAAGCGCGAGAAACTCGTCCAGCCCATCGGTTGCCGCAAGGTTCAGACCGAATTCGGTGAGTTCGATCTCCACCTCTTCCGCAGCATCCTCGATAATCGGGTACACCTGGCCATGACCATGGGCGTGCTCGACGGGGAACCCACCCTCGTCCGGGTCCAGGGCGAGAACCTGCTCTCCGATGTTTTCGGGGCCAGCTTCCGCGAGAATCTCGTTCGCCCCGCAATGATACGCATCGCCGAGGAAGGCAAGGGAGCCGTCGTCTATATCGAGCAGTCCCACGGCGGTTTTAAGCTCGATCCCAAGACCGGAAAACTGCTCGAGAAAAACGGCCTCGGCGGTGCTCCCATGGATTTTCGTGACTACGGGATGGGCGCACAGATCCTCTCGGAGCTGGGCCTGCGCAAGATTCGCCTCCTGACCGCCCGCCCCCGCAAAGTAATCGCCCTCGAGGGCTACGACCTTGAGATCGTCGACCAGGTGAAAGTCGTAAACCACGCCTTTGCAAAGGACCCATCCGCATGAGTTTTGATCCCGGAACATCCGATCCGTCCCTCGCAGGGTCGGGAATTCGAATCGGCATAATCGCCGCCTGCTACAATCGCGAGCGGGTCGACAAACTGGCGCGGCTCGTCGCCGCCGAACTCGGGAAGCTGGGAGTCGACTCCGGCCAGATAAGCCTGGTCCGTGTCCCCGGATCGATGGAGATCCCCTACGCCGCAGCCCGCATGGCCCGAACCTCCCGGTTCGATGCCCTGATCGGTCTCGGAATCGTTATCGCCGGGGAAACAAACCATCACGAGGTGATCGGCCACTCCACCGCCGCATCCCTGCAACAAATTGGCTCCGATTCGGGCGTCCCGGTCGTCAATGGTATTCTTGTGGTGAATACCGAGCAACAGGCCTCCGACCGGCTGGGCGACAAGGTCGACCGCGGTGCCGAATTTGCCAGGGCCGCCGTCGCCCTGGCCAACCTGAGAATCTGAATTTCCATGCCAAAAAATATTCATGCGGAGGATTCCGCCGCCCCGACCCGTAAGCCTTCCCGTCGCCGACAAAATCGCGTGGCTGCCATGCAGTTCCTCTACCTCTACGAATCAAATCGGGACGAGATCCTCAACGATCTACTCCTGAGCTTTTTCGAGAGCCAGGAAAACGAGCGCGAGTATTACCAGTTCGCCGAGGAGTTAATCCACGGAACCATCGCTAACCTCGATGAGATCGACGAAAAGATCCAGGCCCTCGCCAGCAACTGGAAATTCGATCGTATCGCCCGGGTCGATCTGGCCATCCTGCGCATGGCCTGCTTCGAGCTGCTCCACCGCAAGGACATCCCTCCTGTGGTCACGATCAACGAAGCCATTGACCTCGGCAAGGAGTATTCGAATGAGGAAAGCCGCCGCTTCCTGAACGGAATCCTCGACCGTATGTCCGGCGAACTCGGACGCCCCTTGCGCGAAGCCCAATAGCCATTTAGCCTGATCCCATGAACGAGAAGAAAAAAGGATTTTTCCGCCGGTTCCGGGATGGCCTCTCCAAAACCACCAAAGGGCTGACCAGTGCAGTCGGGGGCGTTTTCGGACGCGCCAAGCTCGACGAGAATTCGCTGAACGCAATCGAAGAGGCACTCTTCGGTGCGGACTTCGGCGTCGAGACTGCCGAGGAGGTCATGGAGGCGATCCGCAGCGAATACCGGAAAAACAAAGAGCTACGCGGCAAAGACGCCGCCGAGATTGGTGCCCGCGTCTTGGAGGGTATCCTCTCCGGTGCCGAAGCCGAATTCACACCCGGGGGGGATCAACCAACCGTCGTAGCTCTTGTCGGGGTGAACGGCTCCGGGAAAACGACCACCTCGGCCAAAATCGCCTGGCACTTTCAGGAGGCAGGCTCCTCCGTCTTGGTCGGTGCTTGCGATACCTTTCGCGCCGCCGCCAACGAACAACTGCAGGTCTGGAGCCAACGGCTGGGGTTAGAGGTGATCGGAAGCCATCAGGGTGCCGACCCCGCAGCTGTGGCCTTCGACAGCTTCGCCGCCGCCAGGAAACGCGGCAAGGACCTCCTCGTCCTCGACACCGCCGGGCGCCTTCACACCAAAAGCAACCTGATGGAGGAATTGAAAAAGGTCCGCCGCGTTCTCGGAAAACAGCGCGAGGGAACCCCCGAAGAACGATGGCTCGTCGTCGATGGCAGCCACGGGACGAACTCAATTCAGCAGGCCCGGATCTTCCACGAGGCCTTTGACCTCACCGGACTCGTCATTACCAAACTGGACGGAACCAGCCGCGGAGGAGCCCTCGTCGGAATCTTCCGTGAAATGAGGCTCCCCATCTACTACGTCGGCCTCGGCGAACGCCCCGAAGACCTCCAGCCTTTTTCCGCAAAGGATTACTGTCAGGCCATTTTCGCCAGCGACGAGCAATAGCCGGGTCCAATTTTTTATGCGGGCTTTCTTGAAGGTAGAAGCCGGATCTTGCCGTTTGCAACCTCTCCAAAGGCGATCCGAGAACCGGTTTCCATCAGGCCCCGGTCCGCTTTCATCGTCTCATAACAAACGATTCTGAGCTGCTTGGATGCCTCTGAATCAGAAAAGCCTTCAATCAAGGTCGCTATTCCGTTGACAGTCTGTGAGACAGCTATTTTCTCAACATCTTTCCGACACCGGAGAAGCACCGTTTCAAACCCACAAAATCAGTATGTCAGCAAAAAAAGCTACGAAAAAGGCGGCCCGCAAGGGAGTTCGCAAAGCAGCGAAGCGCACAACTCGCGTTGCCGCACCTAATAAAAGCATCTACGAGTTCGGCGCGAAAACCGACGGTAGTTCCAAGCTCCGCAACCTTCTCGGCGGAAAGGGAGCCAACCTGGCCGAGATGGCCCGCATTGGCCTGCCCGTTCCCCCCGGATTCACGATCACAACCGAAGTTTGCACTTACTTCTATGAAAACGGACGCCAGTATCCTGCGACGATCGATAAGGATCTCCGGGCTGCCGTTGTCTCGATCGAGAAACAGCTCGGGAAGAAATTCGGGGGTGCTTCGAAGCCACTGCTCCTTTCCGTCCGCTCGGGAGCACGCGAGTCAATGCCCGGGATGATGGACACGATTCTGAACCTTGGGCTGAACGACAAGACGGTCGAAGCTCTCGCGAAGGAATCCGGCAACGAGGCTTTCGCCTACGATTGCTACCGCCGTTTCATCGGGATGTATGGTGATGTGGTGATGGGCGTTCAGCCCCTTCACGAAAACGACCATGAACCATTTGATGCCTGCCTCGATGAGTTGAAAAAAGAGGTTGGTGTCGAGCTGGACAATCAGCTGAGTGCCGAAAACCTCAAAGAATTAATCTCCCGCTACAAGGCCCTGATCAAGTCCCGCACGAAGAGTGCTTTCCCACAAGACGTTTACGAACAACTTTGGGGAGCCATCGGGGCGGTCTTCAGCTCCTGGCAGAACGAGCGTGCGATTCTTTACCGCCAAAAGTACAACATCCCCGCCGAGTGGGGCACCGCCGTCAATGTGCAGGCGATGGTCTTCGGAAACATGGGCGACTCTTGTGCAACCGGCGTGGCATTCACCCGCGACCCCGCCAATGGCGAGAAGGTTTTCTACGGCGAATATTTGATCAACGCCCAAGGAGAGGACGTCGTCGCCGGTATCCGCACCCCGAAGCCGATCGCCCAGCTGAAAGAGGAGATGCCATCCGCCCACGCCGAACTTGAAAAGGTTCGCCGCCAGTTGGAGCGCCACTTCAAGGACATGCAGGATTTCGAGTTTACCGTTGAGGAAGGCAAGCTCTACATGCTGCAAACCCGCAATGGGAAACGCACGGGCCTCGCAGCGGTTCGCATCGCTGTGGAGCTTGTTAAGGAGCGCTTGATCAACCAAAAGGTTGCCCTCACCAAGATCCCTGCCGATTCGATTTCCAGCCTTCTGGTTGCCGTCTTCGACGAGGCTGCCCTGAAGAAGGCGAAGGTTCTGGCGACGGGACTTCCGGCGGGGCCAGGTGCCGCATCCGGGAAGATCTGCTTCACTGCGGACAAGGCCGAGGAAGTCGCCAAAACCGGAGGCCACGCCGTTCTTTGCCGGGTCGAAACGACCCCGGAAGACTTGCGCGGAATGATCGCGGCCGACGGTATCCTGACCTCCCGGGGTGGAGTCAGCTCTCACGCCGCTCTGGTCGCCCGTCAGATGAACAAAGTCTGCGTCTGCGGTGCCGCCGACGTGGTAATCAACTATGGAGCCCGCACCCTGAGCGTGGGCAAGACCATCCTGAAAGAGGGAGACGATATCTCGATTGATGGCACCACGGGCGAGATCTATGCCGGCCACGTGGACACCGCCCCCTCCGAGGTGGACCAGGTCCTCAATGGGAAGAAGAAGCCCGAGTCGAGCTATACCTACCAGCTGTTTGCGCAGGTCATGAGCTGGGCCGACAAGGCTCGCAAGCTGGGAGTGCGGACCAATGCTGATTCTCCCGAACAGGCGAAGACAGCTGTGGCTCTCGGTGCCGAAGGGATTGGACTCTGCCGCACCGAACACATGTTTTTCGAGGGTGACCGCATCACTTATATGCGGCAGATGATTCTCTCGAGCGATGAGGACGAACGACGCGCGGCCCTGAAAAAGCTCCTGCCCTTCCAGCGCCGCGACTTCACGGGACTCTTCAAAGCCATGGGTGAGCGGCCAGTTACGATCCGCCTCCTGGATCCGCCACTGCATGAGTTCCTTCCGCACGACGAATCCTCCAAGCGGGAACTGGCCAATGCCCTGGGTCTCGATGTAGGCGTCATCTCCGAGCGGGTTCGGGCTCTGCACGAGGCCAATCCCATGCTCGGCCACCGCGGTTGCCGCCTCGGCATCTCCTATCCAGAGATCACCGAAATGCAGGCACGGGCCATCTTCGAAGCGGCCGCAGCCTGCTACAAGCTGAAGAACCCGATCAAGGTGATTCCTGAGGTGATGGTTCCCCTCGTCGGTTTCGCCGATGAGTTGAAAAATCAGGCCAAGATCATTCATCGCGTGGCCGAGGAAGTGATGAAAGCCAAGAAGGTGACCTTCCAGTACCTCGTCGGCACGATGATTGAGGTGCCACGCGGTGCGGTGACTGCCGATGAGATTGCCGAAACCGCAGATTTCTTCAGCTTTGGCACAAACGACCTGACCCAGACGGGCCTCGGAATGAGCCGGGACGATGCCGGAACCTTCCTTGGCAAATACAAAGAACTGGAAATCATGCCGCAGAATCCCTTCGCCTCTATCGACAAGAAGGGGGTAGGCAAGCTCGTAGAGCTTGGAGTTCGGAACGGACGTTCCACGAAGAAGGATCTGAAGCTGGGAATCTGTGGAGAACATGGCGGAGATCCCTCCTCCATACAGTTCTTCCATTCCGTTGGTCTGGACTATGTGAGCTGCTCGCCTCCGCGCGTTCCCGTAGCCCGTCTTGCGGCCGCCCAGGCAGCTCTCAAGGGCTGATCTCCAAGACAAATCTATCCTGAACAAGCCCCCGGGGATCCCCCCGGGGGTTTTTTATGCGCACTAACGATCGGGCCGTTTTCGTATTTGCCCCATGGATGCAGGATCGACCGGAGGTGCGATCATCTCAATCACCTCTCCCGGCTGCGCTGGCTCCAAATGACTCTTCACCCAGGCCGCCGGGTCCAGGTATCGATTCGCAGAGAGAATCTTGACCAGCTCCTGTGCTGCACCGCTCGCCTCTGCCGCCGCCCCAGGAGTCAACATTTTCGCAATCCGCTCCGACAAAGCCCCTGGCGAGGCCGAAGATTGGATAAACTCCGGATAGAACGGTCGATCCAAGAGAAGATTTGCGATCCCCAGATAAGGGATCTTCACGAATGTGCGACCGACAAAATATGTCAGCGGATGGGCCCGGTAGACAATCGTGCCCGGAATTCCAGCCAGAGCACATTGAAGTGACATCGTCCCACTGCTCGTCAAAACGGCGGCACCTTCCGACCCCTCCGAAACCGAACGCAGCTCCAGCTCGAAAGAAAGCTTCACCTCGGACAAAATCTTCTCCAGCGCGGCCTTGATTCGCGGCCCCGGGTATAGGACCCGAACCGTCCGCCCCGCCAGAACTTCGCTCGCCCGACCAACACCGGCCAGCATTTTCGGAAAGATTCGATTCACGGCCGCAGTGCGACTGCCCGGCAACAAAAGCAAAGGCCCCGCCGGATTATACGCCACCTGGAGCGAGAACCGGGGATCGACGAACGGGTGCCCGAGAAAAAATGCGGGAAGGGTTGTGTCCTTGTAGCAATCCACCTCGAACGGGAAAATGGTTCCGATCTCGTCCAACCACTCCTGCATCTTGAACCGACGCTTGCTCTTCCACGCCCAAATCTGGGGGCTGATATAGCCAAGTACCACGATTTCGCCCCCCCCTTTGCGGCTGATCCCCTGCTCGCGAAGTGCTTTCGCCAACCGCAGGTTAAACCCTGGATAATCGACCAGACAAATAACCCTGGGCTGAAAATCCCGAATCCATTGCACGGTCTGGGCAAAGAGCTTCTTAAACTCTCCATAATGAGCCAGCACCTCGACAAGGCCGACAACTGAAAGCTCCGTCAACTCGTACAAAACCTGTGCGCCGGCCTTCTTGAGTGCCGGTCCACCCAGGGCACTCACCCTGAAATCAGGCCGCACCTCAAGCAGGTCTTTCACCAGGGTGGCAGCGTGCTGATCCCCACTGTGCTCTCCCGCCACGATCAACACGTCGGCTCGCCCACTGGGAGGGGCGGCGAATGGCTCAATGTCCGGAACTTTCCCCGACCGACTCATTCTGCGCCCGTTTGAGCCTCGCGAATCTGTCGGGTGACCTCCAGGGCGATTTCCAGTGCCTGCAAGCCGGAGACTCCCGAGACCTTCGGCTCCGAGCCGTTCCGCAGGCACGAGAGAAAGGACTCCAACTCAAGTCGCAGCGGCTCGCCCGGCTCGATAGGAATATCCTCCTTCGACAAACCCATCGAACTCTTCCGCAGAACATGGCCCCTCTGGTTCATGAAATCGAGCGAAAGATAAGCCTCTGGCTGAAACACCCGGATTTCCCTCACTTTTTTTAAACTCACCCGACTCGTATTGATATTCGCCACACAACCGCCCTCGAAAACAATTCGGGCATTGGCAATGTCCTCCGACTGCGAAAGCACATCCACCCCCACCGCCTCGATCCGCTCAACTGGCAAACGGACCAGCTGCAAGATGACCCCAATATCATGAATCATCAGGTCAAGCACGACCCCGACCTCCGTCCCGCGAGGGTTGAATGGTGCCAGGCGATCGGCTGTAATGAATCTGGGCTGATGAACCGCCTCCTCCAGAAAGGACGTCACCGGGTTATACTGTTCGACATGGCCGACCTGGACTGTCAGTCCCCTTTCCCGAGCTTTGGCAAGAATGGCCGAAGCCTCCTCCCTGCTCTTGCAGATCGGCTTTTCCACCATAAGATGACAGCCTCCTTCCAGAAGCGGTAAGGAAACCTCAGCGTGTCGATCCGTCGGCACAACCACACTCACCGCATCGCAAGACGCCGCCATTTCCTCCAATGAGGAAAATCGGGCGCATCGATAAACGTCCACCGCCTCGGCCGCACGCTCGTCGTCCACCTCAAAGATTCCCGCAAAGTCGCAGTGATCTTTCAATTCATGGTATATCCGCACGTGGTGACGACCGAGATAGCCCACACCCGCTACCCCGACCCTAAGCTTTTTCGCATTGCTTGGCATCAAACCGTAGCTTTACCACATTCCCCTCCGCTGGCAACACCCGGAAATCCGATGCGTGAATTTTCTTAGGAATCTTCAATGACATCGCCGCCCGAGCTTGTCAGTATTTGGCACTTCAATCTCATGGAATTCGTTCGTCTCGATAAATGGCTGTGGGCCGTTCGGCTCTTCAAAACGAGGGCACGGGCCACCGAGGCCTGCCGGAAATCAAAGGTCCGTATCAACGGAGACCCGGCCAAGCCAGCCTCCAAGGTTCGCCCGGGTGACCGCGTCGAAACACGTCTTCGCGACATCACCCGAACCTATCGGGTCGTCGAGCTGGCGGAAAAACGCGTCGGTGCCGATAGCGTTCCTGACCTAGTCGTCGACGAAACCACCGACGAGGAAAAGACCCGCGCCCGCGAATTTCGGGAAAACGCCAGACTCCAGATCCCGCGAGGCCAGGGCAGGCCGACGAAAAAAAATCGACGCGATCTGGAAAAATTCTTCGGCTCCCCCGACCCAAACCTAAAAAAGTAAGCTCTCCAAAGTCATTCTGCGTCGTCCCCAGAAAGTGAAAAAAACCGACACTTCCTGTAGTTTTCCGTATAAATTCCTCCAAAAGCTACGCCTCTCCGAAAACATCCCAAAGTATCAATATATTTTAAACCTGGTTTAGCTTTTCGCCCCCCCGACTCCCGAAAAATGATACTAAGGAGTCGTCCATAAATAACTTGACATTTCAAAGAGGATTAGTCCAGGTGAG